>CAYWTK010000032.1:0-30060 GCA_964460895.1 uncultured Opitutaceae bacterium
GCCCAGCGCGGCCGCGAGGGCGAGCGCGGCCGGCGCGAGCGCGCGCGGCGCGGCGCGCGCGAGGAGCAGTCCCGCGGCGACCGCGGCCGCGGCCAGCGGCAGGTAGGCGCGGTGCTCGGCCATCGTCTGCGTGGCGACCGGCACGAGGCTGGAGCTGGGCGCCAGCAGGATCCAGGGCGCGGCGGCGAGGAACCCCGCGCGCGGCGCGCGCACCAGGAGCGCGGCCGTGCCGGCGAGCAGGAGACCGACGACCAGCAGCTCCGGCGCGACCTCCCCCGCGCCCGCCGGCAGGGGCGTGCCGTAGTCGAAGACCAGCGGCGCGGGCCAGACCGCCAGCCGCGCGTAGGTGAGCACCGCCTCCGCCTGCTGCAGCAGGTACGGCCCCACCGCGGCCGAGCCGAAGCCGGCCGTGCCGCCGCGGTCCCCGGCCTGCCACGCGAGGAGCGCCGCGGGGAGCCACGACGAGGCCAGCGCCGCGTGCAGCCGGCCGCGCGCGCGCAGGGCGGCGCCGAACGAGCCGGCGAGGAGGCAGCGGTCGTAGAGCAGGGCGAGCGCGGGCAGGACGACGGCCGTCTCCTTGGTCGCCACGCCGGCCCACGCCGCGGCGACCGCCGCCGCCGCCCAGCCCCGCCCCGCGCCCGGGGCCGCGGCGCGGGCGAAGGCGAGCAGGGACAGCAGCATCGCCGCCGCGGCGAGCGACTCGGCCCGCTGCGAGACGTAGGTGACCGCGGCGGTGGCCAGCGGGTGGACGCCCCAGAGCAGGCCGGCCGCCAGCGCCACCCCGCCGGCCGCCGGATGCGCGAGGCGCGTCAGCGTGAGGCGGACGAGCGCCGCGAGCGCGAGCGCCGAGGCGATGTGGAGGGCGACGTTCGCCGCGCGGTAGCCGAGGACCTGCTCCCCGCCCAGCGCCCAGTTGAGGGCGAACGTCAGGTTGAGCAGCGGGCGTCCGGCGACGGTGAGCCCGGAGTCCGCCGGCGGCGTCAGCGCGGTCGCCAGCGACCGCAGGCTCGGGTTGCCGAGGATCGCCACCTGGTCGTCGAAGACGAAGGGTCCGCCCAGGCCGTTCGCGTAGGCCGCCAGCACGGCGGCCGCGATGACCGCCGCGGCCGCGCGGGCGGAGACCGGACGGGCGGGCGGCGGGGCGGACGCGGGGGCGGGCACGCGGGGCGTTCAAGGGGCGGCGCCGGGGCGAGGCGAGGAATTTCGCGGGCGCGTCCGGCGGCTTGCCTCGCGCGCCGGCCCGGGTTTGCCTCGCGCCCCATGCCGCAACCCGAAGCCCCGAAGGTCATCTTCTCGATGCTCGGCGTCTCGAAGAAGATCGAGCGCAAGGAGATCCTCCGCGACATCTCGCTGTCGTTCTTCTACGGCGCGAAGATCGGCGTCCTCGGCCTCAACGGCTCCGGCAAGTCCTCGCTCATGCGCATCCTCGCGGGGATCGACAAGGAGTTCGACGGCCACGTCGCCTTCGAGCCCGGCTATCCCGTCGGCTTCCTGCCGCAGGAGCCCCAGCTGACGCCGGGCGCGACGGTGCAGGCCTGCGTCGAGGAGGGCGTGCGGCACCTGACCGAACTGACCGCGGCGTACGACGCGACCTGGGACGAGCTGGCGGCGGCCGAGGACGACGCGGCGCGCGACGCGATCGCGGAGAAGCAGGCCAAGCTCCAGGAGCGGATCGACGCCCTCGGCGCCTGGGACACCGCGCCGCTGGTCGAGCAGGCGATGGACGCGCTGCGCTGCCCGCCCCCCGACGCGGTCGTCGACACCCTCTCCGGCGGCGAGCGCCGGCGCGTCGCGCTCGCGCGGCTGCTCCTGCAGAAGCCGGCCATCCTCCTCCTCGACGAGCCCACCAACCACCTCGACGCCGAGAGCGTGCACTGGCTCGAGCAGCACCTCGCGCGGTACGAGGGCACGGTGATCGCGGTCACGCACGACCGCTACTTCCTCGACAACGTGGCCGGCTGGATCCTCGAGCTCGACCGCGGCCACGGCATCCCGTGGAAGGGTAACTATTCCGGCTGGCTGGAGCAGAAGCAGAAGCGCCTCGCCATCGAGCAGCGCACCGAGGACCGCCGGCAGAAGGCGATGGCGCGCGAGCTGGAGTGGATCCGCTCGTCGGCCAAGGCCCGGCAGGCCAAGGGCCAGGCGCGCCTCAACGCCTACGAGCAGATGCTCAAGCAGGACGTGGCCGAGCAGGAGCAGAGGTTCGAGATCATCATCCCGCCCGGTCCGCGCCTCGGCACCCTCGTCGTCGAGGCGCAGGGCATCACCAAGGCCTACGGCGACAAGCTCCTCTACGAGAACCTCTCGTTCGCGCTGCCGCCGGGCGGCATCGTCGGCGTCATCGGCCCCAACGGCGTCGGCAAGACCACGCTCTTCCGGATGATCACCGGCCTGGAGAAGCCCGACGCGGGCCAGTTCCGCGTCGGCGAGACGGTCAAGTGGGCCTACGTCGAGCAGTCGCGCGACTCGCTCGAGGCGGGCAGGACCATCTGGGAGGCGATCAGCGACGGCCAGGAGATGATGCCGCTCGGGGCGCGCACCGTGAACAGCCGCGCCTACTGCGCGCAGTTCGGCTTCACCGGCGCGGACCAGCAGAAGAAGGTCGGCGTGCTCTCCGGCGGCGAGCGCAACCGCGTGCTGCTCGCCCGCGTGCTGAAGAGCGGCGCGAACCTGCTGCTGCTCGACGAGCCGACCAACGACCTCGACGTGAACTCGATCCGCGCGCTGGAGGAGGGACTGGAGAACTTCGCCGGCTGCGCGGTCGTCATCTCCCACGACCGCTGGTTCCTCGACCGCGTCGCGACGCACCTCCTCGCCTTCGAGGGCGACAGCTACGTCCACTGGTTCGCCGGCAACTATTCCGCCTACCTCGAGGATTTCCGCCGCCGCAAGGGCCGCGACGCCGACCAGCCGCACCGGGTGAAGTACCGGCGGCTGACGCGCTGACCCGGCGCGGTCGAGCCGGCTACTCGAACCCGAACAGCCGGCCCATCTCGCGGCGGTCCTTCTTCGTCGGGCGTCCGGCGCCGCGCTCGCGGGCGAGGAGGTGCTCGATCCGCGCCTGCCGCGCGCGGTCGAGTTCGGCGGCGGGCGTCAGGTCCGCGACGTAGGCCGGCAGCTCCTTCGCGCCGACGCGGGAGCGGGGGAGGCCGAGGACCTTGAGGGTGCGGGTGACGATCCCGACGCGGGCGGTGACGGTCTCGCCCACGTGGACGTCGCGGCCGGGCTTGGCGGCGAGTCCGTTGACCTCGACCCGCCCGTTCCGGCAGTGCGCGGTCGCCTCGGCGCGCGTCTTGAAGACGCGCACGCTCCAGAGCCACTTGTCGAGACGGGGATCGGCGCCGGCCATGGCGCCACGGTGGCCCGCGCGGCCGCGGACGCAGCCCGAAAATCCGCCGGAACCCCGGGACATTCGGGCTGGCGTCGCCGGGGGTCGCCCGGATGATGCCCGGCGATGACGCCGGAAACCTCGGCCCGCTGGTCCTCCGCGTGGTACGACCTGCTCGCCTTCGCGCTCGGCCTGGGCCTGGCGTGGCAGTTCCAGTGGGAGGCGCGCGACCTCGTCTGGAGCCTGTGGCTCGCCAGCCTGACCGTGGGCTACGCCATGATCCTGTGGCTGCTCTTCGCGCCGGCCTGGCGGCTCCACCAGGAGGGGGAGTCCGCGGACGCGACGAAGGTCGGGGTCGCCGGCGTCTTCCTCGTCGCGTTCTTCACCTTCCATTTCGGCATGTTCCACTTCGTGCACTCGATCTTCCTCAACGCCTTCTTCCCCGTCGGGCCGCGGGTGGCCGGCCTGGCGTCGGCGCAGATCTACGCTGAGGTCGTCGCGCGCTACTGGTGGTTCGTCCCCGTGGCGCTGCTGGCGGAGCGCGAGGCGTTCCGGCTCCCGCCGCCGTCCGCCCCGGATGCGGGCGAGGGCCGGACCGGGGCGCGTGAAGCCCGGAAGGCGCGGCCGGTGTTCCCGGCGGCGAGTCCCGACGGACTGTTCCGCCCCTACCGCAACGTCGTGCGGCTGCACCTGCTGATCTTCTTCTTCGCCGGCGCCCACTTCCTCAAGGTGGACAACTTCGCGGTCTACGCGGTCGTGTACGCGGTGTATTTCTTCCCGTGGAGGCTCGTGCGGCGGGGGCGGACGGGGGCGTGACGGGAGGCCGGTTCCGAAGGGACAGCCCCGGCGACGGAGGGCGAGGTTCGCGGATCACGCGATGTCCCGGCCGCGGCAGCGTGCGGTCGAAGGCGCGATGTCATACCAGTTATCGCTCGGAATGAGACCGTGGTGGGTTGCAGGGACGCACCTCGATCCCCCCGCGAGTGACTTGCTCACGCTACGCCTCGGCACGTGGCCCCCAACGCCGTGACGGGCATCTGCCGCGCCCGACCGTCCTCTTGGCCACGGATTCGTCGGATGGAGACGGATGGAATCCTTCCGATCCGGAAAAATCCGTCCTATCCGTGGGAAAAGGAAACGGCCGGTGCCGGATTAATACGAGGATGGCACCCAGCCCGAACCGCTCCAAGAGGCTCAATGCGCGCCGTCATTGGTATCAGGCGGAACGGCTGTTCCGCGGCGGCCGCCTTCGCTCGGCTCAGCGACCGCGAAGGAGCGGGCGCCACCGCGGCAGGAGGAGGGCGACCACGCCCAGCGCGACCAAGGGCAGGACGCCGGGTTCGGGAATGGCGGTGAGGCCGGGCTGGTTGAACAGCTGGGACACCTCGGTGGCGCTCAGGGCCTGGGCGTAGAATTGGAAATCGTCGAGCTGCCCGGAGAAGTAGCGGCTGTCGAAGTCGTTCGCCCCGAGGAAGAGCAGTCTGCGGGCGTCGTGGGCGGTCGGCGTAACCACCTCGGTCGCCTCGAGCGAGCCGTTCACGTAGACCCGCTTGCGGCCGGTCGCGTGGTCGTAGGTCACGGCCACGTGCACGTACGAGCCGGTGCTGATGGAGGAGGTGCTGTGGATCGTCGTGTCCTGCGCGCCATCGCTGGTCATGAATCCCGCGACCGAGCCGTTCAGCGCGATGGGAATCGTGTCGGTGGTCTGGCCGGGCTGGTCCGCGTACACGATGCCGACTCCCTCGTAGCCGCGGTCGCCGGCCGAGCCGAAGGTCTGCGTCGTCCGGATCCAGACCGCGGCCGTGAAGCTGCCCTTGAGGGCGTCGACGACCGTGCCGCCATGGCCCCAGCGCAGGTAGGTGTTGCCGTCGAATGCGGCGCCGCCGCCGCTCACGCCCGTCGCCACCGTCAGGGCGCCCTGCACGAAGCCCGGCCGATGGTTGTTGCCCGACGCGTCGGCCGTGAGGTCCGCGGCGTTGTCGAACGTCAGGTGAAGCAGCAACTGGCCGCGGACCGGACCGGTCCCGGCCAGCAGGAGCGTCAACGCGAGGACAGTCAGCCGCGGCGGCCGCATGCGGGGTTCGATGGCCTGCTCCCGCGATGCCCGCAAGCCGCAATCAGGCGGCGGGTCCACGCGCTTCCGTCGCGTGCCGCCGCTCCCAGGCGAAGAGGAACTGCTGGGCGAAGCCCGCGTCGGGCCCGAAGTGGGCGCGGCCGAAGCGCGCGACCTGCTCCGGTTTCCAGCCGTCGAGCCCGTAGTGGCGCGCCAGCGCCTGCAGGATCCACGTGTCCACGGGGAAGGCCTCGCTCCGGCCGGCGCCGAAGAGCAGGACGCAGTCGGCGACCTTGCCGCCGACGCCGGGGAGCCCGAGCAGCCGCGCGCGGGCCTCGGGGTAGGGCGCCGCCTCCGTCTCCTCCAGCCAGCCCGGGTGCGCGGCGAGGAAGCGGGCGGTGGCGTGGATGTGCCGGGCGCGGAAACCGAGGAGGCAGGCGCGGAGGTCGCGTTCGGGCACCGCCGCGAGCCCGTCCCACGTCGGCAGGCGGCGCAGGCCGTCCGGCGCGCCGGCGACCGGGGCGCCGTGGCGCTCGGCCAGCAGGGCGAGCATCGCGCGGATCTGCACGATGCGCTTGGTGGCGCTGCAGAGGAACGCCAGCAGGGTCTCGCCGAAGGGCTGGCGGAGCAGGTGGAGTCCCCGGAATTCCGCGAGGCAGCGCGCGAGGTGCGCGTCGCTGCGCCACGGCAGCGCGTCCGCGCGCGCGGCCCAGCCGGCGTCGAGGCCGAGGTAGCGGGGCAGCGCGTCCGCCACCCGCCGTTCGAGCGCGACGGGCGCCGACCAGTCGAGCCGGCAGGCGCGGAGCCGGAGCCGCGCGGCGTGGTCCGACCAGACGCCGGTCCAGATTCCCGCCGCGTCGTCGTGGGTCCAGCGGAACGCCTGCCCGCCCACCAGCGTCTCCGCCAGCACGTCGGGCGCCGGCGACCAGCCGGGCAGCGGCCGCCAGTCCGTCCAGCCCGTCATGGTCAGCGGACGGGCTTCTCCCAGAGGTAGCTCCGGGCGGACGCGAGGAGCGTCCCGGCCTCGTCGCGCAGCTCGAGCCGCCACGCGACCGCGTCGGTCGTCCGCGCGGGCCAGTCGCCGCCGGTCAGGCCGAGGTTGAAGACCGCGGCCCCGGCGGGCAGGCGCACCGCGAAGTCGTGGCGCCGCGGCTCCGGCGAGCTGGGGAGGATGACCGCGAGCTCGAAGCGGGCGGCGCGTTCCGGTCCGGCGTTGGCGGTGCGCACGAGGAAGTAGTACCCGGCGCGCTCGCCCGCCCGGGTGCGGCGCACGATCTCGCCCCCCGTGTGCTCGCGGCCGGTGAAGTACTCGGAGATGCGCTTGAACGACGCCGCGTCGCGCCAGCCGGTGAAGACGCGCACGACCTCGACCTCGGCGCCGCGGGCGGAGGCGGCGAGCAGGAGGAGCAGGAGGAACGCGAGGCGCGGCATGGGCGGGACGGTGCGTTCAGGGGGCCGAGAGGTAAACCCTTTTGTACTGCTGCTGGCCGAGGAGCGAGGCCTCCCAGCCGCGGACGGCCGGATGGACGAGGAAGTTCCGCGCGCCGAAGAACAGCGGCGCGACGGGCGCCTCCTCGAGCAGGCGCGCCTCCGCCTGCTGGAACAGCTCGAGGCGCGACGCCGGGTCGGGGGCCCGGGCCGCGCGCGCGAGCAGGTCGTCGTAGGCCGCGTCGCCCCAGCCGGTCCAGTTGTTGCCGCCGCCCCCGACGAACAGGTCGAGGAACGTCGCGGGGTCCACGAAATCCCCGATCCAGCCGCCGGTGCTGAGGGTGTAGTCGAGGGCCTGCTGGTTGCGGATCCAGGTCTTCTGCTCGACCTGCAGGAGTCCGACGGCGACGCCGAGCTCCTCGCGCCAGCGCGCCTGCAGGACCTCCGCGACGCGCGGCTGGTCCGGGTCGTTGCGCACCTGCAGCTCGACCGCGGGGAAGCCGCGGCCCTCGGGGAAGCCCGCTTCCGCGAGCAGCCGCCGGGCCTCCGCGAAGTCGGTCGGCACCGCCGCGCGGGCGGTGTAGCCGCCCGTGCCGGGCGGGGTGAGGCTGCGCGCGGCGCGGCGGCCGCCGCGAAGGACGCGGTCGGCCAGCGCGTCGCGGTCCACCGCGAGCGCGAACGCGCGGCGCACGCGGGCATCGGAGAACGGCGGGCGCGTGGTGTTGAAGCGGAGGAAGATCGTCTGGAGGAACGGCTCGGAGCGCAGCGCCTCCGGCCGCTCGGCGCGGTAGGTCTCCAGTTTCGCCGGCGGCAGGCTGGCCGTGACGTGGACCTGGCCCGCCCGGAAGGCGCGCTCGCCCGTCTCCGCGCTCTCGTTGGTGAGGAAGCGGATGTGCGCCAGACGGACGGTCGCGGCGTCCCAGTAGTGGGGATTGCGCGCGACCGCGACGCGCGCGTTGGGCGTCCATTCCTCGAGGACGAACGGCCCGTTGCCGACGAGGCGACCGGGGCGGGTCCAGTCCGTGGTCCGCCGGTCGGGCGGCCCGTGGGGCGCGATGACCTCGAGGCTGACGGGGAACCACACCGGCAGCGCGGTCAGGGCCGGCAGGTGCGCGGTCGGGCGCTCGAGGGTGAGGCGGAGCGTGTGGTCGTCGAGGGCCTCGGCGCCGAGCTGCGAGGCGTCGGCGAGCCGACCCTGGTTCAGCGCCTCGGCGTGGCGCAGCGGGTAGAGCAGGTAGGCGTTCTCGGCCGCGAGCGACGGCGCGAGCGCGCGCCGCCAGGCGGCGACGAAGTCGCGGGCCGTGACCGGACGGCCGTCGGACCACCGCGCGTCGCGCCGCAGGTGGAACGTGTAGGTCAGCCCGTCGGCCGAGACCTCCCAGCGCTCGGCCGCGGCCGGCTCGGGGCGCGAGGTGCGCGGGTCGAGCACGCAGAGTCCCTCGAACAGGGCCGCGACGAGGTCGAATTCGGTTCCGGCGGTGACCAGGTGCGGGTCGAGGGTGGACGGCTCGGCCGGATTGGTGACGAGGAGCGTCCGCTCCGCCACGGCGGCGTCGGCCGGCGTGGCGCGGCGGCCGCAGGCCGCGGACAGCAGCGCGGCGGCGGCGACGACCGAGGCGGCGGCGAGGCGGAGGGCGGGGGACCGGGAGGGCATCGCCCCACTCTGGCGGGGTCCGTCCCCGCGGCAAGGCGCGGGGCGGTCAGCGCCCGTGGCGGCGGCGGCGCGCCGCGAGGACCACGGCGCCGGTGCCGAGCAGCAGCAGCGCGTAGGTGGAGGGCTCCGGCACCGCGGTGAAGTTCAGGGACAGCGTCCCGGAGGTGTTCTCGCCGATGGTCGTGGTCGAGAAGTGCAGCCAGGTCGTGCCCGCGATGCCGGGCTGGAACGCGCTGAGGTCGAGCACCACGTTGAGCGGCTTCTGGTCGAGATCCAGAGCCAGTCCGGAGAGGCCCTGGAAATAGGCGATCGACCAGGCGTAGGTGGCGCCCGGCGCGATGCCCCCGAGGATGCCGTTGACCCCGGACGAATTGAGCGTGACGGGGCGGATGACCCAGGGGTCGGTGGAGGTCGCGGTGATCTCGAGCGTCGAGTCGGTGCTGATGCTCAGGAAGTCGCGGGCCGAGTAGTCCTCCGGGTCCGCGCCCGCGAGGTCGAACTCGTAGACGCTGTCGGGACCGACCGTGAGGTGGCTGATGGTGAGGTGGCCGATGCGGCCGTGCGCGTCGTCGAAGCCCGGCGCGATCACCGCGCCGGCGCCGAGGGTGACGGGACTGAAGTACGTGCCCGTGCCCGCGAGGCGGCCGCCGGTGACGACCACCGGGTTGGACAGGTACTGGTTGACCGTCGCGAGCGTGCCGCCGCTGACCCATACGGTCGAGCTGCTGTCCTCGAGATAGAAGTCGTCGCCGAGGACGAGGCGTCCCGACTGGACCTGCAGGATGACGTTGGGATTGCCCGGCAGCGCGGTGCCGCCGAAGCCGTAGCCGTAGAGGCCGTAGTTGTAGCCTTCGCCCACCATGCCGCTCTCGAGCCGGAGGGTGCCGGGCCCGGTCTTGACGAGCCGCATTGTGCCGGCCGTGCCCTCCGCGCGGATCTCCCCGCGGAAGGCGTCGCCGTACTCGAGCGTCGTCGGCTGGTTGATCGTCAACACGGTCTGGTCCTGATCGACCATGAGGCTCGCGAAGTTGCCGCTCGAGAGACCGTTCACGACGGGCGCGGTGGTGTTGAAGACGACGGAGGGCGAGCCGACGCCCGCGGGCTGGCCGAAGGCGAGAGGGCCGGCGCCGAGCGCCTGGTTGTGGTCGACGATGAGCGTGCTGTCTTGGCTCACATAGACGCCGCCCCCGAACGTGTTTGCCCCGGAGAGGGTGACCATGAATCCCGCGTCGGCGTCCTCGCCCACGTAGAGTTCGCCGCTCCCCGAGATGACGCCGGACAGGGTGAAGGCCTGGCTGCCGCCGAGGTTGAGGTCGGTTTGGAGGTGGATGGCGTTGCCGATCGCGAGGGAGGCGGCCGCCGCCCCGAGGAGCGGGGTCGGCTCGTCGTCCTCGCCCTCGATGGTGAAATTGACCGGCGCGACGGTCAGCGTGCCCGCGCCGAGCGCGTTCGCGTGCCCGAGCAGGAGCTGGCCGCCGTGGAAGGTGGTGCCGCTCGCGAGGCCGGTGCCGTTGTTGCCGCTCAGGAGGACGGTGGAGTAGGTCTGGCGGACGCGGTCGCCGAAGGTGCCCAAGGCGTCGGGGTGGCCGATCACCAGGGAACTGCCGGCGAGCGTGCCGGCGATCTCGAGGAATCCGCCCTTGTAGGCGGCGAAGCGGTGGACGCCGCCGCCGCCGGCCCCGATCGTTCCGGTGAGGCGGAGTCCGGGCCCGGGCGTGCCGTCGTTGTCGATGGCCGAAGCCGTGCCGAGGTACGCCTGGGTCAGGCCCGCGAGACCGACGCCCGTGAGGTCGACGACGCGCGGCGTGAGCGTGAGCGAGCCCGGGTCGCGGTCGAAGCCGATGACGCCCGGCGTCGTGGACGAGAACAGCGGCAGGAAATTGGCGGGGGTCGTGTCGGGGTCCTCGGAGCCGATGTAGGATCCGGGACCCACCAGGGTCAGCTGACCGACCCCGCGGGCGACGTTGTCGCCCGTCGTGCCGTTGTTGCCGAAGATGAGCGCGGAGTCCTTGACCGAGACCGGTCCGGTGAAGGCGTTGCCGTTGTGGATGAGGCGGACCGTGAGCGGCAGCTGCGCGAGGGAGTCGACCGTGACGCCGCGCGCGCCGCCGAGCTGGGCCGCGACGACGAGTTCGCCGCCGCCGCCGCCGAAGCGGTAGGGACCGCTCGCGCCGCCGGCGGGCGTGATCGTGGCGTCCGGCGCGATGATCGCGCGGCTGGCGGAGCCGAGGCGGAGGAGCGGGTCCTTCGAGGACAGGTCGATCGTCAGGCCGGCGCCGAACGTGGAGATGCCGCCGGCTTGGTCCGAATCGAAGCCGATGGCGCCGGTGGAGGTCGCCGCGACCTGGTCGAGGAAGCCTTGGAGGTTCTGGTCCGCGGAAATGCCGACGTAGCCGGCCGCGCCGACGACGATGCCGCCGTTGATGCCCGGCGTGTTGTCTTCGCCGGCGAAGACGAAGACTCCCTGCGCGACCTCCGTGCCGCCGGTCCAGCCGCTGGCGCCGAAGTGGATGACCGCATTGGACGTGTTGACGGTGAGCTTGCGCGCTCCGCCGGACTCGAGGATCGGGCCGGAGAACTCGAGGTTCTCGCCGCGGCTGGTCAGCACGGTGTCGGTCGCGAGGGTGACGGTGCCGGTGAAGCGCAGGCCGATCTCGTTCACCGTGTTGAGGCTGCCGCTGACGGTGATGGCGTTGGGGATGATGACCCAGTCGTCGTCGAAGCGGGCATAGTCGCCGTTGTTCTCGCGCGCCGAGGCGACGAGCGTGGGAGTGGTGACGGCATCGCCGGTGGCCGGGCCGATGGTGACGGAACCGGTGCCGAGGGCGCCGGACGTGACGGCGCCCTCGTACATGTCGCGCCGTGCGCCGAGCACCACGGTGCCCTGGCTCAGGACGAGCCCTCCGAACCACGCGCCGGTCTCGCTGTCGTTGTCGTTGCCGAGGTAGAGCGTGCCGCCGCCGGTCTTGGAGATCCTGCCGCCGCCGGAGAGGCGGGAGCCGATGATCACGGAGGCGTTGGTGGCGATGGACCAGGTCTGGTCGGCGCCGGCGTCCACGTAGAGGCTGGACGGGGCGAATTCGAGCCGCGCCTTGCCGGTCGGCGCCGTCACGGTCAGGCCGCCGCCGAAGAGGCTGAGCAGGTTCTCGTTCCCGACGAAGCGGTAGTCGCCGCTCACCACGAGCCCGGCGACGTCCCGGTCGAGTCCCGCGAAACTCACGTCCCGAAAACGCCCGGGTCCGAAGACGAGCAGGGCCCCTCCGCCGCTGAGATTGGGCGCGACGCCACCCTCCCAATTCTCCCCGACCTCCACGTTCGAGTTGTAGCCCCGGCCGGTCCAGGTGAACGAGACGATCACCGCGGAGGCGGTCTGGGCGCAGGCGGCCAGTCCCAACACGGCTGCAACCAGCGTCCTCATGGGTGCCTTGGTAGCGTCCGGCCGCCCTGTTCACAAGACCCGAAACGCAGTCCGTTTGCGCGACGGCCGCGCGCGTTCCGCGACCGGGCAGCAAAAAGGCCCGGCGTCGCGGAGCCGGGCCTCGGGTGTGGCGACGGATCGCCGGCTCAGTTGGAGCCGGGCTTCTTCTCGTCCTTCTTCTCGGGCTTGGCGTCCTTGCAGCAGGGGCCGCTCTTGTCGGCCTTGGCGTCCTTGCAGCACGCGGCGGCGTCCTTGCAGCATTCCTTGGCGTCGGACTTCTTGTCGCCGGCGTAGGCGAACGCGGCCACCGAGAGGGCGGCGAGGAGGGAGACGGAACGGAGGAGGGTCTTCATGGGTGGAAGGGGGAGTTGGGAGGCCGGAAAACTACCGGGGAGACGGGGACTTGCCTAGCCGTTTCTTGCGATTCGCTGACCGCCTCCGGCCGGTGAGGTTCCGCCGCGGCGGCCGGGTGCGTTGGAAGCCGGCCGGGTCGAATCGCACTTGCCGGTGCGGGCCCCGGTCGGATGCTCGTCCCATGGCCTCCTTCGGCACGCTCGCCGCGCTCGCCCGTCAATTCCCCGCGCCCGATTTCGCGCGGGCGTTCGCGTATGCCGCCGAGGCTTCGACGCCGGGGACGGAGGTGCACGCGCGCCTCCTCGGCCTGAAGCCCGGCGACGTCGGCAAGGTCGACCTGGGCGGGGGCGCCTTCGCCATGGAGCAGGCCTACGAGTCCAAGCCGCGCGCGGAGGGCTTCTTCGAATCCCACCGCCGCTACATCGACGTGCAGGTGGTCGTCGCGGGCGCCGAGGCCATGGAGGTCGCCGATATCGGGCGGCTCCGCGTGACCGCGGAGTACGACGCGGAGCGGGACCTCATCAAGTACGCGACCGACGTCCCGGGGGCCTCGCGGCTCGTGGTCGCCGCGGGCGAGGCCGCGGTGTTCTTCCCGTCGGACGGCCACCTGCCGTCGCTGCGCATCGACGACCGGCCCGTGCTCGTGCGCAAGACCGTCGTCAAGCTCCCGGTCGCCTGACCCTGCGGCGCCCCACGCGGTCCGTGAACTACCGCCACCAGTACCACGCGGGGAACTACGCGGACGTGTTCAAGCACGTGCTGCTGGGGCCGATCGTCGCGGGATTGCAGCGCAAGGAGAAGGGCTTCGTCTACGTCGACACGCACGCCGGGCGCGGGCGGTACGAGCTCGGCGCCGCCCACCTCCTGCCCGACGGACGCGAGCGTCCGCCGGAATGGCCGGCCGGGCTGGGGCGCGTGTGGGACGCGACGGGACTGCCCGCGGAGCTCGCGGCCTACGTCGCCGCGGTGCGCGCGTTCAACGAGCGCCACGGCGGCGGGGCGGATCCCGCCTGGTACCCCGGCTCGCCGTGGATCGTGCGCGCCCGGCTGCGGCCGCAGGACCGCGCGGTCCTGTGCGAGCTGCGCCCCGAGGAGGCGGAGGCGCTGGCGATCGAGTTCGGGCGCGAGCGGCGGGTCGAGGTGCGGGCGACGGACGGCTACGCCGCGCTGCGCGCCCTGCTGCCGCCGCCCGAGAAGCGCGCGCTGGTCCTGATCGATCCGCCGTTCGAGTCCGCCACCGAGTTCGCCGACCTCGCCGGCGCGCTGGCCGAGGCGCGGCGGCGGTTCCCGTCCGGCACCTACGTCGTCTGGTACCCGATCACCGAGCGCGCGCGCAGCGACCGGTTCCTCGCCGACCTGGCGCGGACGCCGGACGCGCCGCCGATGCTGGCGGCGGAGCTGCAGGTGGCGGGCGACTCCGCGCAGGTGCGGATGAAGGGCTGCGGCCTGCTCGTCCTCAACCCGCCCTGGCGCATCGAGGAGGAGTTCCGCGCGTTGCTGCCGGTCTTGGCCGAGCGGCTGCGGGCCGACGCGGGCGGGAGCTGGCGCCTGACGTGGCCCGTGCCGGAGCGCTGAGGCGCCGGGGTCAGGACGACCGGTCGCGTCCGCGCCGTTGCGGCGTGGGCGGCCGGGAGCCGGCGAAGGGCGAGGCCGGCGCGGAGGGACGGAGCACGAGGCGCGGCGCGCGGAAGATGGGGCGGCCCCACACCACGTCGCTCTCGGGCGCGCGCTCCGCTCCGGCGGACCCGCGGTGGGCGGGGCCGAGGGGGCGGCGGGAGCGGGAGGGGAAGTGGGTCATGGCAAGGAGGGACCTTTTCCCAGTACCGCGGCGGCGCGCGATTGTTCCCGAAAAAAACGCCGGGCTTCGCCGGCCTCCGGAAACAGAAGCGGGCCGCCCACCCCTGGGCGGCCCGCCATTGCTGTTATCTACCCCAAACCCCCGCGCTAGGCGCGGAGGAAACAGACGGGTGGCAGTAAGCCGGTTCTATGCCACCTGACGCGCATGCAGGCGCGATTCACCGGATTGTCGCTTCGGCACGACGATGCGCAGGATGCCGTCGCGCATCTCGGCGCGCAGCGCGTCGAAATCGAGCCCGTGGCCGAGCCGCAACTGCAGCTCGTAGTCGCGCTGGACCGCCTCGAGGTGGAGCGCCGACCAGTTCACGCGCACCGGGTGCGCGCGCCGCGCGCGCACGACGAGGTCCGGACCGACCGTGGTGATCTCGACGCCGCTCGGCGCGACGCCGGGCACGAAGACGTCGAGGCGCAGGCCGTTGGCCGTGTGCGCGCACTCGAAGTGCGGCTGGCGCGCGGGCGCGGCGGCGGCGGAGGGCGGGCGGCGGAGGGCGGGGATGATGGTCGGATGCATGATGGCGGCAGCCTCGTCGGTGGTTTCACCGGCGGGTCTCCTGGGAGGGGGATGCGACTTCTTGGAGGTCGGTCCCGTCAGGCCAGGCAGCCCGCGACGGCGATTTTCTGGACCCAAAGCGTGGCGCCGCGGCACGACTGCAGCGGGAACTGCAGGCCCATGCCGAGCGCGGCCTTCGTGGACGAAGCGCCGCGCAGCGAGCGATGGACTTGGTGGGCCGGAGCCATTGGGTTTCGTCGGGGACCATGCGGGGGAAGGCGGGGCGAACAAGCGGATTCCGCGCCGGACGCCGGCTATGACGCACGCGGCGGGCGCTTGCGCCGCGCGCGCGCGGCGGGCACGGTCGCGGCATGATGCACGATGCGACGACGACGGTGGCGGAGCTGCGCGAGCGCGTGCTCGCGTTCGCCCGCGAGCGCGACTGGGAGCAGTTCCACTCGCCGAAGAACCTCAGCATGGCGCTGGCCGCGGAGTCGGGCGAGCTGATGGAGCACTTCCTCTGGACGGAGTCCGCGGCCTCGAACGCGGTCGCCCGCGACCCCGCGCGGCGCGAGCGCATCGAGGAGGAGATCGCCGACGTCGTGATCTACGCGCTCGAGTTCGCGAACATCAGCGGCATCGACCTCGCCGCCGCCATCGAGGCCAAGCTGGCGAAGAACGCGGCCAAGTACCCGGTCGAGAAGGCGCGGGGGAACGCGAAGAAGTACACCGAACTCTGAGAATCGCGGAGCGCGGAGTGCGGATTCCCCAGCTTCGAATCCGGGCCGCTGGTGATCCTCGGAGAATGAGGCGCGCGGACGGATGTTGAGGCGTCGCAGCCGCTGATCGGACGTTCAGCAATCCGCAATCCGCACTCAGCCGGCGCTCGGGATCCTGGGCCCCGCGTGACAGGCGCAGCCCGGGGAACACGGGGCCGGGGCGGCGGCGACGTTCGGGCCGGGGGATTTCCCGGGGGCGCGCATGATGCCGAAGCCGCCGCTGATGACGCGGCGCACGGGCGCGCCCGTCTCGGGGTCCTTCGCCAGCGGCGCGTCCTTCATGCTCTGCACGACCTCGAAGCGGCGCGGCGGTTCGCCGGCGCGCTGGGGGATCGTCTCGTACACGTAGGTGGCCATCGGAAGCGGAAAAGGAAGCGGGCCCGGCCGCGAAATCAAGCGCCGGGCCGGTCCCAGCCGGCGCGCAGCTCCTCCGGCGTGCGGCCCGCCGCGCGCAGCGCGCGGAGCGAGAGGGAGTCGTGGCGCTTCGCGAGGCGCGCGCCGGAGGCGTCGGTGACGAGGGGGCAGTGGAAGAAGGCCGGGGCGGGTTGGCCCAGCGCGCGGAAGAGGAGCAGCTGACGAAAGGTGGACTTGATGAGGTCCGCGCCGCGGACGACCTCCGTGATGCCGAGGTCGGCGTCGTCCACCGCGCTCGCCAGCTGGTAGCTCGGCACGTCGTCCTTGCGCCAGACGAGGAAGTCGCCGAAGTCGCGTCCCGCCACCGCGCGCTGCGGACCGCGGCACCCGTCGTCGAACGCGAGCGTCTCGCCGTCCGGCACGCGGAAGCGCCAGTTGACCGCGATCGGGTCGGTCAGCGGCGGCAGCGGCGCGCCGGGGGGCGGCCGGAACCCGGGCGGGTAGAGCGGTTCGTCGGGCTCGTCGGCCTCGTGCGGCGCGCCCGCCGCCGCGAGCACGTCCTTGCGCGAGCGGTGGCAGGGGAAGACGAAGCCGCCGGCGTGCAGCCGCGCCAGGGCCGCCCGGTAGAGGGGCAGGCGGGCGCTCTGGGTGACGACCGGCTCGCGCCACGCGAGACCGAACCAGCGCAGGTCCTCGAGCATCGCCGCCACGAACTCCGGGCGGCAGCGGGCGCGGTCGAGGTCGTCGTTGCGGAGGAGGAGCTCGCCGGACGCCGCGGCGGCGCGCCGCTGCGCGGTCCAGAACGTCCGCGCGTGGCCGAGGTGGAGGAGGCCCGTGGGCGAGGGGGCGAGACGGCCCCGGTAACTGGGCGACGGAGGAACCACGGAGGGACACGAATAGGCACGAATCGGCCGGGAACGACGGAAAAAACGCCGGGCGGGACCGGACCCGCGCGCCAAGGTTGCATTGAGTTCGCGCCCCTTCCCGTCCATGCGTGGTTCCTCCCCATGAAGTCCCTGTGCGTCTACTGCGCCTCGAGCGACCGCATCGACCCGAAGTACCCGGCCCTGGCCGAGGCGGTGGGCCGCGAGATCGCGCGCGAGGGCTGGGCCCTCGTCTACGGCGGCGGGCGCACGGGCTCGATGGGCGCCGTGGCGCGCGGGGCCAAGCTCGGCGGCGGCAAGGTGATCGGCGTCATCCCGGAGTTCATGAAGGCGCGCGAGCTGGAGTTCACCGAGGCCGACGAGCTGGTGTCCGTGCTGACGATGCGCGAGCGCAAGATGATGATGGAGACGCGGGCCGACGCGTTCCTCGCGCTGCCCGGCGGCTGGGGCACGCTCGAGGAGATCCTCGAGATCCTCACGCTCGCCCACCTCGAGGTGCTGCACAAGCCGGTCGTGCTGCTCAACCAGGACGGGTACTGGGACGACCTGCTGCGGCTCTTCGACCGGATCGTGGCGGAGCGCTTCATGCACGCCACCATCCGCGGCAAGTTCGCGGTGGCGGCCGGCGTGGCCGACGTCTTCCCGCTCATCCGCGGCTGGCGCGCGCAGCCGGGCGACGCCAAGTGGTACCAGACGCGGTAGCCCCGCCGGCGCGCGTCAGCGCGCGGGGTCGGGGTCGCCGGCCGGCAGGTAGACGGTGAAGCGGGTGCCCTCGCCGGGCGACGTCTTCACGTGGATCAGGCCGTGGTGGTGGCGGATCAGGCGGGTGACGATGGCGAGGCCCAGCCCGGTGCCGCCGTCCGACTTGGTCGTGAAGTACGGCTCGAAGATGCGCGCGAGCACGTCCTGCGGGATGCCCGGACCCTGGTCGAGGACGGAGAGCGCGACGATCGGCGCCTCGTTGACGAAGCCCTCGAGGTTGACGGACCGCTCGAGCGCGCCGTCGCGGAACGTGTCGAGCGGCAGCGGAGCGTCGTAGCGCTCGGCCGCGATCCACACCGTCTGGGGCCGGTCCGAGGACTGGAAGGCGTTCACCGCCAGGTTGAGCAGGATCTGGATGAGTTCCGTGCCGCCGATGCGCGCGCAGGCGTCCCGCTCGAGGTGCTTGGCCGCCAGCTTGCCCCCGCGCAGGTTGGGGTGGTTGCGCATGAGCGTGTGGACGTCGTCGATCACCTGGTTGACCGAGACCTCGGGCATCTGGGCGCTGCGCCGGTTGACGAAGCGGAGGTAGCGGCGGGTGATCGCGACGCAGGTGGTGACCTGCTTGGAGAGGACGGCGACGTCCTCGCGCACGGCCTGGAGGTCGGCCCCGTAGAGCGAGCCGACGGAGTCGAGCCGGTGGCGCAGCAGCTCGACGTAGCCGGTGATGACGGTGAGGGGGTTGTTGATGTCGTGGAGCGCGCCGGCGTAGATCTCGGTCGTCGTGCGAGCCATCTCCTCCTTGACGGAAGCGTCGTTGAGCTGCTCGGACAGCGCGCGGAGGCGCTCGGAGGTGGACGACACGGTCTCGGAGATGCGCCGCAGGTGCAGGGCGCGCGTCACGGCCTCGCGGATGGTCGAGAGGTCGAAGGGCTTGCTCAGGTAGTCGCACGCGCCGAGCCGGAGCGCCTGCCGGGCGGTCTCGATCGTCTCGTAGGCCGTGAGCATGATGACCTCGATGTGCGGGTCGATGGCCTTGAGTCCGCGGAGCACGTCGATGCCCGACTTGCCGGCCATGCGGATGTCGAGGATGGCGACCTGGACCGGGTGCTCGCGGGCGAAGGCGAGCGCCTTGTCGCCGTCCTCCAGCGCCTGCACGCGGAAGTCCTCCTTGAAGACCATCCGCAGCGAGTGCCGCGGTCCCTCCTCGTCGTCGACGATGAGGAGCGTGGGCAGCGTGGCTTTGGCCAGGGTGGCGGGGGCGGTCGTCATGGGACGGGTGCGCCCGGACTGGGCCGGGACGCCGGGCGCGGCAACGGGAAAGGAACGGAGGGCGGGCCGCCGCGCGGGAGTTTCACATTCGGCTTACAAGTCCGGGACACGGAGGGAGGAGGCAACCGGGACGGGCGGCGCCGTTCAAGCGCGAAGCCGGCCGCTTCACCGCCCGCCGCCCGCGGCCTCGGCGAGCTGGGCGCGCGCCCACGCGCGGAGCGGGGCCGAGCCGCGGGCCGCACCGAGCCGCGCGGCCGCCTCGTCGAAGACCGTCAGCGTGCGCAGGACCGCCGGGGCGAGCACGGCCGGGTCCGGGGAGGTGGCGAACCCGGTGGCGTCGCGCAGGGCCGCCGGCAGCCACGACTCGGCGCGGCGCGCCTCGGGACGCGCGGCCGTCCCGCGCGCCCGGGCCTCGTGCTCCAGCAGGATCCAGGTGCGCTCGAGCAGGGTGCGGTGGAACTCGCGCTGCGCGGCGCGGCCCTCGCCGCGGCGGAGCTTCTTCACGACCCAGACGAGCCCGGCGTCGAACGCGGCCACGTGCGCGGCGAGGTCCGCCGCCGTGGGGACCGGCCACGGCACGGCGGGGCCGAGCCGCGCGTAGCGGCGTTCCCAGGCGGGGCCGCCCTTGACGACCCTCCAGCCCGGGGCGGCGACGATGCGCAGGTCGCGCACGCCGGCCCGGAGCGGCGCCGGCCAGGCGCCGGCCAGCGCCGGGAAGCGCAGGGCGGCGAAGGCCACCCGCACGGGCAGGAGCGGCAGGATGGCGAAGTCGGCCTCGACCGCGCCGGCGAGGACGACGGTCAGCTTGCGCACGCCGCCGAACGCCGGCTGGCTCGAGACCGCCCAGCAGTCGCCGAGTCCCGCCGCCGCGGACGGGTCGTCGTAGGCGCGGGGCGCGCGGGTGACGAGTTGGAAGTCGTAGTCGGACCACGCGTCCGCGGCGCCCCCCGCCTGCACGCGCGAGCCGATCTGGACGAGCGCGGCGACGTCGTCCCGCGCGGCGGCCCACGCCGCCACCCGGGCGAGTCCCTCGTCGGCGGCCGCCATGCCTCAGGAGACCGGCTGCGGACCGGCCTCGGGGGCGAACGGCGCGGCGGTCGCGTACCGCACCGACGGCGTGACCGGGCCGGGGCCCGCCTGCGGGCGGGACCGGAGCGCGATCTGCACCTCGCCGCCCGCGATGCCCTGACCGCCCTGCAGCGTGCCGTGGTGCCAGTGGAAGATCTCCCGGGCGAGGAAGACCGCCAGCAGCGGGTGCACGGGCACCCCGCCGGGGGCCGGATCGAGGAAGCCCTCGAGGCGCAGGTCGCGGCCGGAGAAGACGACGAGGCCGGTCTCGTCGCCACCCTCGCCGCGCCGCTTCACCGCGAGCGTGATCGCGGGGTCGGACTCCGGCCGGTGGCGGACGAGCCCGTCGACCACGGTCTGCAGCGCGAAGCGCACCATCCCCTCGTTGCCGTGGATGACCGGCGCCATCTCGCTCGACGCCACCCGCACGATGCCGCGGAGGTCGAGGCTGCGGCAGAGGTCGCCGAGGTCGATCCGCGTGGTCGGCCCCGCCATGAACTCCTGCATGAGGCGGAGCACCTGCCCGAGCGCGCGCATGCGGTCCACGTCGCGCTCGAACTGCGGGCCGAACTCCTGCGCCAGGTCCGACGCCGCGCCGGCCTGCTGGGCCAGCTGGAGGAAGGTCGTGAACGTGACGAGCGGGCTGCCGAGCTCGTGCGAGAGCGTCAGGCCGAGCTCGCGGCAGAGCTTGAGCCGCTCGCGCTCCAGCGCCGCGGCGCGCGCCGCGAGCTCCGGCGCGGCCTCGGTCCACTGGACCCAGACGCCCCCGGTCTCGGGCACCGGTCCGGCCTCGGCGCGGAAGCGGACGGTCGGACCCGGCTCGAGGCGGGCGACCCGCCCGCTGCGCAGCACCTCGCCCGCGAGGGCGCGGATCTCCGGGGGCACGGAGCGGTCGGCCGCGGCGTCGGGTCCGAGCAGCCGGGCGCAGGGCAGGTGGCGGGTGCGGAGCTCGTCGGCGTGGGCGACGCGCGCCAGCGCCTGCAGGCGGCCGGACTTCTCCAGGCAGCGCTCGAGCAGGCGGCCCAGCTCGAGGGCGCGGGCCCGGTCGCCGGCGTCGTAGGGGCGACCGTCGGCGCGCGGCCCGTAGGCGGCCCAGCCCGCGAGGCGGCCGGCGTCGTGCAGCGGCACCAGCAGGCGCGAGCCCCACGCCTGCATCTGCTGCCGGACGTGGCTCTCGGTGGCGGCGTCCACCGCGTCGTTCCAGCGGTCGAGGTCCACGAGGCAGGGCAGCTCCTCCAGGCAGCGGGCCAGCGGGCTCGCGGCGGGGCAGCTCCAGCCGTACCGGTCGGAGCGGAACTCGTCCCCGGCGCGCAGGAAGAGGGCCACGCGCGCGGCCTGCAGGTGGGCGCGCGCGGCGCGGCGGAACTCGTCGAGCACCCGGTCGCGGTCCTCGAGGTGCTCGATGGCCGCGTCGATGAACGCCAGCTCGTCCAGCGGCCGCGGCGGCGCCGGCTCGTCGCGGGGCGGGGGCGGGGCCGGACGCGCGTGCCGGGCCTGGAGCGTCGCGATGACGGCGTTCTTCTCCGCCAGCTCGGCCGCCGTCCGCACCGTCTCCCGCAGCAGCGGCGTGCGGCTCTCGTCGTAGCTCAGGAAGAAGCGGGCCGCGCCGGCGAGGCGGGCCTGCTCGAAGGGCACGCTCTGCGGCTCGCCGACGGCCACGACCACCACGTCCGCGTGCGCGGCGCCGAGGCCGCGCGGGTCGGCGACGTCGCGGACCCACACGCGCGCGCCCGGCTGGGCGAGCTCGCGCCGCAGCGCCGCCGGCTCCGCGACCGGCGTGTCCGGATGCGGGAGCTGCGTCCTCCAGGCGGCGGCCAGCTGCGGGTCGGCGGTGGTGAGGATCAGGACGGCGGACATGGGAGCGTGATGCGGAACAGGGCGCCCGGCCGGCCCGTTTCGACCGAGGCGATGGTCCCGCGATGGGTGCGGATGATGTTGGCGCTCAGGGCGAGGCCAAGTCCGAAACCGTTGACCTTGCCCGAGCTGAACGGCTGGAAGAGGCGGGCCCGCATCTCGGGCGCGATGCCCGGGCCGTTGTCGCCCACCTCCAGCACCACCTCGGCGGGCCGCTGCGCCGAGCGCACGCGCACGACGCCCTCGCCCGGACGGTCGGCCACCGCCTGCAGGGCGTTGACGAGGAGGTTGAGGACCACCTGGTGCAGGCTGGCGCTGTCGCCCTGCACCGGCCGGACGGCGGGGTCGAGGTCGAGCTCGAGGCGGATGCCCGCGGCGGCGAAGCGGGGCTTCAGCAGGCCGGCGCACTCGTGCACGATGTCGTCGACCCGCACCGCGCGGAGCACGAGCTGGCGCGGCGTGGAGAGCTTGAGCAGCTGTTCGGTCAGGCTCTCGATGCGGCCGACCTCCTTCTGCAGCATCTTCGAGAATTCGTCGCGGAACTCGGGGTCGTGGTGCCGCTCGGGCAGCAATTGGGCGAACGTCTTGAGGGCGACGAGCGGGTTGCGGATCTCGTGCGCGAGGTTGGCGCCGAGCAGCCCGGCGGTCGCCACCTGCTCGGTCTCGCGGGCCCGCTTGGTCAGCTGGGCGCGGGCCAGCGCCACCTCCATCAGCTCCGACCACTCGAGCAGCGCCCGGACCTCGGGCCAGAGGAAGGGCATGCCGTCGCGCCGCCGCCCGAGCGCGATGGCGATGGGGTCGGCGCCGCGGACGCGGGGGCTGACGACGACGAGGGCGAACTGGCTGCGCGCGAGGAAGGCCTCGATCTCCTCGACGGCGGGCGTGACGCGCCGCCGGCCGAGGCTCTCGGGCGTGGCCCACCGCTCCTCGTCGAGGAGCGCGGCCGCGGCCGGACCCAGCGACGGCCCGCCGGTGGCGCCGGCGGCCAGCTCGCACGCCGGCCGGATCTCGACCCGGTCGGTGCGGCCCCACTCGCGCAGGAGCCCGGCGTAGCGCGCCTGCAGCGCCGCGGGGTCGACCTCGTCGCGGCCGGCGCTCAGGACCGCGGCGCGCATCTGCTCGGCGGCGCGGGCGTGGCCGGAGAACTGCGGTCCGCTCACGCGGCGCTCGGTCCAGATGACGAAGGTCACCGCGGCGGCGAGGCCGAGCAGGAGGCCGAGGCCCTGCGGCACGACGCCGGTCGCGAGGTCGAGCCACTGGTAGAGCAGCGCGGTGGCGACGACGAGGACGGCCGCCCGCCGGAAGACGCTGAGGAAGAACTGGCGCGCGTCGAAGACGCGGCGGTTGGTGATGCTCCACGCCGTCAGGACGTAGAAGAAGAGCACGGCCACCGGGGCCAGGTTCGCCGCGCTGGGGAGCCCCAGCAGCGGGGGCACCGCGGTCATGCCGAGCCCGGCCAGGCCCGAGAGCGCGCCGCCCATGAGGAGGGTCTGGACCTCGACGAGCTGGATGCCGGAGAGGCGCCGCATCCGCACCACCGCCTGGCCGACCAGCAGCAGGTACGAGAGGACCAGGCCCACGACGTACACGGCGTAGCCCGGTCCGCGCAGGGGGTTCTCCGGCGTGGACTGCGCCGGGATGAACCAGTCCGACAGCGCGAGGCCGCCGAGCAGCAGCGAGAGGACCAGCCAGCGCCCGCCGCGGCGGAGGAAGTCCGCCCAGCGCGCGTCGGCCTCGACGGCGCACTCGCCGATCCACCAGAGCAGGCAGGGGAAGAACGCGCCGACGGCCGAGATCGCCTTGAGCCACGGCACCGGACGCGCCAGGTCGGGCTGGTTGAGGACCCAGAGCAGGAAGAGCCAGAGGGCGACCCAGAACGAGGCGAGCGCGAACGCCTGGTTGATGCGCCGCCGGGGGTTGGCCCACAGGACGCTGGACCCGACGACGAGGGCCACCGCCAGCGCGAGGATGGGGATGCTCATGGCGCCTCCATCACCAGCGTCGCGTTGCTCCCCGAGAGCCCGTGGGCGTTGACGATGGCGACGTGGGGCCGCAGGTGCCGCGGCTGGCCGGAGAGGTTGAGCGGGCAGTCGGGGTCCGGCGTGTGCCAGTTCACCGTCGGCGGCACGATGCCGTGGCGGAAGGTGAGCGCGACGCTCGCCGCCTGGATCGCGCCGGCGGCGCCGAGGGGATTGCCGATCGCGCCCTTGAGCGAGACCGCCGCGATCTCGCGCAGCCGGGGGCCGAACATCTCCTGCAGGCACTGCGACTCGACGCGGTCGATCTGCTCGTGTCCGGGACCCCAGGCGTTGATGAAGTCCACGTCGCCCGGCGCGCGCCCCGCGTTGGCCAGCGCCATCCGCATGCTCTGCATCAGGCCGCTGCCCGAGACCTCGGTCGAATCGTTGGCGTAGGCGTAGCCCGTGATGCGCGCGTAGCCCGGGCGCGGGCTCGTGTCGGCCTCCAGCACGAGGACGGCGGCGCCCTCGCCGATCACGCCGGTCGTCCGCCACAGGTCGAACGGCCGGCACATGCCCGCCGGGTCGTTGGCGTTGGCCGGGGAGAGCTTGGTCATGCCGAGCTCGAGCATCGGCTGGTAGAGGATGGGCGCCTCGGTGCCGCAGCAGATCGCGAGGTCGGCCTGGCCGCTGGCGATCATCTCCGCGCCGTGGCCGACGGCGTCGATCCCGGAGCAGCAGGCCGTCTGGAGCGCGATGATGCGCGACGGCGTGTCGATCCAGTCCGCGATGTGGCCGGGCACGGAGATGGGCGGCGCCTCGAAGACCACGGAGGGGTTGGCGTAGCGCGGGCCCTTGGTGGCGACGCCGTGGAAGGTCTTGTAGAAGAGCTCGACGTCCATGAGCGACGAGCCGTTGAGGATGACGGGATTCTTCCCCGCGAGCTGGGCCGGCGTCAGGCCGGCGTCGGCCAGCGCGAGCGCGGCGCCGGCGAGCGCGAACTGCGTGTGGCGGGGCAGGCGCTTGACGTTGAGCTCGGCGGGCACCCAGTCCTTCAGCCGGAAGTCGGCCACCTCCGCCGCGATGAACTCGCCCTTCTCCTCGAGGCGCGTCACGCGCCGCACGCGGCTGACGGGCTCGTTGATGCCGGCGAGGAACGCGTCGCGTCCCACGCCCGCCGGGGTGACGGGGCCGATGCCGGTGACCTTGACGCCGCGTCTCATCGGGCTTCGTAGCGCCCGGGCGCGAGGATGCCGGCCGGGTCGAGGGCGGCCTTGAGCCGCGCGTGGAGCCCGCCCGCCGCGGGTCCGGGGAGGTTGATGCCCAGCCGGTAGGGCGGGAAGCCGGCGGCGCGCAGCCGCGCGGCGAGCGCGGCCTCGGCCGCCTTGGCGTCCGCCGTCCGTTCGGACGCGAAGTGCAGGGTGTAGACGGTCACGAGGCAGTGCGGCTCGGGGAGGATGTAGGTGCAGGCCGCCGACGGCCAGGCGGCGCGGACGAGCGCGGCCACGGCGGCGGCGGCGGCGGGCTCGGGGGCGCTGACGGCGTTGCCGTAGATCGCGCCCTCCGCGGCGCGGTCGGGATCGGGCGGGCCCGGCGGCAGCGGCAGGGCCTGCAGCCCCACGTCGGTCGGCTCGCCCCACGTCAGGCCGAGGAGCGGACGGAACGCCGCGAGCCGGTCGGCGAGGTTCCGCAGGCCCACGAGGCGCCCCAGGCGCTCGAGGCGGTCCGCTCCGGCGGCGTCGAGGCGCCGCGCGGCGATCCGCCCCCGGCCGGCGCGCGTGAGCTCGGCCCAGCAGGCGTCCACGACCCGCCTCCGCCCGTGGAGGGCGGTGAGCGCGACGTGCTCGTCGCGCTCGGGGAAGACGGCGCGCACCTCGTCCGGCGTGACGTCGCGCCCGCGCAGCTCCCGCAGCCGGTGGACGGCGAGGCGCCCGGTGCGCCCGGGCTCGGCGATGTGGGTGGGCAGCGTGAGGATCCCGTCGCGGTAGGCGGTGCCGAGCGTGGCGAGCAGGTCGGGCAGGGCGCCGGTCAGGAGCACGGCCTGCTCGCACTCCTGCCGCGGGCGCAGGCGGAGGCGCGCGGCGAGCACGACGCCGTAGTTCGACTGGAAGAAGAGCGCGTCGTGCGCCGGCCCGGCGGCGGTGGCCCGGGCCGGGTGGAACCAGCCTTCCGGCGGGCGGACGACGGAGCCGTCGGCCAGCATGACCTCGAGGCCGAAGACGTCGCGCTCCAGCGGGCCGGTGTAGCCCTGCCCGCGCTCGAGCGCGCAGCCGAGGATGCTGGTGGACGTGCCGGCGCCGGTGACGTTGAAGGCGAGGTCGGGCGCCTCGCGCCGCAGCCACTCGCGCAGCGCGCCCTGGGTCACGCCCGGCTCGATCCGCACGGAGCGGGTCGCGCGGTCGAGTGGACCGATCTTGGTCCAGCCGGAGAGGTCCACGATGGCGCACCCGTCGCGGGCCGGCAGCGCGGAGCCGTAGCCCCAGTTGCGGCCGGTGCTGACGATGTGGAGCGGCTGGCCCGTCCGCCCGGCCTCGATCACCCAGTCGCGCAGCTCGGCCTCGTCGCGCGGACGGCGCCGCCAGGCCACGCGGCGCGCGCTGCGGCAGAGGGTGGGGCCGGCGTCGGTCGGGCCGCCGGTGCCGGCCCCGGGCGCGGGGGCCGGTGCGGCATCGTCGCGGACGGCGGCGTCAGGCGGCATCTCGTTCCGCCAAGGTGGGATGCGCGGCCTTAGCGGCAAGGGCGAACTGGCGCCCGGGGTGCCGACCCTAGACGAGGCCGTCCGTAGGCCCCGGCCGGCCGTGTCCGCCGCCGTCCTTCGACGCTCGACGTTCGCCTTTCGCCTCCGGGCCCCGGCGACCGCCGGGCCGGCGCCTCAGGCCCGGGTCTTCCCGCGCGAGAAGATCTCGCTGATGATGTCCTCGAGCGGGACGTCCTGGATGGTGATGTCGTCCACCGCGCCCTGCGTGAGGATCTGCTGGCAGACGGCGGTGACGTGCTCGCTCGGCACGTGGAGGAGGATCTCGCCGTCGTCGCAGACCTTGGCCTCGCCCTGGAGCGGCCGCCAGTCGGGCGGGAAGGCGCCGTCGCGGGGACGGAACTTGATGATGCGCTGCCGCGCGCCGGCGCCGGCGATGCGGTCGAGCTCGCCGTCGTAGATCTTGCGGCCGTGGTCGATGACGATGACCCGCTCGCAGAGCTGCGAGATGTCGGCCATGTAGTGGCTGGTGAGCAGGATCGTCGTCCGGTGCCGCCGGTTGTAGTCGCGGAGGAACTCGCGCACGTTGCGCTGCGAGACGACGTCGAGCCCGATCGTCGGCTCGTCGAGGAACAGGACCCGCGGGCGGTGGAGCAGCGCGGCGATCAGCTCCATCTTCATCCGTTCGCCGAGCGAGAGCTCGCGCACCTGGACGTTGAGCTTCGGGCCGACCTGCAGGAGGGCGACGAGCTCGTCGAGGGTCGCCTGCCAGGCCTTGGCCTCGAGTCCGTAGATGGCCTTGACGAGGAGGAAGGACTCCATCGCCGGCAGGTCCCACCAGAGCTGGTTCTTCTGCCCGAGCACGAGGGCGAAGAGGCGCCGGTAGGCGTTCTCGCGGCGCGACGGGTCGAAGCCGGCCACGCGGGCGCGGCCGCTCGTCGGGTAGATGAGGCCCGAGAGCATCTTGAGCGTCGTCGTCTTGCCCGCGCCGTTGGGCCCGAGGAAGCCGACGAACTCGCCCTCGGCGATGGAGAACGAGACGCCGTCCGCGGCGCGGGTCTCCTCGAACTCGCGGTGGAAGAGTCCCTTCACGCCGCCCCAGAAGCCGGGCTGCTTCTTGTAGGTGCGGAAGACGCGGGTGAGGTTCTCGACTTCGATCACGGGGCGAGGCTCGGGCAACGCGCGGCGGTTATCCAGAGGGAAAGTCGGGCGGGCGTCGGCTCAGTGCCCGAGGCGGCGGTAGTCGAGGACGGTGTGGCTGATCGCGCCGAGCTCGAGGCAGCGCACGTCGGTCAGGGGCTCGGGCGGCGAGACGTCCACGATGTTGCCCCAGACGAGGCGGTGGGAGCCGTCGTCGGCCGCCGGGCTGAAGAGGCCGGGGACATGGACCTGCGCGGGCACGGTCCGGCGCACGGGCGTGTCCGGCGCGCAGGGGAGGGGGAAGTTGACGTTGTGCACCGTGAAGCTGTTGCGCGGGACGGTCGGCGCGACCTCCGCCACGAGCCGGGCGGCGTGGGCGGCGGAGTGGCCGAGGGTCGCCCGCAGCTCGCCGTCGGGCTCGCCGCCGCGGTCCTTGAGGTGCGCGTAGGTGGCCTCGGTCACGTCCTGCGAGAACGCGAACGCCGGCAGCCCGTGCAGCGCGCCCTCCCAAGCCCCCGCGACGGTGCCGCTGGCGAGGATGAAGCCGAGGGAGCAGTTGAAGCCCACGTTGATGCCGCTGACCACCGCGTCGATCCGCACGCTGCGGTCGAGCAGGTGGGCGAGGGCGATGTTGACGCAGTCGGAGGGCGTGCCGTCGAGCATCCACGTCGGCCCGCCGAACCCGCGGTCCACCGCCGCCGACTTCACCGGGCGCGACCGCGTCTTCGAGGCGCCCGTCCAGCTTTGCTCCGACACCGGGACCGAGACGAAGATCGCGTGTCCCGCGTCCCGCAGCGCGTGGACGAGGGCGTGGAAGAACGGGGAGTTGATGCCGTCGTCGTTGGTGACGAGGAGATTCATGGGTGGGTCCGACAAGCGAACACCCGCCGGAGCGCGAAGGGAAGGGCGAATCCGCCCCCGCGCCGACCGGGCGGTCCGGGGATTCACCCTAGGGAATCCGGGCCAAGATGCGCAGCGTCCTGCACAACCGTCGGTGAGGTCCGGCCGCCCCCCGGTGGTATCCTGCGGCCATGAGTGCTGCCAGTCATCCGGGCGCGGCCGGTGAGCCGATCCCACTCAGCGGGCCGGGAAGGGCGGCGCGCTGACGTCCAGGAACCCCCGATCCACCCGAGCCCCGGGCTCGCGGACCTCGTCGCGATGGATCCGACCCCCCTCGCCTCCCTGAGCGCCGGGTTTCCGGAGGTCGATGACGCCGCGTGGCGCGCCGCCGCCGAGGAGGCGCTCGAGGGCGCATCGTTCGAGCGGCTGACGACCCGCCTGCCGGGCGGCGTCGAGGTCCAGCCGATCTATTCGCGGACGTCGGTCCCTCCTCCTCCCTGGCGCGCGCGACCGCCGGGGTTCCCGCCCTACGTCCGCGGTGCGACGCCGCTCGGCGCGCGGGCGGGCTGGCTGATCTGCCAGGAGACGGCCGGAGCGACCGCGGAGGAGCGCAACCGGACGCTGCTCGACGATCTTTCCCGGGGACAGAACGCCGTGCTCTTCCGTCCGGCGGACGCCGCCCGCCGCGGCGAACCGGCGGCCGTGGCCGCGGCCGAACAGGAATTGCGGGTGAGACTGGAGGGCGTCGATCCGGTCGCGGCGCCCGTGATCGCCCCCGCCGGACTCGCCGCGTCCCGGCTGGCGGTCGCGCTGGCCGAGGTCGCGACGGCGCGCAGACGCGCGCGGTGGGACCTGCCGGGGGCGGTCACCCTCGACCCGCTCGGGGAAGCGCTGCGCGCCCGCGACCTCCCGGGAGGCACGGACGCCGCCTTCGCCCGGCTGGCGGAGCTCGCGGCCTGGGCCCGCGACCGCGGCGCGGGGCTGCGGGTCGTCGGCGTGGAGGCCGCGCTCTGGGGCGACGCCGGTGCGGACGCGGTGCAGGAGCTCGGCTTCGGGCTCGCGACCGGAATCGAGACGCTGCGCCGCCTCGCGGCGGCGGGCGTGCCCGTGGACGAGGCCGCCCCGCGCGTGCTGTACACCGCTTCGCTCGGCCCGGACCTGTTCCTCGAGGTGGCGAAGTGCCGGGCCGCGCGGCTGCTGTGGGCGCGCGCGGTCGAGGCCGCTGGCGGCGGCGCGGACGCGCAGCGCCTGGTCGCGCACGGGCGGGTCACTCCGTGGGACCAGTCGGTCCTCGACCCGCACAACAACCTCCTCCGCGCCACCGTGGCCGCCTTCGCCGGCGTCGTCGGCGGCTGCGCCGGGCTCGAGATTCCCTCCTTCGACGCGCTCGCCGGCGCGCCGAGCGAGTCCGGTCGGCGCTGGGCGCGCAACCTCCACCTCATCCTCCACGAAGAATGCCAGGCCGGCCAGGTCGTGGATCCGGCCGGCGGCTCGTACTACGTCGAGACGCTCACCCGCCAACTGGCGGAAGCGGCGTGGAGCCTCTTCCAGGAGGTCGAGCGCCGCGGCGGCATGGCGGCGGCGCTGGCCGCGGGCTGGCCGCAGGAGGCGGCGGAGCGCAGCGCGGCGGCCCGGATCGCGGCGGTGGCGACGCGGCGCGACGGAATGGTCGGCGTGAACCTCCATCCCGACCTGCGCGGGACGGTCCCGGCTCCCGCGCGCGACGACCGCGCCGCCGGGTCCGCCGCGGTCCGCCCGCTGCGTCCGCGCCGTCGGGCGGAGCCGTTCGAGGCGCTGCGGCGGCGGAGCGACGCGGCGCTCGCGCGCGACGGCGTCCGCCCGCGCGCGTTCCTCGTCCGGTTCGGGCCCCGCCGGCAGCACGCGGCGCGGGCGGAGTTCTCGGCCGGCTTCCTCGCCGTCGGCGGCTTCGCGGTC
>CAYWTK010000033.1:0-29517 GCA_964460895.1 uncultured Opitutaceae bacterium
CCGCGACGACGCCCGCGGCGACGACGCCTGCCGCCCCGGCCCAGACCTTCACGGAGGCGCAGATGATGGAGGTCTTCGGCTTCATGCTCGCCGCCCGCAACAACCTCGCGGAGCTCGAGTTCACGCCGGCCAACATCGAGGCGATGGCCCGGGGCATGGCGATGGCCGTCACCGGCAAGCAGCCGAGCTACGACGCCCAGCAGATCGGGCCGCAGCTGCAGGAGCTGCTGAAGAAGCGCCAGGACGCGCTGCTCCTGAAGGTCCGCAACGCCAACCTCTCCGCCGCGGCCGGTTTCTTCACCCAGCTGGAGAAGGAGAACAAGAACGTGAAGCAGTTCCCGAGCGGCCTCCGCTACGAGGTCGTCACCGAGGGCAAGGGCGCGGTGCCGAAGCAGGGCCAGGTCGCGAAGATCCACCTCATCGGCGCGTTCATCAACGGCCAGGTCTTCGAGAACACCCGCGTCGCCCCCGAGGGGCAGACGGCCGAGCCCGCCGAGATCTTCGTGCGGGACGGCGCCAACATCCCCGGCATCGTCGAGGCCCTGACCAAGATGCCGGTCGGCTCCAAGTGGCGCCTGTTCGTGCCGCCGCACCTCGCCTTCGGCGACGACGGCGCGCCGCAGGTCGGCATCCCGCCCGCCGCCACGCTGCTCTTCGAGCTCGAGCTCTTCAGCGTCGCGGACGCCCCGCCGGCGCCCGCCGGCGCGAAGAAGTAGGCGTCCTCCGACGGCCGCACGGTTCCTCCGACGCCCTCCCCGCGGGGAGGGCGTTCGCTTTTCCGGGGGGGGCGCTCCGGAGCCGGCCGCGGCACTCAGCGGCCGCGCATCCCCGGCACGCGGGCCCGCAGGCCGCCCGCGGCCTCGAGGTCCTCGCGGGTCAGGACGGTGACGGATTGGATGCTGTCCGTCACGCGGCCGACCTTCGTCACGCGCTGGGGAAGATGGGAGCCCGTGAGGAGGACGAGCTTCGGCTGGCGTTCCGGCGCGCGGGGGGCGTCCGGCGCGGCCGCCGCCGGGGCGGTGGCCGGGGGAGGGACGGGAGCGCCGCTCGCCGCGCCGGCCGGTCCGGCGACCAGCGCGGCGGCAAGGGCGAGGATTCGGGTGGTCATGACCGCAGCCTAGGCCCGCGGGCGTGCTTTGTCAGGTGCCGATCTCACGCGCCGGCGGCGGCGCGCACGTCGGCGAGGAGCCGGTCGACGGACTCCGGCGTCGTGGCCCACGAGCACATCAGGCGGTAGCCCCGCTCCCCGATGAACCGATGGAAGAGCCAGCCGCGCGCCTCGAGCGCCCGCGCGGTCGCGTCGGGCAGCTCGACGAAGACGCCGTTGGCCTCGGGCTCGTGGAGCAGCCGGACGCCCGGCACGGACCGGAGGCCGTCGGCGAGGCGGCGGGCCTGCGCGTTGGCGTGCGCGGCGTGGCGCAGCCAGGCGCCGTCCTCGAGGAGGCCGCACCATTGGGCCGCGGCGAGCCGCTGCTTGGACGCGAGCTGGCCGCCCTGCTTGACCCGGTACTCGAAGTCGCGCGCGTGCTCGGCGCGAAAGAAGACGACGGCCTCGGTGCCGGCCATGCCGCTCTTCGTGCCGCCGAGGCAGGCGACGTCCACGCCGGCGCGCCAGGTGAAGTCGGCCGGGCGCACGCCCCGCGCGGCGAGGGCCGCGGCGGCGTTGGCGAAGCGCGCGCCGTCGAGGTGGACGGCGCAGCCGTGCCCGCGGGCGAGCTCCGCGAGCGCGGCGACCTCGGCGGGCGCGTAGAGCGTGCCCCATTCCGTCGCCTGGGTGAGCGAGAGCGCGCCGGGACGCGGGTAGTGGACGCCGTGGCCGCGGTGGAGGACGGGCCGCACGTCGTCGGGGCGGAGCTTCGCGCCGGGGGCCGCGATGGGGATGACCTTGCCGCCGCCGAGGAAGAACTCGGGCGCGGCGCACTCGTCGGTCTCGACGTGCGCGCGCTCGTGGCAGAGCACGCTCTGGTAGCTCCGGCAGAACTGCGCCAGCGCGAGGGCGTTGGCGGCGGTGCCGTTGAACACGAAGAAGACCTCGACCTCGTGCTCGAACAGCTCGGCCAGGAGCGCGCGGGCGCGCCGCGTCCACGGGTCGTCGCCGTAGGACGGGGCGGCGCCGGCGTTGGCGGCCACGAGGGCGGCGAGCGCCTCGGGGGCGATTCCGGCGGTGTTGTCGCTGGCGAAGCTCGGGTCGGCGGCGGGATCCGTCATGCCGCCACCTTGGTCCGGTCCGGGGGCGTTGCCCAGCCGTTTCCCGGCGCCGGGCCGGACGCAGCGGGCGCTTGCGTCCGCGGCGCCCGGCGGTGTTCGCTCGCGACGCATGGCCGACGCGCGTCCCAACCTCTACCTCGTCGGTTTCACCGGCACGGGCAAGAGCACCGTCGGCCGGCACGCGGCGCGCGAGCTGGGCTACGCCTTCGTGGACAGCGACCACGCCATCGAGCAGGCGGCGGGGCGGACGATCCCCGAGATCTTCGCCGCCGAGGGCGAGGCGGGCTTCCGCGCGCGCGAGCGGGCGTTCATCGAGTCGGGCCATCCGGCGGACGGCTGCGTCGTCGCCTGCGGCGGCGGACTCGTCGTGCCGGAGGGCATGCTCGAGCTCGTGAAGTCCCGCGGGGTCGTCGTCTGCCTGCACGCGCCGCTCGCCACGGTGCTCGAGCGCACGACGCGGACGGCGCACCGGCCGCTCCTGCAGGTGCCCGACCGCGAGGCGCGGCTGCGCGAGCTCTACGCCGCGCGCGAGGCCGTCTACCGGCGGACCGGGACGATGGTGCTGACCGCGGGCCGGCCGATGCGGGAGATCGTGGCGCACGTCCTCCGCGCCTACCGCGCGGGCGGCCGGGACGGGTCCCGGGCGGCCTCATGAGCGCGGTCCCGGGCGCGGTCGTGCGCGGCGCGGCGCGGGAGGCGCTGCGGGAGCGCCTGCGCGCGCTGGGCTTCGACGCGGTGGGCTTCGCCGCCGCGGAGTCCGTGGGCGGCCCGGCGCTGCGCGCGTGGCTCGACGCCGGGCACCACGCCGACATGGCGTGGATGGAGCGGAGCGCGGCGAAGCGCGGGGATCCGTCCGGGATCGTCCCCGGCGCGCGCACCGTCATCGCGCTGGGCGTCAACCACGGTCCCGGCTCGGCGCCCCCGGCGCCGGGCGGGGCGCGCTGGGCGCGCTACGCGCAGTTCGAGGACTACCACGACACGCTGCGGCCCGGGCTCGCCGCCGCGGGCCGGCTGCTGGAGGAGCTGTGCGGGGCGGCGCCGGAGGACTACCGCTGGTACACGGACACCGGCCCGGTGCTCGAGCGCGGCTGGGCGGCGCGGGCGGGCCTCGGCTTCCGCGGGAAGAACGCGATGCTCATCTCCCGCGCGCACGGCAACTGGCTGTTCCTCGCGGCCCTCGTGACGCGCGTGGCGGTGGAGCCCGATGCGCCGCTGCGTCCGGAGGCGCCGCGTCCGCCCGGCGGCGACGAGCCCGCCGGCCTGCTCTGCGGCAAGTGCACGCGGTGCCTCGACGCGTGTCCGACCGCCGCCTTCCCCGCGCCCGGGGTGGTGGACGCGCGGCGCTGCGTCTCCTACCAGACCATCGAGAACAAGGGCGCGATCCCGCGCGAGCTGCGCGCCGGCGTCGGCGACCGCGTCTACGGCTGCGACACCTGCCTCGACGTCTGCCCGTGGAACCGCTTCGCGCGCGCCGGGCGGGAGCTGCTGCTGGTCGCGCGCGCGGACCTCGCGCACCTGCGGCTGGCCGACCTCCTCGCGCTCGAGCCCGAGTCGTTCGCGCGGCTCTTCCGCCGCACGCCCGTCAAGCGCCTCAAGCTCCCGGGCCTGCTCCGCAACGCGTGCGTGGCCGCGGGCAATTCCGGCGACCGGTCGCTCCTGCCCGCGCTGGAGCGGCTCGCGCGGCATCCCGCGGCCCTCGTGCGCGCCCATGCGGTCTGGGCGGTGCGGCGCCTGGCGGGTCCGGAGGCGGCGGCGCGGCTGGCGGACGCGCGCGCGGCGGAGACGGACCCCGCGGTGCGGGCCGAGCACGACGCGGCGGACTGACGCGCCGCGGGCGGCGCCTGCCCGGCGCGAAGCGGAATCAGCCGGCGGGCGGGCGGAACAGCGCGGCCATCCGGTCGCGGAATTCCGGCGGGGGACGCACGGGTTCTCCCCGCAGGTTGATGAAGCCGTGGACGGTGAACCCGGTGACGAGCAGCTCCTCGCCGCGGCGCACCTCGTAGTCGAGGCGGATGCGCAGCAGGGGCTTCTCCGCGAGGGTCGTCACGACGGTGACCGTGTCGTCGTAGAGCGCGGGGCGCACGTACTTGGCGCCGACCTCGACGACGGGCAGGCGGTAGCCCTGGGTTTCGAGGTCGCGGTAGACCACGCCGCACTCGCGGAGCAGCTGGGTGCGTCCGACCTCGAACCAGGCGAGGTAGTTGGCGTGGTACACGACGCCCATCATGTCGGTCTCGGCGTAGCGGACGTGGATCTGGGTGCGGGAGACGATCACGGCGAAGGGGAGTCGGCGCCGCGCTCGGGACGGCCGAAGAGCGTGAGCGCGGCCTGGTCCCACGTGTGGGCCAGCGCGCGCGCGCGCCCGGCGTCGCCGAGCCGGCGGCGCAGGTCGGCGTCCTGGATGAGGCGCGCGAACGCCGCGGTGAGGCCCGCCACGTCGTCGGGGCGGACGAGGATCCCGGTCTGGCCGTCGAGCACCGCCTCGGGCACCCCGCCGATGGCATGCGCGACGACGGGCAGGCCGTGGGCGCCCGCCTCGAGGTAGACGAGCCCGAAGCCCTCGACGCTGAGCCGGTGCGGCATGCTCGTCATGGCGAAGATGTCCGCCTGCGCGTACACCTCCGGCAGCCGCTCGTCGGACACGTCCCCGAGGAACTTCACCGGGAAGCCCGCGTCGGCCGCCGCGGCGCGGAGCGCGGGCTCGTAGCCCTCCTTGCCGTGGGAGCCGACGACCCAGTACTCGAGGCGGGCGCGCACGGGCGAGGGGAGGGCCCGGAGGGCCTCGACGACACGCAGCTGGCCCTTGCGCGGGTGGATGCGGGCCACGGTGAGCACGACCACCCGTTCGCCCGGAGAGCGCGCCGGCGGTCCCGCAGGGGCGAATCCGGCGCGCAGGGCGCCCGGGGTCAGCACCACCTTGCCCGCGGTGGACGGGAAGAGGTCGACGAGGAGGCGTTCCGCGTACCGGCTGACGACGCTGATGCGGTCGGCCCGGGCGAACAGGCGTCGCGCCGACGCGCGGACGAGCGGGCGCAGCGCCAGCCGGAGGATCTCCGAGCCGTGGAGGGTGAGGTGCAGCCGGACCGGCGGGAGCAGGTCGAAGAACTGCAGCACGAGCATCGACAGCAGGGGGCCGGGCTCCGGCACGTAGAGCAGCGAGTCGTGCCAGCCATCCCGGTGGGTCCAGAGATGGCGCGCCATCCGCGCCTGGTTGAGGAGGCTGTGCGATCCGCCCAGCGCCAGCCGCTCGACCTGGAACGGCCACGCGGGTTCGGCCGTCCCGGCGGGGAGGCGGGGGGCCCAGACGGTGGTCGGCCAGCCGAGCCGAGCGGCCGCGGCCGCCATCTCCGCGGTGTAGACCGCGATGCCGCCCCGGTGGGGGAAGAACTCGTGGGTGACCGCGACGATGCGCTGGTGGACCGAAGGCGCCATGGGGGCGAGTCGTCTTGCCGACGCCGTCCCCGCTGGGCCAGCGAATTATTTCTCCGCGCCGGATGGGCCGGATGGCCAGCTCTCCGGGGGATTTTGGGGTTTACACTCCAAACCGGGGTCGCCTAATTCCTCAACGATGGCACAGGCCGCTAACAGTCCGGGAGGCATCCCTCTTAAACCGTTTACTCCCGAGGACGATGCGAATCTCCGGGAGTCGCTGAAGCGATGCTCCGCGGCGACCTACGAGGCGGCGGCCCAGTTCCGCAAGACAGGCAATACCGAGCACTTGCCGGCCATCGTGCTCGGCATCATCGAACGGTTCGTCGAACCCGACCTGCGGGCGAAGCTCAAGGATGCGGACGACGACCTGCGCATCATCGAGGACCTCGGCATCGATTCGCTGACGATGATGGAGATCGTCATCCTCGTGGAGGACGTCCTGCAGATGTCCATCAACAACGAGGAGTTGCGGCACCTGCGCACGGTCGGGGACGTGAAGACCTTCATCGAGTGCAAGGTGCGGGGCCTCCCCCTGCCGAAGCCGACCAAGTTCCTGCCGATCGAGCAGATCGCGTCGGTCATGCCGATCCAGCCTCCGTTCCTGTTCCTGAGCGAGGCGTCGGTCTCGGCCCACGGGGCCAACGCGAAGTACAAGATCAGCGGCCAAGAGTTCTTCCTGCAGGGCCACTTCAAGGACAACCCGGTGCTGCCCGCGTCCATCATGCTCGAGGCGCTCGGGCAGCTGGGCGTCCTCTTCCTGCTCGAGGCCCAGATCGGCGAGGCCGGGAAGACGGTGGACCCGAAGACGATCTTCTTCACCTCCTGCGAGGGCGTGCGCTGCCACCGCGTCTGCCGTCCGGGCGACGTGCTCAGCCTGTCGATCAAGCCGAAGCGCCTGAAGCTGCCGCTCGCGACCTTCGAGGGCCAGATCCGCGTGGGCCAGGAGAAGGCGGCGATCGCCGAGGAGATCACCCTGACCTTCGCGTTCGCGGAGGAGGTCGCCCAGCCGGCCGCGCCGGCCGCTCCCGCGGAGCCGGCGGTCGGCCGCGAGGTCGACGGCGGCAATCCGCCTCGGGCGATCAACGCCTGAAGCCCCGGTTGACCGGGCGCCGGAAACGCGCTCTGTTGGTCGGACCCCCGCGGCGGTCGGGCTGTCGCGGGGCCCCGTCCTGACCCATGCGGAAAGTCTACATCACCGGCGTCGGCTTCATCACGAGCATCGGCAACGACCGGGCCTCGGTCACCGAGAGCCTGCGGGAGCTGCGGCACGGCATGGTGCTCTACCCGCCCTTCCAGCGGCCGGACGTCCCGGTCAAGGTCGCGGCGCCGATCAAGGACTTCCAGACGGACAGCACCGACGCGGAGGACTGGCTGTTCCCCGCCCGCTACAGCATCCGGCGCGAGCTCCTGCGCGGCATGGCCCCGCACGGCGTGTACGCGTACTGCGCCATGCTCCAGGCCCTCGAGGACGCGAAGCTGGGCGAGGCCGACTACTCCAACGACCACACGGGCCTCTACGCCGCGTCGGGCGGGTCGCCGTTCCTGCTCGGCTACTACCTCGAGCGGATGCGCAAGCACGGGGTCATGCGCTGCCAGCCGCTCGGCATCGTCGCGTCGATCTCCGGCACGGTGAACTTCAACCTCGTCTCGCACTTCCGCATCAAGGGTGCCTCGACGGGCTTCTCCTCGGCCTGCGCCTCCTCGGCGCACGCGCTCGGCTTCGCCTACGACGAGATCGCGCTCGGGCGGCAGAAACGGATGTTCGTGGTCGGCGCGGAGGACGGCAACGTCGAGAGCATCCTGCCGTTCGCGGGCATGCGCGCGCTCTCGGTCCAGACGGACCCGGCGAGCGCCTCGCGGCCCTTCGACGTCGGGCGCGACGGCTTCGTCGGCACCGGCGGCGCGACGGTCGTCGTGCTGGAGAGCGAGGAGGAGGTCGAGCGGCGCGGCGCCCGGGTCTATTGCGAGGTGGCGGGGTGGGGCCAGGCCTCCGACGGCCACAACGTCGCCATCTCCCATCCCGACGGCGCCGGCCTGCGGATCGCGATCGGGCACGCGCTGCGCGCGGCCGACGTCGCGCCGGAGCAGGTGGACTACGTCAACGCGCACGCCACCTCCACGCCGATCGGCGACGTCTCCGAGGTGCGCGCGCTGAAGGCGATCTTCGGCGCGCACGCGCCGACGCGTCCCGCGATCAGCAGCACGAAGGCCCTGACCGGGCACGGGCTCTCGCTGGCCGGCGCGATGGAGGCGGCCTTCTGCGCGGTCGCCATCCGCGAGGGCTTCATGCCCGGCTCGGCCCACATCACGCGGCTCGATCCCGCCTGCGAGGGCCTGAACATCATCCGCGCGACGCTGCCCAACCGCCCCAACGTCGTCGTGAGCAACAGCAGCGGCTTCGGCGGCGCGAACGTGGCGCTCGTGCTGCGGAGCGCGTGAGCGCCCGACCCGGATGAGCGCCGCGCCCCTCTCGCGCCGTTACCGCACCGCTTTCGTCTCGGGCGCCAGCACCGGCCTGGGCCGCGCCTTCGCGGCGATGCTGGCGGCGGAGGGCCTCGCCGTCTGGGGCACGGCCCGCGACCCCGCGCGCCTGCCGGCGCTGCCGGGATTCCACCCGGTGGCGCTCGAACTCGCCGACGGCCCCGCGGCCGAGCGGGCGTTCGCCGCGGCGGACCGCGCCGCGGGCGGCTTCGACGTGGTCGTGAACAACGCGGGCTTCGGCGCCTTCGGCGACTTCGCCGCGACCGACTTCGCGGTCTGGCAGCGGCAGCTCGAGGTCATGCTGGTCAACACCGCCCGGCTGGCCCACGCCGCGGTGGGATCGATGCGCTCCCGGGGCCGCGGCGCGCTGGTCAACGTGTCGTCGCTCGCCGCCGAGTACCCGATGCCCTTCCAGGCGACCTACAACACGGTCAAGGCCGGGCTCTCGGCGCTGAGCGAGAGCCTGATGTTCGAGACCGAGGGCACCGGCGTGGTCGTCATCGACTTCCGTCCGGGCGACTACCGCACCGACTTCGAGGGCTCCGTCCAGCGCCCGGCCGAGCTCGTCGACCCCCGCCAGCGGCGGGTGTGGGCGGCCTTCCACCGCCTGATGGAGACGGGCCCGGAGCCGGCCCACGCCGCCGCCGCGCTGCGCCGCGCGCTGGCGCGCGGGCGCAGCGGGACCGTGCGCACGGGGCGGCCGTTCCAGGCCGTGGTCGCGCCGCTGCTCGCGCGGCTCGGCTCGCTCGCGCTCCGGCGGCGCATCATCGCCCGCTACTTCGACCTCTGAGATGGCGCGCGTCCGCATCCTCATCCTCACCTCCAGCACCGGCGCCGGCCACGACGCCCGGGCCCAGGCCTTCGCCGAGTGGTGCTTCGAGCTCTACCGGCACGACGTGGACGTGCGCATCGAGCAGATGCTCGAGAAGTCCTCCCGCCTGTTCCGGCTCGGGGTCGACCTCTACAACTGGATCCAGCTCCGCTCGCCCTGGATGCACCAGGCCTTCTTCCTCTGCGTCGAGCTGCTGAGCCTCCTCAACCGCTCCTCGGTGCGCTGGGGGCGCCGCTACTACGAGGGCGTCCTGCGCGAGTACCGCCCGCACCTCGTGTTCAGCGTGCACGACTGCCTCAACCGCGGCTACTTCCAGCTCGCCCGCCGCGTGCTGGGGGACGGCCGGGTGCGGTGCGCGACCTACTGCGGCGAGTTCTCGGGCGGCTTCGGCTACAGCGTCAACTGGGTCGAGCCGAGCGCGGACCTCTACGTCGCGCGCACGCCCACCGCGCGCGACTACGCGGTCAAGCTCGGCATGCCCCGCGAGCGCACCCGCGTGCGCGGGCACCTGATGCGGCCGCGCTCGCACCTGCAGGTGCTGCGCGGCGACGCGCGGCGGGCGTTCCTCGAGGAGACACTCGAGCTGCGGTCCGACCGCTTCACCTTCTTCCTCGCCACGGGCGGCAACGGCGCGAACAACCACCTCGCGCTGCTCGCGCGGCTCCTGCCGCACGCCCCGCGCGTGCAGGCGGTCGTCATCTGCGGCCGCAACCGCGAGTCGTACAACGAGGTCATGCACTGGCGCGGGGAGCACCCGGAGCTCGAGTGCTTCGTGGACGGCTTCTCCGAGCAGGTCCACCTGCTCCTGCAGGTGAGCGACGCCATCGTGACGCGCGGCGGCACCACGACGTGCGCCAAGGCGCTCCACTACGGCTGCCCGATCGTCTTCAACGCCATCGGCGGCATCATGCCCCAGGAGCAGCTCACGGTGAAGTTCTTCCGCAACGGCGGCGCGGCGGAGATCGTCCGGTCCGACGCGGACTTCGGCGCGCTGGTCGACCGCTGGATGGAGCGGCCGCGCGACTACCGCGAGCTGCGGCGCGCGTTCGCCGCGCTGCGCTACGAGGAGGACCCGACGACCGTCATCACCGAGCTGGTGGACCTCGGCGCGGAGGTGGCGGGCGAGCGGCTGCGGCCGCGTCCCTTCCCGCCGCCCGGGACCCGACGCGCCTAGCCCGGGCGGGCGCCGGCGCCTTTTTGGTGTCCCTCCGCGCCGCTTCGTGGCTACCTCCGAGTCGTCCATGCCGGACCGCCCGCTCAGGATCGCGCTGCTCTTCACGACGTTCCCCAAGACGTCGGAGGCCTTCCTGCAGCGCGACGTGGCGGCGCTGCTCGACCACGGGGCGGACGTCCGGCTGTACTCGCTGTTCGGCGGGGGCGGCGAGTTCCGCGGCCGGCCGGTGCGCACGTTCAACCTCTGGCGGCTGGTGCCGCTGTTCCTGCTCACCATCCCGTGGAACTGCCTCCGCCGCCCGCGCCTCGTGCGGGACCTCTTCGAGGGCGTGGTGATGCGGGCGCCGCCGTCGTGGCTGAACTTCTGGGAGAACATGCTCGGCGCCGGCTTCGCCGGCTGCTTCTACCGGGAATTCCGCCGCGACCCTCCGGACCTGGTGCACGGCGCCTGGGCGGGCGCGCCGGCCACCGCGGCGTGGCTGCTGTGGCGCATCCTCGGCCTGCCGTTCTCCTGCGGCGCCCACGCCTACGACCTCTACGAGCACGGGGGCGACTGGTGGCTGGTCGAGAAGCTGCGCCTCGCCCGCTTCGTGCAGACCTCGACGGAGGCGGCGCGCCGGGCGCTGGTCGAGCGGGGCGTGCCCGCGGCCAAGGTCCACGTCGTCCGGCGCGGACTCGCGGAGTTCCCCCCCTGCCGTCCCCTGCGGCGCCCGCGCCGTCCGCTGCGGCTCCTCGCCGTGGCGCGCCTCGTGGAGAAGAAGGGGCACGACCACCAGCTGCGCCTCCTCGCCGCCCTGCGCGATTCCGGGCTGCCGTTCGAGGCGCGGTGGGTGGGGGACGGTCCGCTCCGCGCCGGCCTCGAGGCGCGCGCCGCGGAGCTGAGGCTCGGGGACCGGCTCGCCTTCCTCGGGGCGCGCCCCCACGACGAGGTCTGGCGGGAGCTGGCCTGGGCCGACGTGCTGCTCCACACGGGCGTGGTCGCGGCGAGCGGGGACCGCGACGGCCTGCCCAACGTCATCCCCGAGGCGATGGCGGCCGGCGTCCTCGTCGTCAGCTCCCCGTCGCCCGCCGCGACCGAGGCGGTGCAGCAGGAGAGGACGGGGCTCGTCGCCGACGTCGACCTGCCCCTCGCCTGGCAGGTCGCGCTCGGCCGGCTGGCGGACGACGACGCCCTCGCCGAGCGGCTGCGCGCCGCGGCGCGGGCCTGGGTGGAGGAGCACTACGACGCGCGCCGGAACACCGCGCGCCTCCTCGCGCTCTTCGCGGAGGCGGCGCGATGATCCACTACGACGTCACGAAGATGGGCGCGGCCCGGCACAAGTCGGGCCTGATGCGCGTGAGCGCGCGGCTGCGCGACGCGCTCGGCGGCGCGGTGCGCCCGGTGCGCTGGCGGTCGGGCGGCTTCCGCGACGAGGCGGGGACGCCGGTGGCGTTCCGGCCGGAGGACTGGCTGCTGACGGTCGAGGTCTTCTCGGGCGAGGAGCGGCCGGGATTCCGCGCGTTCGTGGCCTCCCGCCCGTGCCGGCTCGGCGCGCTCTTCCACGACGCGATCCCGCTGAAGCTGCCGCACGTGACCTGGCCGCAGAGCGTGCAGCGCCACCCCGACTACCTCAAGCTGCTCGCCGGCTTCGACCGCGTGTGGGCGATCTCGGACGCCTCGCGGGACGAGCTCCTCGGCTTCTGGCGCTGGCAGGGAACGCCGGTGCGCGCGGTCGTCGGACGCGTGGAGCTCGGGGCCGACTTCGACGGTTCGCCGCGGGCGCGGGCGGAGGCCCTCCCGCCCGGGCGGCCGTCGCTCCTCTGCGTCGGCATCGTCGAGCCGCGCAAGAACCAGGGCTTCCTCCTCGACGTCGCCCAGGCGCTGTGGGCGGCGGGGGAGGACTTCGAGCTGCACGTCGTCGGCCGGGTCAACCCGCACTTCGGCGGGCCGATCGAACGGCGGCTGCGGGCGGCGGCGCGGCGGGAGCGCCGGCTGCGGTTCCACGGCGCGGCCGGCGACGCGGCGCTGGGCGCGCTCTACCGCGGCGCGCGGGCCGTCGTCTTCCCGACGCTGGCGGAGGGCTGCGGCCTGCCGGTGGTCGAGGCCCTCTGGCGCGGCGCGCCGTGCGTGTGCAGCGACCTGCCCGTGCTGCGCGAGCTGACCGCGGGCGGCGGCTGTGCCGCCGCGCCGGCGGGCGACGCCGCGGCGTGGGCGGAGGTGCTGCGCCGCGTCCTGCGCGACGGGGCGTGGGCGGAGCGCCTGCGGACGGAGGCGGCGCGGCGCCCGCTGCCGACCTGGGCGGCGGCCGGGGAGTCGCTGCTCCGCGAGCTCGGCGCGCGGTGACGCCCGCTCAGAGCCGCTTCACCGCGTAGGACATCGCGGCGTGGATGCGCTCGAGGTCCTCGTCGCTGTGGAGCGCGGAGACCGCGGTGCGGATCAGGTCCTTGCCCGGGGGCACGGCGGGCGCGATCGACATCACCGTGAAGACGCCCTTCTCGAGCAGCGCCTGCCAGAAGCGGTAGACCAGCTCCTTCGAGCCGAGGACGATCGGCACGGCCGGCGTCTCGCTCTCCCACGTGTCGAGGCCGAGCCCCTTGAGCATCTCGCGGTAGCGGCGGGTGTTGGCCCAGAGCCGCTCCAGGTGCTGGGGCTCGGACTGCATGATGTCGAGCGAGGCGGAGGCGACGGCGGCCATGCTCGGGCTGATGGCGGCGCTGAAGAGCGTCTGCTTCGAGTTCGTGCGCAGGTACTCGATGAGGTCGCGCGACCCGGCGACGAAGCCCCCGGTGCTGGCGAGGGACTTGGACATGGCGCCGCAGACGATGTCGACCTTGTCGTTCAGCTGGAAGTGGTCGACCGTGCCGCGGCCCTGGCGGCCGAGGACGCCGAAGCCGTGCGCGTCGTCGAGCACGGTGAAGCAGCCGGCCTCCTCCCCGATCTGCGCGATCTCGGGCAGGCGGCAGATGTGGCCCTCCATCGAGTAGACGCCCTCGATGACGAGCATCTTCGGGGCGTTCGCGGGGACGGTCTTCAGGACCTGGCGGAGGTCCTCCGGGTTGTTGTGGCTGAAGCGCTCGACCGCCGCCATCGAGAGCCGCACCCCGTCCCACAGGCAGGAGTGGATGTTCTTGTCGGCGATGATCGTGTCGCCCTTCTGGGCGAAGGTCGCGACGGAGGAGCAGCACGAGATGTAGCCGGCGACGCTGATGTGGCAGGCCTCGCGCCCGAGGAACGCGGCCAGCTTCTCCTCCAGCTCGGTGTGGTAGGCGCGGGAGCCGTTGGAGATGCGCGCGCCGGTCGTGCTGCTGCCCCAGCGGCGCGCGCCCTCCCCGGCCGCCTCGATCACCTTCGGGTGGAACGAGAGCCCGAGGTAGTCGTTGCTCGAGAGCATCACCATGTCCCGGCCCTGCAGGCGGACATGGGTCCCCTGCTGCGCGTCCATCGCGTGGTAGTACGGCTTGTACTTCAGCCGGATCTTCGTCGCGTAGTCGTCCTTGGCGCGCTCGACGATCGCCTTCTTGGTCTTGGTGAACAGGGAGAGGGCCATGGAAGTTCGCCGGGACTACGCGGCGAATCCCCACCCTTGGCAACCGCAAAGCCCCGCCGCTCAGGCGCGGCGGCGCAGGCCGCCGAGCCACGCGCGCAGGTCGGCGGCGTAGTCGGTCCAGCTCCGGAACGGACGGCCCCGCGCCTCGGCGGCGAGGGCGGCGAGCGCGGCGGGCTCGCGCAGGAGCCGGCGCATCGCTTCCGCGAACTCGGCCGCGTCGGGCCGGGGGACGAGCGCGACGCCGCCCCCGCGCGCCGTCTCGGCGAGGGCGCCGGCCGGGGCGCAGACGCAGGGACGTCCGTGCCGCAGGCTCTCGAGCACCGGCAGCCCGAAGCCCTCGTGGAGCGACGGGTAGACCGTGAACGCGCAGCGCGCGTAGGCGGCGTGCAGGGCGTCGTCGTCGACGGCGCCGTGGTGCACGACCGGGCGTCCCGCCGTCCGCAGCGCGCGCAGGCGCGCGAGCGCGGCCGCGCCCGTCTCGGGCCGCGGCATCCCGACGAGCTCCAGCTCGAAGCGGAGGCCCTCCGTCCACAGCCGCTCCGCGGCGTCGAGGAGGGCGACGTGGTTCTTGCGGCCCTCCAGCGTGGCGACGCAGAGCACGCGCGGCGGCGCGGCCGGCGGCGCCGCCGGACCGGCCGGCGCGGGGTCGACGCCGAGGGGAATGGTCACGACCGGCGGGACGTCCCCCAGACCGGCCCAGGCCCAGTAGTCGCGCAGGCTGGCCGCCGAATCCTCCGACACGGCGGCCACGCCGTCGAACGCCGCGAGCTCCCGCAGGTAGCCGGGCAGCCGCGCCACGGTGGGCCCGGGCGTGAGTTCGGGGTACTTCAGGCCGATGGCGTCGTGGAACACCGCGGCGCGCGGCCCGCGGATGCGGGCGAAGAGTTCGGGCAGGTGCGCGCCGGCGCGCGCGGAGAACAGCTCGGGACAGAGGAGGGAGTCTCCCGCCGGCGGGGGCCGACGGCCGGCGAGGCGCCGCAGCGGGCCGAGCACCCGGCGGGCGAGCGGCCACCGCGCCCCGCGGTCGCCGCCGGCGCCGGCGCGGCCCGCGAGCACCGCGCGTTCCGAGCGGTCGAGCGGCCGCCAGGCGCGCTCGTGGGGATCGTGGCAGACCGGCGTCAGCGGCCCGAGCCGGGCGAGCTCGGCGGCCAGGGCCCGGCAGACGCGCTGGATGCCGGTCCGCGCGCGGGTGTGGGACGTGTGCGTGACGTCGAGGAGCATCGGTCAGGGCGTCCGGTCGACGGCGCGCAGCCGCCAGAGGGCGACGTCGCCGGCGCGCGCGACGAGGGTCCAGTCGCCGCGGATCGCCCGGCCCAGCGCCGGCTCCTCCTCGAAGTGGAGGAGGAGGGCGTGCACCGTTCCCCCGCCGGCCGTGGCGGCGGCCGCGTACCGCGGCCATTGTCCGTCGAGCGTGTCCCAACGGACGAGCCGGTGGGGCAGGGCGTGGCGGAGCGCGCCGCTCGCCTGCATCGCGACCAGGACCGACCCGGGCGGCACGTGGTCGCGGGCCAGGCGGACCGCCTCGACGTAGACGAGTTCGCCGCGCGGCGCCCGGTGCGGGGCGAAGCGCGCGTTCCAGAACCACGCGCCGCCCGCGACCGCGAGCGCGGCGCCGGCCGCGGCGGCCCGGCGGAGGCCCGGGGGCCGCGCGCGCAGCAGGTGCTCCCCCGCGAGGCCGGCGAGGATCGCGAGCGAGGGGAACACCGGCAGCGCGAAGCGGAGGTACCACCAGACCTCGTGCGTGTGGAAATAGGCGGCGTAGAGCCCGAGGCCGAGCAGGACCCAGAGGCCGTGCGTCGCCACGGCGCGCGGCGCCGCGCGGAAGGCCGCGGGCGCGGCGAGCGCCAGCAGGACCAGGGGCGAGAGCAGCGCGGGCAGCCAGCGCGCGTAATGGACCAGCGTCGCCGGCACCCACTCCCAGCCGAAGAGCCCGCCGATCGCGCCGTAGCCGGTGGCGAAGGGCGAGCCGTAGGCGGTGCGGTTGAAGGCGAGGAGGAACGCGAGGGCCGGGAGTCCGCCGGCGGCGAGCGCCAGCCAGCGGCGCGGCGACCAGCCGAGGGCGACGAGGACCGGCAGCAGCACGAGCGCGTTGGTCGGGCGCACCAGCACGGCCATGCCGGCCGCGGCGCCGGCGGCCGCCGCGCCTCCGGTGGTGCCGCGTCCGGCGAACCAGAGCGCCGCGGCGCACCACGCGAGCGCGGGCACGTCACTCATCGCCTGCAGCGCGAACAGCACGAACACCGGACTCGCCCCGACCGCGCCGGCGGCGAGCGCGGCCGCCGCGCGGCCGAGCCCGGCCTGCCGGGCGGCGAGCCACGTGAGGACGACGCCCGCGACCGCGTGCAGCACGAGCACCAGCGGGGGCCCGTGCGTCCAGCCGAGGACCGTCGCGGCGGCCGCGAACAGCAGCGGCAGGCCGGGCGGGTAGCTGGGCACCAGCCGGCGGCCCTCGTCGGTCGGGACGTAGCCGAGCGGCACCTGCGCGAAGGCGGGGCGCGGGTCCGGACCGAGCCCCGGCAGGTCGGGCGCGGAATGGACCAGCCGGCCGGAGGCGAGGTCGCGGGCGAGGTTGAGGTAGCCGGACGAATCCGACCCGCCCGGAACCGCGATCGTGTGGCTCCAGCAGAAGACCGCATAGGCGGCGAGCGCCGCCGCCAGCAGCACTCGCCACCGGGCGGCGACTCCCGCGGGGCTCGGCTGGGCTGGGTTCGGCGCGCGCATTCTTTTGCGTTGTCGGGGGAAGGACGCTGCCATTGTTTCCGAAAATGGCTCAACTCCAAACCCCCCGCGCGCGGCCGGCCCGCGCGCGGTCGCGCGCGCGATGACCGCGGGGGTGCGGCAGGCGCTCGAGTGGTGCCGGCGTCGGGGATGGTCGCCGGCGGTCGCCGCCGCGTACGGGCTCGTGGTGGTCCTCTTCGTGGCGACGTTCCTGCAGTTCTACCTTCCGGGCAAGGGCTTCACCTACCTCATCGCCTTCGGTTCCCACCTCGAGCAGTCCAGACTGAGCCAGCTGCGGCAGCTGGACTACTACGTGGAGAAGGCGTCGGACGGCTACGACGCGCAGTACTACGTCCAGATCGCGCTGGACCCGTCGCTGCGGAACGCGCAGCTCGGCGAGGCGGTCGACAGCCTGCCGTACCGCGCGCGGCGCATCCTGCTGCCGGCGGGCGCCCACGTCCTCGGGTTCGGCCAGCCGGGCGCCATCCTCGAGGCCTACGCGCTGCTCAACGCGATCGCGTGGCTGGGATTGGCGGCCGTGCTGCTCCACTGGTTCCCGCCGCGCGACTGGGGCCACTTCCTCCGCTGGCTCGGCGTGCTCGGCTCCTTCGGGCTCTGCGTGAGCGTCCGCCACGCGCTGACCGACGGCCCCAGCCTCCTCCTCATCGCGCTCGGGGTGCTGCTGGTGGAGCGGGGACGGCCCGGCTGGGCGACGGCGACGCTCGGCCTCGCCGGCCTCGCCAAGGAGACGAGCCTCCTCGGCGCCGCCGCGCTCGCGCCGGCCGGAAGGGACGGTCCGCGCGCCTGGGCCCGGGCGGTCCTCCGGGGCGCGCTGGTCGCGGTGCCGCTCGCGCTCTGGCTGGCGTACATCGCGTGGCGCGTCGGCGCGCCCGCGGACACCGGGGCGAGGAACTTCGACCTGCCGCTGGTCGCCTACGGCCGCAAGTGGTCCGAGGTCCTCGCCTCGCTGCCCGACGCCTCGGCGGCCTTCGCGGGCCCGGTCTGGAGCCTGCTCATGATGGTCGCGCTGACCGTCCAGCTCGTGTTCCTCGTCGCGCGCCCGCGGTGGCGCGAGGCGTGGTGGCGGATCGGGGCCTCCTTCGCCCTGCTGCTGGTCGTGCTCGGCGACGCCGTGTGGGAAGGCTATCCCGGGGCCGCCTCGCGGGTGCTGCTGCCCATGCAGGTGGCGTTCAACGTCCTCGTGCCGGCGGGGCGGGCCTGGTTGCCGGTCCTCGTGCTGGGCAACCTGACGCTGGTCAGCGCCCCGTCCGTGCTGCAGCCGCCGCTCAGCGACGGCCTGCGCCTGGCGGCGCGCGCCGGCCTCGGGGAGAACGCCGCGGGACGCGCGTTCCACTGGGAGTTCTCGCCGGAGTGGTACGCGCCGGAGCGGGGCGACTCCGGCTACTGGCTGTGGACCTCCGGTCCCGCGACGCTCACCGTGCGCAACCCGCACGACTTCCCCGTCCGCGCGCGGCTGAGGTTCGGACTGACCGTCGCGCAGCCGCGCGGATTCGAGCTGCGGCTCAACGGCGTCGCCCGGTGGGGCACGGCGGCGACGACGGCGCAGGCCTTCACGGCCTCGCTGGGCGACCTCGTCCTCGAGCCGGGGGAGAACGTGTTCGCCTTCGGGACGGACGCGCCCGCCGCCCCGGTGCCCCCGGATCCCCGCCGCCTCGCCTTCTGCATCCACGACCTGCGGCTGGACATCCAGGCGCGCGCCGAAGGTCCGACCCGCTGAGCCGCGGCCCGCTCAGCGGCCGCGCGGTCCGCCGCGGGCGAGGAGGGCGAACGCCCCGGCCGCGCCCCAGCCGGCGTTGACGCACCAGAACGCGAGCGCGAGGAGGAGCACGCGCCCCGGCTCGCCGGCGCCGAGGCCGAGCCAGCCGAGCACGAGCACGAGCGCGCCCTCGCGCACGCCGTGGCCGCCGATGCTGATCGGCAGCGCGGCGGCGACGTAGGCGGCGGCGGCGGCGACGGCCAGCGGCAGCGCGCCGGCGGAGAGTCCGACGGCCTGGGCGAGCAGCCAGAGCGCGGCGAAGTCCAGCAGCCAGACCGCGACGCTGAGGCCCGTCGCCGCGAGCAGGGTGGGATGGTCGGCGGCGAGCGCGGCCGCGGCGGCGCGCAGCGCGGCCGCCCGTTCCGGTCCGATCGCGCGCGCGGCGAGTCGCTCCCACCTGCGGCCCTGGGCGGCGGCCAGCGCCCCGGCGGCCACGAGCACGAGCGCCGACGCGCTCGCGTAGAGGAGCAGCTCGAGCTCGCCGCTCGTGCTCCCGCCGGCGGCGAGCTGGCCGCCGAGGGCGAGGACGGCCAGCGCGAGCAGCGCGCCGAGCCCGATCAGCCGGTCGGCGGCCACGCTGGCCACCGCGCCGGCGGCGTGGTCCGGGAACTCGCGCCAGACCGCGGCCACGCGCACGCCGTCCCCGGCGATGCCGCCCGGAAGGAACGAGTTGTAGAAGCTGCCGAGCCAGAAGAGCGCGTGCGTCCGGCCCGGGGACAGGGGCACGCCCTGCGCGGCGAGCAGGCGCTGCCAGCGCCAGGCCTGCAGCGGGTACGCGAGGCCCGCGGCGAGGACCGCCGCCGCGGCGTAGCGGAAGTCGAGGACCCCGAGCCCGCGCAGGTCGCCCCACGGCATCTCGCTCGCGACCCAGCCGAGCAGGCCGAGCGACACCCCGTAGCGCACCCCGGCGGGCAGCAGCGGCCGCGCGGGCGGCGGCGGAGCGGGGGCGGGCGCGTTCACGGGGCGCTTCATGGCAGGCCACCCGGACGAGGCAAGGGGTTCCGCGCGCGGCGGCGCGGCGGGCGAATTTCCTCGCCCGCCCGGGGCGGCTGCGGTGGTTTGCTGCGGCCCATGCAGGCCGACGAATACCGCAAGCTCGCCGAGGTCGAGGACCGGATGTGGTACTTCCGCGCGCTCAACCGCCGGGTCGCGCACTTCCTCGCCCGCGGGGGCGTCGCCGCGTCCGGGGACGCGCGGCTGCTCGACGCCGGGTGCGGGACCGGCGGTCTGCTCCGCGACCTCCGCGCGGCCTTCCCGCGGGCGCGGCTGACCGGGCTGGACTTCTCGCCGCGCGCCTGCGCGCTCGCGCGCGCGCGGACGGACGCGGAGGTCGTCGAGGGCTCGGTCACCGCCCTGCCTTTCGCCGCCGCGTCGTTCGACGCGGTGGTGTCGGCCGACGTCGTCTGCCAGGTGGAGGACGGCGCGGCCGCGCTGCGGGAGTTCGCGCGCGTCGTCCGCCCGGGCGGGCTCGTCCTCGTGAACGTGCCCGCCTACCGCTGGCTGTGGTCGTACCACGACGACACCTGCGAGACGCGGCACCGCTACACGCGGCCGGAGCTGGCGGCGCTCGTCGCCGGCGCGGGGCTCGCGGTGGAGTTCGCGAGCTACGCCAACCTGCCGGCGCTCCCGCTGATCTGGGCCCGGCGGAAGCTCGCGCCCCCCGCCGCCGCGACGAGCGATGTCCGCTTGTATCCCGCGCCGGTGGAGGCGATGTTCGCCGCGATGGCCGCCCTCGAATTCGCCTGGATGCGCGCCGGCGTCGCGTCGCCGGCGGGCAGCTCCGTCTTCGTCGTCGGCCGGAGGGGCGCCGCATGAGCGGGCGCGCGCCCTCGTTCGGACGGACCTTCCGGGACCGGCGCGTGCTCGTCACGGGCGGACTCGGCTTCATCGGCTCGAACCTCGTGCGCGCGCTGGTGGCCCTCGGGGCGCGGGTCACGGTGCTCGACGCGCTCATCCCCGAGTACGGGGGCAACCGCCGGAACCTCGCCGGGCTCGGGCGCGCCGTGCGGGTGCGGATCGGCGACGTGCGGGACGAGCGGCGCCTGCCGGGCCTGGTCCGCGGGCAGGACTTCCTCTTCAACCTCGCGGGCCAGACGAGCCACATGGATTCGATGGCGGATCCCGCGACGGACCTGGAGATCAACTGCCGGGCCCAGCTGTCGATCCTCGAGGCGTGCCGCCGGCACAACCCGGGCATCCGGATCGTCTTCGCCAGCACGCGGCAGATCTACGGCCGGCCCGAGTACCTGCCGGTGGACGAGCGCCACCCGCTGCGTCCGGTGGACGTGAACGGGATCAACAAGCTCGCGGGCGAGCAGTACCACCTCCTCTACAGCGAGGTGCACGGCGTCCGCAGCACCGTGCTCCGCCTGACGAACACGATCGGCCCCCGCATGCGGGTGAAGGACGCCCGGCAGACGTTCCTCGGCGTGTGGATCCGCCGGGTCCTGAGCGGCGAGCCGATCGAGGTCTGGGGCGGGGAGCAGCTGCGCGACTTCACCTACGTGGACGACTGCGTCGAGGCCCTGCTGCTCGCCGCCGCGCGTCCGGCGGCCGTCGGCGGGGTGTTCAACCTCGGCGGCGCGGGCCGGATCGCGCTGCGGGAACTCGCCGGGCTGGTCGTCGCCGCGGCCGGCGGCGGCCGCTTCGTCGTGCGGGCGTTCCCGGCGGACCGCCGCAAGATCGACATCGGCGACTACTACGCCGACGACGGCCTCATCCGCCGGCGCCTCGGCTGGCGTCCGCGCACGGGCATCTGCGCGGCGGTCGAGCGCACGGTGGAGTTCTACCGCGCCGAGCTGCCGCACTACCTCTGAGCGGCGCGGGCCGGACCGGCCTCCCGGCGGGTCGCGGCCGGTCCGGGGCGTTGACATGGCGGGCCCCGCGTGGTGCCTTCCCGGGGCCCCATGGAAGACTCCGCGCGGCCCGCGCTCTCGTTCGTCATCCCGCTCTATCACAGCGCCGAGACCATCGGTCCGCTCGTGCGGGAAATCGAGGGGCTGGCGGTGGAGGGCGGACACGAGGTCGTGCTGGTCAACGACGGCAGCCGCGACGGCACGGCGGCGGCCTGCCGCGAGCTGCTGCGGACCGCGCGCGTGCCCGTGACCTACGTCGAGCACGCGCGCAACTTCGGCGAACACAACGCCGTCCTCACCGGCTACCGCCACGCGCGGGGCGCGTACGTGGTGAACCTCGACGACGACGGCCAGAATCCGCCCGCCGAGGCCGTCCGGCTCTGGCGGATGGCGCGCGACGGGCGGCTCGACGTCGTCTACGGGCACTACGCGCGCAAGGAGCACTCGTTCCTCCGCAACCTCGGCAGCTGGTTCACCAACCGGGTGACCGACTACGTCCTGGACAAGCCGCGGGGCTTCTACCTCTCGAGCTTCCGCTGCGTGAGCGCGTTCGCCGCGCGGGCGGTCGCGGCGCACGCGGGTCCGTTCCCCTACATCGACGGCCTGCTGCTGCAGACGACGCAGGCGATCGGCTCGCTGACGGTCGAGCACCGCGAACGCCAGGCGGGCCGCAGCGGCTACACGCTCCGGCGCCTGCTGCGCCTCTGGCTCAGCACCTTCGTCAATTTCAGCGTGATGCCGCTCCGCATCGCCACGCTGCTCGGCCTGATGATGGCGGCCGCGGGCCTGGCCGGACTCGCGGTGGTCTTCTACCTGCGCCTGACCGGACAGGGCCCCGAGCTCGGGTGGGGCTCGCTGATGGGCGCGCTGCTCGTCTTCTCCGGCACGCAGCTGGTGATGCTCGGACTGATCGGCGAGTACATCGGTCGGATGTTCCTCACCGTGAGCGGCCGGCCCCAGGCCGTCGTGCGGACGGTGGAGCGGGCGGGCTGAGCCGTCAGAGCCGCGGTCGGCGGACGCGCGGCGGCGGGGCCGGCGGGGGCTCGACCGGCGCGGCCTCGGCGGGGAAGAGCCCGTTCCAGCGCCGCAGCTCGTGGGCGACGGCCGCCGTGGCGGCGGCGCGCGCCCCGGCGGGAATCGTCGGCCAGAGGTGGAGGCGGTAGAGGAACGTGCGGAAGGCCTCGGCGGGTTCGGGGAAATCCCGCGGCTCCTCCCAGTGCTCGTCGAGGTAGTTCGCGCTGCAGGCGCGGGCCGCGAGGCGGACGAGCGTCCCGCGCCAGCGGGCCGTGAGGAGGAAGGAGTTGCGCTCGTCGTGCCGCTTCCGCCCCGGCGCTTGGCTGACGTGGTGCCGGACCACGCTGCGCAGCGCCACGCGGTTGCGCCGGCCCGCGGCGAGCGCGCGGAAGCAGAGGTCGAGGTCCTCGCCGCCGTTGATGAAGGCGGGGTCGAAGCCGCCGAGCTCCCGCCAGGTCGCGCGTCGGACCGCGAAGCACGCGCCCGTCACCGCCGGCACCCGGCGGGACGCCCAGGGCCCGAGGATCAGTCCCCGCGGCAGGATGGCCGACGGCCAGCGGGCCCGCGCGTGCCCGGGCTTGGCGCGGCGGTCGAGGCGCACGCCCGTGTGGTCCAGCTCCCCGGTGCGCGCGTGGCGCTGCACGTTGCCGACGAGGCCCGCGTCGGGCCGCCGGGCGAGCGCGGCCATCGGCTCGTACCAGCCCGGCAGCAGCTCGAGGTCGTTGTTGAGGAAGAACAGGAGCTCGCCGCGGGCGGCCTCGGCGCCGCGGTTGCAGGTGCGGGCGAAGCCGGCGTTGGCCTCGTTGAGGAGCACCCGGCAGGGCGGACCGAGCGTCGCCAGCCAGTCGCGGGTGCCGTCGGTCGAACCGTCGTCCACGAGCACCACCTCGTGGTCGAGGCCGGCGGGCAGCGTGGCGGCGAGCGTGCGCAGGCACTCGCGCGAGAGGGCGAGGCCGTTGTACAGCGGGATGATGAACGAGGCCTGCACGGGCGTCACCAGCCGGCGATGGCCTCGAGCCGCCGCCGGTAGCGGGCCCCGACGGCCGCCGGCGAGAAGCGCTCGCGGATGGTGGCGGCCGCGGCGGCGCCGAGCGCGCCGGCGAGGGCCGGGTCGGTGGCGACGCGGCGCATCTGCGCCGCGGCGTGGTCGAGGTCCGGATCGGCCCAGACCTGGCCCTTCGCGTAGGGGCCGTGGTGGCGGTCGAGAGTCACGGTCCGGCAGCGGACCGGCAGGCCGTTCGCGGCCGTGACGTACTCCGCGGTCGCGGACCAGTCGGTGGAGATGACCGGCTTGCCGAGGTACATGGACTCCGCGACCGCGAGACCGAAGCCCTCCGAGCGGTGGAGCGAGACGAAGCAGTCGCACGCCGCCTCGAGCGCGTACACGTCGGCGCGCGGCAGGGTCCGGTCGAGCACCGTCGTGCCCGGCAGCGCCGCGGCCTCCTCCAGGAGGCGCGCGTAGTCGCCCTCGTTGCCCGCGACGTTGTGCACCTTCACGACGAGGGCGGCCTCGCGGCCGGCGAGCCCGGAGCGGCGGAAGGCCTCGAGCACCGCGCCGGGATTCTTGCGCGCGGAGTAGGAGTTCAGGTCGTAGAGGAAGAGGAAGAGGAACCGGTCGCGCGGCAGGCCGAAGCGGCCCCGCAGGTCGCCCGCGGGCGGGTCGAAGGCGATGGCGTGCGGCATCGTCAGCACGGGCACCGGGAGCTTCTCGGCCACGGCGCGCGTCACGAAGTCCGAGGGCGTCCACACCTCCTGGCAGTGGTCCGCGTAGCCGACCCACGCGTCGGGAAACTCCGGCAGCTCCCAGGCCCAGTAGCCGACCGTGTGCTTGCCGCGGAGGAACGCGGCGCCGTGGTGGTGCTCAAGGTCGCGCATGCCGGGCGCGTCGACGTGCACGACGTTGACCGGGTACGGGTTGTCGGGACGCAGCCGGTCGGCGAAGGTCGCGTCGGTCATCGGGTTCTTGCACGGCAGGCGCAGGTCCACGAGCGCGTGCGGCAGTCCGGCGGCCTCCGCGGCCCGGGCGGCGCAGCGGACGGATTCGCCGATGCCGAGGTCGGCGCGGAAGTAGCCGACGAGGTTGAGCCCCACCTCGAGCCGGCGCCGGGCGAAGGCCCGGTTCCAGGGCGAGGCGCGGTGGGCGAAGTCGAACAGCGCCTCCCCGTCGAACGTCACGCGGCGGATGCGCACCCGCCGGTTGCGGGCCTGGCGGCGCCACTTCTGCAGGAAGGGCAGGCCCGTGACGCGTCCGAGCCAGGCCAGGCCGTTGCCGAGCGCCACGCCGCGCAGGGCGAGGGTCAGCCGGTGTCCGCCCGGCGGCGCGCCGCCGGGCAGCGGCAGGCGCAGGGCGAAGGGGCCCGGGGCCAGCGGGCCGCCGGCGGCCGGTCGGCCGTCGAGGTGGACGTCGAGTCCCACGGTCCCGCCGGCGGTGCGGTCGCCGGCCGGCGGCGCCAGGACCGTGCCCTCGACCACCAACTCGCCCTTCTCCCGCAGGGGCGGGAGCAGCAGCGTGGCCTCCTCGCGGATCCAGTGCGACTCGGGGTCGGTCTCGTCGGCGAAGAGCCCGGCGAAGCGCTGGCGTCGCGCGAGGCGGGCGCGCGCGTCGGCCGGGGACGGCTCGGGTTCGAGGAACATCGGGTCAGGGGAGGGTCACCGTCACGTTCTCCAGGGCGAACCCGAGGAGGCGGCGGTCGCGCGCATCCTTCAGCTGCACCGGGCGCCCGTCCAGTTCCCATTCCAGGCGCGTGAGGCCGGGACGCAGGTCGACCTCGACGCGGTGGCGGCGGGCCGGACCGTTGCGGAGCGGTGCCGACCACCGCTCCGCGCCGCCGACCCGGAGGCGCAGCGAGGTGCCGTTCCAGCCCATGACGCCGAACTCCAGCGTCGCGCGGGCGGCGGTCGCCCCGTTCCAGAGGTCGAGCGTCGCGCTGCCGGGCGACCAGCGCCAGTGGCGGCCCTCGGCGCGCTCGGCCGGCCACCAACCCGACGGCGCGAGGAGGTCGACCGCGCCCTGCCGGGGCTCGCGGTCGTCCCACGGGTCCGCGAGCCGCGGGTCGTCGCGGTCGGGAAGGACGGCCGGGTCCGCCGGCCGCAGGCGGAAGACGACGACGGGCAGCGACGCGGGCGCGGCGATCTCCTCGCGGCCCATCGCGCGGAGCGCGGCGACCAGGGTCCGCGCGCCCTCGGCGAAGCCGCGGCGGTCGATCCAGAGGGCCTCGAAGCCCGTGCGCTCGAGTTCCGCGACCAGCTCGGCCGGCGGGAGGGCGCGGACGCGGCGGACCCAGCGGTGTTCGCGCGACGAGGCGAGGTGCCCGTAGGAGAACGCGAGCGTGCGCGACGTCAGGTAGGGGAGGAAGTGCTTGTAGTCGGCGAGGTCGACCGTACGTCCCGCCTCCGGGAAGCGCATCGCCGGCAGCTGGAAGACCTGGGCCCCGGCCGGCAGCGCCCGCTCGAGCCGGGCGGTGAAGTCGCGGTACGCCTCCCAGCGCGCGTGGTTGCGCTCGGGCCCGCGGCGGTCGGCCAGGGCCGGCGTCTGCTCCCAGCAGGCGAAGCCGGCCAGCGCGGCGGCGAGCGCGACGCTGCCGGCCCGGGGCCAGGCGCGGGTCGCGCGCGCCAGCGCGCCGGAGAGGTGGAGGAGGGCCCAGACCAGGGCGAAGACGCCGATGCGGGTGCCGGCGCGGAAGAAATCGACGCCGGCGGCCGCGACGAGCGTGTTCACCCCTCCCGCCACGCCGAAGGCCAGGATCCAGCCGAGGCCGACCAGCGGGTCGAGGCGCGGGCGCAGCCGCCGGCCGGTCCGCAGCCGGGAGGCCGCCAGCGCGAGCAGTCCCGCCGCGCCGGCGACGCCGACGTAGTTGTAGAAGGGCTCGCCCGCGTTGGGGGTCGTCTCCCGGTAGTGCTCGCCCCACCGGGCGAGCGCCGGCACGCGGTGGTCCGCGGGCGGGACGAACCACTCCGCGGGCCGGAGGGCGTACCGGGAGAAGTCGCCCGGGCCGCGGGCGACCACCGAGGCCTCGGGGGAACGGAGGTAGCGGGCGTTGGCGGCGAGGAACACGCCCGACAGGACGACGAGGAAGGCGGCGAGCGGCGCCAGGCGCCGCGTCCCGGCCCGGCGGACGAGCGCGAGCACGAGCGCCCCGCCCGCGACCACGCCGGCGAAGTACGCGAGGTAGGGATTGCCGAGCCCCAGCCACGCGCCGAGGGCGGCGCCGAGCGCGCTCCAGCCCGCCGTGCCCCGCGCCGGCGCGCGGCGCGCGGCGTGGGCGCACAGCAGCACCAGGGGCGGCAGCGTGAACGTCTGGCCGAGGCTGAGTGTGACGCCCCAGCGGACGTTCGAACCGGCGAATGCGAACGCGAGCGCGAGCGCCGCCGCCCACTCCCAGCGCCGGCCGAGCCGGCGCGCGCAGAGGTGGAACGAGAGCGCGTTGAGCACGAACACGACGGCGGCCATGAGCTGGACCGCGGCCACCACGCCGACCTCGCGCGCGAGCAGACCCGTCAGGCGGAAGACCAGCCGGTCGGGGGTGACGTAACCGGTCCAGTCCGCGCCGAACGGCGCGCCGAGGCGCGGCGGCCGGTCGAGCGGCGAGCCGCCGTCCGGGGTCTCGGACCCGGCCGCGACGACGCGGGCGTAGACCTCCAGCGGATCCCCTTCCAGCCAGTGCGGCTCCTGCCAGTCCCGCCACTCCCAGCGTCCGAAGAGCGCGGCGACCGCCAGCCAGGCCACCACGGCCAAGGCGGCCAGCTCGAGACCCAGCCGGAGCGGCGACGGGCGGCGGATCTCGGCGAGGCGCACGACCACCTCCCTCAGCCGAGCAGGCGCCGCAGGTATTCCCCGTAGGAGGACTTGCCCAGCCTCCGGATGTTGGCCTCGAGGCCGGCGCGGTCGATCCAGCCCTTCTTGAAGGCGATCTCCTCGAGGCAGGCGATCTTCAGGCCGGTGCGGTTCTCGAGGACCTCGACGAACTGCGCGGCCTGCATGAGCGAGTCGTGCGTGCCGGTGTCGAGCCAGGCCGTGCCGCGGCCGAAGAGCTCGACCTGGAGGCGGCCGCGCTCGAGGTAGAGGCGGTTGAGGTCGGTGATCTCGAGCTCGCCGCGGGCGGAGGGCTTCAGGCCGCGCGCGAGCGGCACGACCTCCTCGTCGTAGAAGTAGAGTCCCGGGACGGCGTAGTTGGACTTCGGCTGCTTCGGCTTCTCCTCGAGCGAGACGACGCGTCCGTCGGTCGCGAACTCGACCACGCCGTAGGCGGTGGGGTTGGCGACGTGGTAGCCGAAGATGGTCGCGCCCGCCGCGCGCCGGGTGGCGTGGTCCAGCGAGGCCACGAAGTCGGCGCCGTAGAAGAGGTTGTCGCCGAGCACCAGCGCCGACGTCTCCCGGCCCGTCAGGAAGCCCGTGTCGGCCGCGATGTGGAAGGCCTGGGCGAGGCCGTCGGGGCTCGGCTGCTCGGCGTAGGAGAAGCTCAGCCCGAGGTTCGCGCCGTCGCCGAGCAGCTTGCGGAAGAGGGGGAGGTCCTGGGGCGTCGAGATGACGAGGATCTCGCGGATGCCGGCGAGCATCAGCACCGAGATCGGGTAATAGACCATCGGCTTGTCGTACACCGGCATGAGCTGCTTCGAGACGGCGATGGTCAGCGGGTAAAGGCGCGTGCCGGAGCCGCCGGCGAGGACGATGCCCTTTCTCCGAGGGGGTGCGGGGTGATGGGTCATGGGTGAGGGGTGGCGGAGCGGGTCTTAATCAGGGCGCCGAGCATGCGGCCTAGCACGGCGCACTTCGCTTCCAGCATGGTGTATGGTTCCGAGGATAGGAGACCGACGTCATGCGCAATCTCGAGTTGGCTCCGGAGCTCGGCGAGAGATCCCTTGGCGATGTAAAGGAATCGGACGGAGTCCTTGTTCGTGTCGCGCTCGTCTCCTTCCGCGATGTTCGAAGGGATGCTGACCGCGGCGCGGCGCATCTGGTCGCGCAGTCCGAGATCCCGCGCAAGCGGGCCGGTTGCCGTGATGCGATAAATCGCGACGGCAAGGTCCTTGGCCAGCTGCCAGACGCGGAGTTCGCGAAACCCATCGCCCATAACCAATCACCCCTGACCCAATCTCTCGAGCTTGTACGAGCCGTCGAGGATGGACTGCCACCAGGGGCGGTTGTCGAGGTACCATTGGACGGTCTGGCGGAAGCCGGAGGTGTGGTCCTGCTTGGGCGTCCAACCGAGCTCGCGCCGGATCTTCGCGGCGTCGATCGCGTAGCGGAGGTCGTGGCCCGGACGGTCGGCGACGAAGGCGATCTGCTCCTCGTAGCGCTTCCCGTCGGCGCGCGGGCGGAGCTCGTCGAGGAGGCCGCAGAGGAGGCGGACCAGGTCGATGTTCCGGCGCTCGTTGTTGCCGCCGATGTTGTAGGTCTGGCCGGGTCGGCCGCGGGCGACGACGGTGTGCAGCGCCTCGGCGTGGTCGCCCACGTAGAGCCAGTCGCGCACGTTCTCGCCCTTGCCGTAGACGGGGATCGGGTCGCCGCGCAGGGCCTTGAGGATGACGACCGGGATGAGCTTCTCGGGGAACTGGTAGGGCCCGTAGTTGTTCGAGCAGTTCGTCACGAGGACGGGCAGCCCGTACGTGTCGGCCCAGGCGCGCGCGAGGTGGTCGGAGGCGGCCTTCGAGGCGGAGTAGGGCGAGTGCGGGTCGTAGGGCGTCTCCTCGGTGAAGAGGCCGTCCGCGCCGAGCGAGCCGTAGACCTCGTCGGTCGAGACGTGGAGGAAGCGGAAGCGCTCCTTGGCGGCGCCGGCGAGCTTCTCGAAATGGCCGCGGGCGGCCTGGAGCAGCGTGAACGTGCCGACGACGTTCGTCTGGATGAACGCGCCCGGCCCGTCGATCGAGCGGTCCACGTGGCTCTCGGCCGCGAGGTGCAGGACCCAGTCGGGCGCGAACTCGGCGAAGAGCCCGGCCATCGCGGCGGCGTCGCCGATGTCGGCCTGCGCGAACCGGTACCGCGGGTGGGCGGCGAGGTCGTCGAGCGAGTGCCGGTTGCCGGCGTACGTGAGCTTGTCGACGTTGAGCACCGTGTGCTCGGTCGTGGTGACGAGGAGACGGACGAGGTTGGAGCCGATGAATCCGGCGCCGCCGGTGATCAAGATCTTCATTCTGAAAATCGGTTCAGGTCGGAGGTCGAAGTTGAGGGGGCGGCGAGTGGGGCGATGCGGCGATTTCTTTGGTCAATGGCTCAGGCCTGAACCTCGGACCTCAACGGGCGCCGGCGCTTCGCCAGCGCCGGAGGTCGCGTTCGACGGCCGCGTGCACCTCGGTCAGCGCGATGCCGACCGCCGCGAGCTTCGAGGAATCCATCACGCAGTTCGACCGCGGGGTCTTGGCCGCCTTCGCCATGAATTCCGATTCGTCGCGGAAGAAGCGGAATTCCTTCGTCGAGACGCCGGCCTTCCGGATGAGGTCCACGACCTCGCGGGTGGTGACGTGGCCGGGGTTGGTGACGTTGTAGGTGCCGAAGGGCACGCG
>CAYWTK010000034.1:0-28836 GCA_964460895.1 uncultured Opitutaceae bacterium
CCAAGACTCTTCGTCCGCGCCGCCAGCTTCGGCTCCCTCGGCCTCGCCGTCGTCATCGCCGCCGTCTTCGCCCTCGTCCCCCTCGCGCAGGCCCGCCGGCTTCCGCTCGAGTCCACGCTGCGCGACGGCTCCCGGCAGCTCGGCTCGGCCAGCGGCGGCGCCGCCACCCGCCTGCTCGTCTCGCTCCAGGTCGCGGTCGCCCTCGCCCTGCTCATCACCGCGGTGCAGCTCGTGCGCAGCTACCGGTCGGTCCAGGAGGTGGACCGCGGCGTCCCGGCCGAGCGGCTCGTCGGCGCCCGCCTCGGCACGCGCGGCGAGAAGTACCAGGACCGCGGGGCCCGCGCGCGGTTCTTCGACCAGGTCGGCGAGCGGCTGCGCCGGCTGCCGCAGGTCGCGGACGTCGCCTACCACGACTGGGGCTACGTCGTGCCCGGGTCCGGCTACTTCAACTTCACGCAGGAGGGCGACGGGCTCACGACCGCCGAGTCGCCCAAGCGCGCCGCCCGCTACTTCACCTCCCCCGCCCTCCGCGAGACCTGGCAGCTGCGCCTGCTGGCCGGCCGCTGGCTGTCGCCGGACGACCGGGCCGACACCCCGCGCGTCGCCGTCGTCAGCGAGAGCCTCGCCGCGAAGCACTGGCCCGGCCAGGACCCGGTCGGGAAGCGCGTGCGCATCGAGAACACGGGGGACGAGTGGTGGACCGTCGTGGGCGTGGCCGCCGACGTGCTCAGCCACGGCCCGCAGCCCCGGCCGATCGAGATCTTCTACCTGCCGTTCCTGCAGGGCGGGCTCAACGACGTCGCGCTCGTCGTGCGGCTGCGCGGGACGCAGACGGTGACCAAGGACGACATCGACCGCGCGGTCGCGGCGGTGGACCCGATCAACGCCGCCTACGGCTACCACCAGACCGCGCAGTTCTACGCCGACAGCGCCTGGCAGACCCGCTTCGGCCTCGCGCTCGTGCTCGCCTTCGCCGGCCTCGCGGTCGTGCTCTGCCTGACCGGGGTCTACGCCGTCCTCGCCTTCGCCGTGGCGGGCCGCACGCCGGAGTTCGGCGTCCGCCTCGCCCTCGGCGCCCCGCCGGCGGCGGTCGCGCGCCTCGTGGCGCGGGACGCGCTGCGCATGACGCTGCCCGGCCTGCTGGCCGGCACGGCCCTCGCGTTCGTCTCGTCGCGGCTCGTCGCCCACCTGCTGTTCGGGGTCTCCGCCGTGGACCCGGTCTCGTACGGCGCGACCGTCCTCGCGCTCGGCGCCGCCTGCGCGGCGGCCTGCCTCGCGCCCGCCCGGCGCGCCGCGCGCGTGGACCCGCTCGTCGCCCTGCGGACGGAGTGACCGCCCGCCTGCACCCCTTCCCCCGCCTTCCGCCATGCTCTCCGAGCTGAAGTTCGCCCTGCGCCGCCTCGCCCGGCGGCGGTTCTTCGCGCTGTCCAGCGTCCTGCTCCTCGGCCTCGCCTGCGGCCTCGCCGGCACGCTCGCCACGCTCGTGCGCGACGTGATGCTCGACCCGTTCCCCTACCCGAACAGCCGCAACTTCATCGTGCTGCGGCAGGAGCTGCCGGAGCGGCGCATCACCACCCTCCAGTTCGCCGGCCGCGACTACCTCGACCTGCAGGCCGCGACCGCGGACCTGCTCGCCGGCAGCGGGGCGTTCCGCTCGCGCGCCGCGACGCTGGGGTTCGCCGACGCCACCGAGCACGTGCAGGTGATCGAGACCACGGTCAGCGGCATGGACATGACCCGCACCGGCGCGCGGGTCGGGCGCAGCCTCGTCGCCGACGACGAGCGCCCCGGCGCCCCGCGCGTGGCGGTGATCGGCCACGCGCTCTGGCAGGCGGCGTTCGGCGGCGCGGCGGACGTCGTCGGCCGCACCGTCCGGCTCGACGGCGAGCCGCACACCGTCGTCGGCATCATGCCCCCGCGCTACACGCTCTGCGGCGGCAACGTCTGGGTGCCCCTGCGCGTGCCGCCCGAGTCGGTCGCCTCCGGCCCGCGCGAGTACTTCATCATGGCCTTCATGCGCCCCGGCGCCGAGCTCGAGCAGGTGCGGGCGCGGATGCAGGAGCATTTCGACCGCGTCGCGCCGACGCTCCCGCCGGACGCGGGCGAGTACCGCGGACGCCGCGCGGTCCCGGCGCTGATCACGGAGCAGGTGCTGGGCAACCTCTGGCCGACGATGATGGCGCTGGTCGCCACCGTCGCGCTGCTGCTCGTCCTGACCGCGGTCAACCTCGGCAGCCTCTTCTTCCTGCGCGCCGCCGCCACCCGGCACGAGCTGGCCGTGCGCGTGGTCCTCGGCGCCCGCGGCCGCGACCTCGCCCTGCGCCTCGGCGCGGAGGCCCTGCTCCTCGCCGTCGCGGGCGGCCTCGTGGCCGGGGCGGTGGCCGCGACGGCGGTGCCGGCGTTCATGGGGCTCGCGCCCGGCAACTTCATCCCCTCGGAGGCGCTCGTGCGCGTGGACGCGTCGATCCTCGCCGGCACGTTCGCCGCCGCCGTCCTCCTGACCGCGCTCGCCGCGGCCGGTCCGGCCTGGTGGAGCCTGCGCGTCGACGACGGCGACTCGCTCGCCGGCGTCCACCGCGTGCGCCGCGGGTCGCGCGCCACCCTCCGCGCCGAGCGCCTCATCATCGCGACGGAGGCGGCCCTGGCGTTCGCCATCGTGCTCTGCACGTCGCACCTCGGGCTCACCTTCTTCCGGCTGCTGCAGGCCGACCACGGCTTCGCCGCGCCGACGCTGACCACCGCGCGCGTGCTCCTGCCGGCCGAGGCCCGCCGCGACCCGGCCGCGGCCCGCGCCGCGGTCGCGCGCGCCGAGGAGGCGGTGCGGACCATCCCGGGCGCCGAGGCGGGCGCGCTCGCCCTCGTCCGGCCGCTGGCCGAGCTGCAGACGCGCGAGGTCTCCCTGCCCGGGCGCGCCGAGGGCCAGCCGGGCTACCGCGCGGCCGTGCAGTTCCGCGCCGTGACCGAGGGGTACTTCCCCACCCTCGGCCTCCGCCTCGCCGCCGGCCGGTTCCTCTCGGCGGGCGACCACGCCGACGCGGCGCGCGTGGCCGTGATCAACCAGACGATGGCCCGCGCCTTCTGGCCCGGTCAGGATCCCGTCGGCCAGACCGTCCTCTTCCACCCGCCCGGCGACCGCGCCGCGGCGCCGGTTCCCCTGACCATCGTCGGCGTCGCGCGCGACACGCTGCAGCCCGACCCCAACCGGTCCGGGCCCTCCCCCGAGGTCTTCGTCCCCCTCGCGCAGGTGCCGGCGGCCCCGACCGACTTCGCCGTGCTCGTCCGCGGCGCGGGCGGGGCCCGTCTCGGACGCGAGGCCCTCGCCGCGCACCTGCGGAACGCGGTCGGCGCCGACCTCACCGTGTACGACGTGACCGATTTCGACGTGCTCCTGCACCGGCTGATCGGCCCGCACCGCCTCGGCGCGGTCATCCTCGGCGTCCTCGGCCTCGCCTCGCTCGCCATCACCGCGGCGGGACTCTACTCGCTCCTCGCCTTCTCGCTCGCGCAGCGGACCCAGGAGATGGGCATCCGCCAGGCCCTCGGGGCCACCCCCGGGCAGCTGGTGGGCCTGTTCGTGCGGCGGGGGGTGGGGCTGACGCTGGTCGGCATGGCCTTCGGGCTGCTCGCCTTCTCGCTCGGCATCGACCACCTCGATTCGCGGGTCTCCGGCCGGGTCGTCTTCGACCCCAACGCCGTCGTCCTGAGCGCCGGCGCCCTGCTGGTCGCCGCCGGCCTCGCGGCCTTCCTGCCCGGCTGGCGGGCCGCCCGCGTGGACCCGATCGCGGCGCTCCGTTCCGAGTGAACCGCCCCGGGGAACTTTCCGCTTTCCCTCGCGTCCGAAGCCTCCACCTTCCGCACCTCATGCGCGCCCCCGCCGCCCTGCTCCTCGTCCTCCTGTCCCTCGCCCAGCCCCTACTCGCCGCCGTTCCGTCCGCGGAGCTCGAGACCGTCCGCGCGCTCCTGCGCGAGCGCAAGGTCGCGGAGGCCGAGACCGCCGCCCGCCAGCTCGTCGCGCGCCACGCGCAAGCCGCCGAGGCCCACGCGCAGCTGGGCGCGGTGTTGATGAACAAGCAGGATGCGGACGCGGCCGTGAAGGCCTTCGAACAGGCGGCCAAGCTCGCGCCGAACGACAGCGAGATCCACCGGCGCCTCGGCGACGCCTACGGGTTCGGCGCCCAGAAGGCAGGCATGATGTCGAAGTTCGGCTTGGCGAAGAAATGCCTCGCGGCCTACGAGAAGGCCGTCGCGCTCGACCCCCGGAACCTCGCGGCCCGCCAAAGCCTGCTCGGCTATTACCAGGCCGCCCCGGGCATGGTCGGAGGCGGCATGGACAAGGCCTACGCCCAGGCCGAGGAGATCAAGCGCCTCGACGCCGACCGCGGCCGCCTCGCCTTCGCCCAGCTGTACGCCGCGGAGAAGAAGTGGGGCGAGGCGTTCGCGGAGTTCGAGGAGGTCCTCAAGCGCGACCCGACGAACTACCTCGCCCTCTTCCAGATCGGCCGCCTCGCGGCCCTCAGCGGCGAGCGCGTCGACCGCGGCCTCGAGACCCTCCGCCAGGCCCTCACGCTCACCCCCTCCGCCGGTGCGGCCGGCCACGAGGCCGCGCACTGGCGCCTCGGCATGCTCCTCGAGAAGAAGGGCGACAAGGCCGGCGCCAAGTCCGCCTACGAGGCCGCCCTCAAGGTCAACCCGCAGTTCGCGCAGGCCATCGAGGCCCTGAAGAAGCTCGGCTGACGCGATCGGCGCCCAGGGCGCCGGACGAAAGTCGAGGGGCGAGGGTCGATTGCCCGCCTGATCGGTGATCTTTCCTCTTTCTCTTCCTCTTTCTCTTTCGTCAGGGCAATCGAGGCCGACCGAACCTGTAGCTGGGGTCGCTGACCCCGGCTCGGATGGCGGCGCGAGTCTCGAATCCGGCCGGGGTCAGCGACCCCAGCTACAGGAGGCGGGACTCCGGCTCGGACCAAACTGAGAGAACGAGAAAGAGAAAGAGGAACAAGAACGACTCCGAGCGACGGAAACCGACTCGTCCGGATGAGCGTCGATCAGCGGAGATCAGTGTTCCCCCTCCCTCTGCCCGGTCGCCTCTTGCCTCCCGCGGGCGACGGGCGCACCCTTCGTCCATGTCCAGCGGACTCGCGCCTGCCGTCTCGGAATTCCTCGCCCGGCTCGACGCCGCCGTGCGCGACGGCTCCTTCCGGCGCCTCGTGCTCGGCAAGCCGCGCGGCGCGGAGGACGCGACGCTGCGCTCCGTCCAGATCCGCCCCGTCCGGCTCAAGTCCGGCCCCCACCTGAGCTTCGTCTGGCGCCACACGACCCGCGACGTGACGAAGAACGTCGCCCCGACCGACGGCGTGCTGGAGGTCGGCCGGCTCCTCGGCGTCACCTTCCACAGCGGCCACCTCTTCCTCGCCGACCGCGCCGTGCAGCTGGAGTTCAACCGCAAGGGCGAGGCGCGGCTCAGCTCCGGACGGCTGCCCGCCGACGACGCGGGCGAGCCGCGGGAGGCGCACGACCGGACGAAGGAGCGCCTCCTCGACGAGCGCAGCCGCGACTGGCTCCAGGCGCTCGGCGTGGTGAACGCCGCCGGAATCGTGCGCGAGGGCATGGCCGACAAGCACCGGCAGATCCACAAGTTCGTCGAGCTCCTGAGCCACCTCGCCGCGGACGCCGCGCTGCCGGCGGACCGGCCGGTCGAGGTGGCCGACATGGGCTGCGGCAAGGCCTACCTCACGTTCGCGGCGCACGACTGGTTCGAGTTCGTCGCCCGCCGCTCCGCGCGCATCGTCGGCGTCGAGCAGCGCCCGGACCTCGTCGCCGCCTGCAACCGCCTCGCCCACGACACCGGCCGCACGAAGCTCTCCTTCGTCCGCGGCACGATCGCGGAGGCCGCGATCCCGGCGCCGGACGTCCTCATCGCCCTGCACGCCTGCGACACCGCGACCGACGACGCGCTCGCCCGCGGCCTCGCGGCCGGCGCGGCGCTGCTGGTGGTCGCGCCCTGCTGCCAGAAGGAGGTCCGCCCGCAGCTCCACCCCGCCGCCGGCTCGCCCCTCGCGGCCGCCCTGCGGCACGGCATCTTCGCGGAGCGCCACGCCGAGTTCGCGACGGACGCCCTCCGCGCGCTGCTGCTGGAATGGGCGGGCTACGAGACCAAGGTCTTCGAGTTCGTCTCCACCGAGCACACGGCGAAGAACCTCATGATCGCCGCCACGCGCCGCCCGGCGCCCGACGCCCCCGAGCGCCGGACCGAGCGGGCGCACGCGGTCCGCTCCCTCGCCGCCTTCTACGGCGTCCGTCACCACGCGCTGGCGGCCCACCTCGACTTCGCCCTCGCCTGAAGCCGCCCGTGGACCTCCCGCTCGTCCTCTCCGCGGAAGTGGCCGCCGCCCGCGCCGCCGGCCGGCCCGTCGTCGCCCTCGAGTCCACCATCATCACCCACGGCATGCCCTGGCCCGACAACGTCGCCACCGCGCGGCTCGTCGAGTCCGAGGTGCGCGCCGCCGGCGCCGTGCCCGCGACCATCGCGGTGCTCGGCGGACGCCTGCACGTCGGGCTGGACGACGCCCGGCTCGAGGAGCTGGGCCGGGCGCGGGACGTCTGGAAGCTCTCGCGCGCCGACCTCGCCGTCTGCCTCGCGACCGGCCGCACCGGCTCGACCACCGTCGCGGCCACGATGCTCGTCGCCCACCGGGCCGGCCTCGCGGTCTTCGCCACCGGCGGCATCGGGGGCGTGCACCGCGGGGCGGAGACGACCTTCGACGTGTCGGCCGACCTGCGCGAACTCGCCGAGACCCCGGTCTCCGTCGTCTCCGCCGGCGCCAAGGCGATCCTCGACCTGCCCAAGACCCTCGAGGTGCTCGAGACCCTCGGCGTCCCGGTCATCGCCGTCGGCCAGGACGAGTTCCCCGCCTTCTGGTCGCGCCGCTCCGGCCTGCGCGCGCCCCTCCGCCTCGACACCCCGGCCGAGATCGCCGCCGCGCACCGGATGCGCGCGCGCCTCGGCCTGCCCGGCGGCCAGCTGGTGGCGAACCCGATCCCCGCCGCGGACGAGATCCCGCAGGAGATCGTCGGTCCCTGGATCGACGCCGCCGTCGCCGAGGCCGCGCGCCGCGGGCTGGCGGCGAAGGCCGTGACTCCCTTCCTGCTCCAGCGCCTCTACGAGCTGAGCGGCGGTCGCTCGCTCCGCGCCAACATCGCGCTCGTGCGGAACAACGCCCGCCTCGCCGCCGCCATCGCCGCCGAGCTGGCGCGGAGCGGAGGCTGATCGATCGCCGGAGAATCAATGGAGCCGGGGCGCCCCCGCCCCGGTTCCGACGCGGCGAGGGCGCCGCATCCCCCTCAACGGCGCCGCATCCCCGGGGACCCGGCGCGACCTCGCCCGGTCGGCGTTCGCGCGGCTACGTCAGCCACTCGACCAGCGCCCGCGCCCCGCGCCAGCCGAGCAGGAGGTCGAGGGCCAGGGTCTGGTGGAGGAGCACGATGAGCCAGAGGACGGCGCGGTAGGTGAGCTTGGCGCTCTTGTGGCGGAGCCAGGCCTGCGCGCAGAACGTGCCCGGCCAGCCGCCAAGCAGTTCGAGCAGGTGCAGCCACGCCTCCGGCACGCGGCGCCGGCCGCGGACGGCGGCCGCCTTGTCCCAGGCGAGCACGAGGAAGGTCGCCACCGCGATGGTCGCCCACGCGCCGCCGAGCCAGATGAGCGGCACCTCCCGCGCGAACCGGGCGAGGGCGAGGGCGGGCAGGACGCACAGGCCGGCGGCGGCCAGCACGGGACCGGTCGTCGCGTGCTCCTCGCCGTCCCCCTCCCCGCGCGCCGCGGGCGGGGTCACTCGGCGTCCCAATCGCGGTCCTTCGGCAGGAGTTGGACGAGCGCGAGGTTCAGCGCCAGGAGCACGCCCAGGCCCGCGAGGGCGCCGGAGGCGTTGCCGACGATCGTGTCGAGCACCGGACGCGGCGTGTCGGACCAGACCCAGCGCACCGCGACGGTCAGCGCCATCGCCGGCAGCCACGCGAGCACGGAGGCGAGGCGCAGGGCCGGCCAACGGCGCAGGAACCAGGCGGCGAAGCCGGCGAAGAGCACGAGTTCGAGGGAGAGCAGGACGACCCGTTCCGGCACCGGCAGGCCGGTGGTCAGCAGGTTCGCGACCGGCACGACCAGCGCGACGAGCGCCCCGACGCCGAAGCCGTAGAGGTAGACCGCGACGAAGGCGGTCCAGAACGCCGGCAGCAGGTGCGCCCCCAGCGGACGCGGGCCGTCCCACGGCAGGACGTGGACGAGGAACGGGACGAGCCAGGCGACGGCCATCAGGACGAGCGTCTCGCGCCAGGTGGCCTGGCCGAGGGTGAGGAACCGGCGGGCGGTGCTTTGCATGCGGTGGAACCGGGAAAGGGACTCGGAGACAACCATGAGCGAAGGGATTGGCCAAGAGGAACTTTTCGGCGGTGCCAAGGCCGACTGTGGGGAGTTGGACGCACCGGGGCGGGCGGCGTTCGAATTTGGACTGGACGCAGGCGGCGGGCCAGCGCCCGGGCGGGTTGGCGCTATGACGCTCGGCTCCCCCGTGCCCGGGCTTGCCCTGCCCCTCCCCCTGATTCACACGGAGCGGCTCGGTTTGCCGCCCCACCGCCGGTCCTCCCCCGGGTCTTCCCCACCGGAGCCCACCGGCGGCACCGTGGCGAGCGCCTCACCCCACGTCTCGCCGTGCCAACGCCCCGTCCCCGCATCCTCCTCGTCACCGGCGTCGCCGGTTCGGGCAAGTCCACGACCGGCCGGCGCGCGGCCGAAGCCCTCGGTTGGCCGTACTTCGAGGCCGACGACTTCCATCCCGCGGCGAACCGGGAGAAGATGGCGGCCGGCACGCCGCTCGACGACGCCGACCGTGCGCCCTGGCTGGCGGCCATCCGCGCGAAGATGGACGAGGTCCGCGCCGCGGGCGGATCGGCCGTCTTCACCTGCTCCGCGCTGAAGCAGCGCTACCGGGAGGTCCTCACGGGCGGCGCCGGCGACGTCGTGCTCGTCTTCCTCGACGCCGACCGGGCGACGATCCGCGAACGCGTGGCGCGCCGGCAGGGCCACTTCCTGAAGGCCGACCTCGTGGACAGCCAGTTCGAGGCCCTCGAGCCGCCGGCCGACGCGGTGACGATCGACGTCCGGCTCGCGCCGGACGAGGTCCTCCGCCAGGTGCTGGCCGCCGTCGGCCGCTGAGCCGCCCGGCCCGTCGCGGGTCGGCTCAGCCGCTGCGCAGGCCGAAGCGCGTCTCGACTTCCTTCGCGAGGGCCCGGTAGGCGGCCGCGCCGGGGCCGTGCGGGTCGTAGGCGAAGATGGGCTTGCCGAAGCTCGGGGCCTCGCTGAGTCGGACGGTGCGCGGGATGACCGTCTCGAACACCTTTTCCGGCAGGTGCTTCCTTACCTCGTCCACGACCTGCTTCGAGAGGTTCGTGCGGCTGTCGAACATCGTCATGACGATGCCGCCCACGTCGAGGGTCGGGTTCACGCCCGCGCCCTTGAGCTTCTCCACCACGCGCAGGATCTGGCCGAGGCCCTCCAGCGCCATGTACTCGCACTGGAGGGCGATGAGCAGGTGGTCGGCGGCGGCGAGGGAATTCATCGAGAGCATCCCGAGCGCGGGCGGGCAGTCGATGATGATGGCGCGGTAGCCGCCGGAGTTGCGCAGCGGATCGAGCACGCCGCGGAGGCGGAGCAGGTAGTTCTCCTGCTGCGCGAGCTCGATCTCGATGGCGGCGAGGTCCACCTCCGACGGGATGAGCGCGAGGTGCTCCCACGCCGTGGGCGTGAGCATCTCGAAGGCGCTGCCCTCGCCGTGGAGCGGCTTGTAGAGGGACCGCCCCTCCTGCTTCTCCACCCCGAGCGCGCTGGTGGCGTTGGCCTGCGGGTCGAGGTCGACGACGAGCGTGTGGATCTTCCGCTCCGCGAGCGCGGCGGCGAGATTCACGGCGGTCGTCGTCTTGCCGACTCCGCCCTTCTGGTTCGCGATGGTGAAGACCGAACAGGCCATGCGGGATTAATCCGCGCGCTCCGCCACGGGTCCAGCGAGAACTCCGTTCCTGCGGGACGGCCCCGCCCCCGGACGTTTGCCCCTCGACCCGGGTCCCCCGGCTCAGCCTCGGCCGGCTTTTCGGCTTTCCGCGCCGGGCTTTCGGTCCTCTGCTGCGTGTCACGCGTCTCCCGTGCTCGCCTCCCTCGCCAAATACCGCGCCGCCTTCCTCGTCGGACTCCAGAGCAACCTGGTGTACCGGTGGAACTTCGCGGTCCGGGGGCTCTTCTCTCTCTTCCACCTCGTGGTGGTCTTCACCCTGTGGGGCGCGGCCTTCGCGGGCCAGGAGTCGATCGGCGGCTTCGACCTGCGCGCGACGCTGACGTACTTCGTCATCCTGCTGCCGCTCAGCTTCCTCATCGGCGCCTGGAACGAGGACTACCAGATCAGCGAGGAGATCCGCAACGGACTGATCAACCAGTTCCTCCTCAAGCCCGTGAACTACTACGCCTACCGCTTCAGCGTGTTCGTCGCGGCGCGGGTGGTCTCGGGCACGCTGGCGGCGATTCCCCTGCTGCTGGCGCTGCCCTTCCTGCACGAGCACCTCGCGGTGCCGGCCGACTGGACGCAGCGGCTGCTCGTCGGCCTCCCCGCGCTGCTGCTCTCGGCGATCATCCAGTTCACGATCGCGTACTGCTTCGGGCTGCTGACGTTCTGGTTCCTCGAGATCCAGTCCTTCGTCATCCTCTCGATGGCGGTCGAGGTGCTGCTGGGCGGCCAGATGTTCCCCTTGGACCTGATGCCGGCCTGGCTGTACCAGATCTCCCAGTACCTGCCGTACTACTACATGATGTATTTCCCCGCAGCGATCCTCACGGGCCGCATCGGACTCGACGCCGTCGGCGGCGGACTCGTCATCCAGGCCGCCTGGGCCGTCCTGCTGCTGCTCGCCGCGCACCTCCTCTGGACCCGCGGCCTGCGCCGGCACACCGCGGTCGGCGGCTGAGCCCATGAACCTCGCCCACTACGCCCGCATCTGGCTCGCCAGCGCCCGCTACTCGGTCGTGCGGACGATGATGTTCCGCATGGATTTCCTCATGTGGTCGCTGGTCGAGTTCTTCTGGATGTCGGTCAACCTCCTGCTCGTCGGCGTCATCTACGCGCACACGGACACGATCGCCGGCTGGACCAAGTGGGAGATGGTGCTGCTCGTGGGCACCTCGATGATCCTGCAGCGGCTGATGATGGGCTTCTTCTGGAGCAACCTCTTCGAGCTCGGGCGCAACGTCCGCAGCGGCCAGTTCGACTTCTTCCTGGCGCAGCCCGGGCACCCGCTGTTCATGGTCTCGACCCGCAAGCTCGACCTCGACGGCATCCTCAACTCGTTCATCGCCATCGCGGTCGTGGTCTACGCCGCGCGGCAGCTCGGCCTCCAGCCCGGCGCGGCCGACATCGCGCTCTACGTCGCCCTGCTCGCCTGCGCCCTGGTCATCCACTACGCGGCGGTGCTCGTCATCGTCTCGGCCACGTTCTGGATCATCGGCAGCCAGGGCATCGAGGGCAGCTACTTCACCCTCTTCGAGTTCGCCCGCCTCCCGCGGCAGGCGTTCGTCGGCGTGCGCGAGGTGCTGTTCGTCTGGATGCTGCCCGCGGTGATCTCGAGCAACGTGCCGGCGAGCGTGCTGCTGCACGGCTTCGAGCCGGTCTACGTGCTCTGGCTGGCCGCCGCCGCCGCCGTCTGGCTCGCCGTCGGCATCTGGGTCTTCAACCGCGGCCTGCGCCGCTACGCGAGCGCGAGCTCCTGAGGTCCGACCGCGATGAGCGCCGCCTCCAGCCTCGACCCGATCCAGGAGCGCCTGGGCCACCGCTTCCGGGACCCCGGGCTGCTCGTCGCCGCCCTCACCCACCCCTCGTACGCCACCGACCACCCGGGCGAGGAGAACAATCAGCGGCTGGAGTTCCTCGGGGACGCCGTGCTGCAGCTCGTGACGGCCGAGGCCCTGTTCCGCCGCTTCCCCACGGCCCGCGAGGGCCTGCTCTCGAAGCGCCGCGCCGTGCTCGTCAACCGCGCCATGCTCGCCCGCCTCGCGGTCGAGGCCGGCCTCGACCGCGCGCTGCGCTTCGGCCGCAGCGAGGCGCGCGGGCGTCCGCAGGAGCTGCCCTCGGCCCTGAGCGACGCGCTCGAGGCGGTCGTCGGGGCGGTGCTCCTCGACAGCGACTTCGCCACCGCCCGCGCCTGCGTGCTGCGGCTGTTCGGCCCGCTCGACGCGCGGCTCGAGACGACGGAGGAGGACGACAACCCCAAGGGACGCCTCCAGGAATTCGTCCAGCCCCGGCACGGCAACGCGGCCCTGCGCTACGAGCTCGTCGGCGCGACCGGCGAGCACCACGCGCGCGAGTTCGAGGTCGTCGTCCTGCTCCTCGACCGCCCCATCGGCACCGGCCGCGGCTCGTCGAAGAAGGCCGCCGAGAGCGAGGCCGCGCGCGCCGCCCTCGCCGCGCTCCGCCGCGAGGGCTAGCCGGACTTGCCCGACGCCGGCCGCCCCGCCGCCGGCGCTTGCGCCGGGGCGCGCGGGGTGCACCGTCGTCCCTTCCATGGCCGCCGCGACGCTCACCCGCCTCACCGGCATCTGCCCGGCCGCCCGCGCCTACGCGCTGGCGCGGCTGGCGGCGGAGCACCCGGCGCCGGTCTGGCTGGTCGTGACCGAGGAGGTGCGCGGGCTCGACGCCCTCGCGGAGGACCTCGCGTTCTTCGCCGCGGCGGACGGCGCGGCGCCGCCCGAGGTCCTCGTCTTCCCGGAGGCCCAGGCCGACGCCCGCGAGAAGCGCGAGGCCTTCGAGGCCTCCGCCGACCGCCTCACCGTGCTCAGCCGCCTGCGCGGCCGCGGCGGCGCCGCGGCCCCGCTCGTGGTCCTCGCGACGCCCGCCGCGCTCGTCCAGCCGGTGCCGCCGCCCGAGGACCTCGCCGCGCGCGAGGCGGTCCTCCGGCCCGGCGCGGGCCGGCGCTTCGCGGAGCTCGTCGCGCTGCTGCGGGAGTTCGACTACGACAGCGAGGCGGTGTGCGAGGCGCCGGGACAGTACGCCGTCCGCGGCGGCATCATCGACCTCTACCCGGTGACCGCGCGCCGGCCGTACCGCCTCGACTTCTTCGGCGACGACCTCGAGTCGATCCACGCCCTCGACCCCGTCACGCAGCGCTCCGGCGAGCCGGTGGCGGAGGTGACGGTCACCGCCGCGCCGCACGCCCACGGCGCGGCGCGCGCGGCCTCGGTCCTCGACCACCTCCCCGCCGCGGCGCACGCGGCGCTGCTGGAACCGCCGACGCTGGAGGAGGCCTTCGACCTCATCGACCCCGCCGAGGGCGACGCCCGGGCCCTGGCGCGCCTGCCGCGGGCGGTCGCGCGGCTGTTCGGGCTCGGCGACCTCGACCTGGCGAGCGCCCTCTTCGACGGCTCGGCCGCGGAGGAGACGTGGGACACGGAGCCGCTGGAGCCCCACCGCCCGCGCCCCGAGGACCACCTCCTCGCCCACGAGCGCCTGGAATCGGAGGACGTCGCGCGGCGGCGATTCCTCGAGACCGTGCTCGGCTGGCAGCGCGAGGGCTACGCGGTGGACCTGGTGATCTCGAAGGAGGGCGAGGAGCAGCGCACGCGCGAACTGCTGGAGGAGGACGCCGAGCTCCGCGCGCTGCGTCCGCGCTACCTGCGCGGCGCGGTCAACGACGGCTTCCGCGTGACCACCCGGGACGGCGGCGGGCGCGGGCGCGTCGTCGTGACCGAGACGGAGGTCTTCGGCCGCCGCCGGCAGCGCCGTCCCGCCGCGCGCCGCGCGACCGCGACGCCGTCGGCGGTGGACCAGCTGCTCGACTTCACCGAGCTGGTCGAGGGCGACTTCGTCGTGCACCTGCAGCACGGCGTCGCCGTGTACCGCGGCCTGACGCGCCTGGAGTCGGCGGACGGAGTGCGGGAGGTGATCTCGCTGGAGTTCGACGACCGGGTGACCCTCCACGTGCCCCTGCAGGAGTCGCACCTCGTGAGCCGCTACGTCGGCCTCGCCAAGGTCCGGCCGCAGCTCGGCCGCGTCGGTTCGGGCCGCTGGGAGCGGACCCGCGCCGCGGCGGAGCGCGCCACGCTCGACCTCGCGGCCGAGCTCCTCCGCATCCAGGCGCAGCGCGAGGCGCAGCCGGGCCACGCCTTCCCGCCGGACAACGCGTGGCAGCGGGAGTTCGAGGCGGCTTTCCCCTTCACCGAGACGCCGGACCAGGCGAAGGCGATCGCGGCGGCGAAGGCCGACATGGAGCGGACGCGGCCGATGGACCGGCTGGTCTGCGGCGACGTGGGCTTCGGCAAGACCGAGGTGGCGATCCGCGCCGCCTTCAAGGCCGTGATGGGCGGGCGGCAGGTCGCGGTGCTCGTGCCGACGACCGTGCTGGCGCAGCAGCACCTCAACTCCTTCCGCGAGCGCATGGCCGGCTACCCCGTGGCCGTCGAGATGGTCTCCCGCTTCCGCTCCCGGCAGGAGCAGCGGCGCATCCTCGCCGCGCTCGAGGCGGGGCAGGTGGACATCCTCATCGGCACGCACCGCCTGCTGCAGGCGGACGTCCGGTTCCGCGACCTCGGGCTGGTGGTGATCGACGAGGAGCAGCGCTTCGGCGTGAAGCACAAGGAGGTCTTCAAGCGCTGGCGGGCGCACGTGGACCTCCTCTCGATGAGCGCCACGCCCATCCCGCGCACGCTCTACCTCGCGCTGACCGGCGCGCGCGACCTCTCGACCATCGAGACGGCGCCGACGGACCGGCTGCCGATCCAGACCATCGTGAAGACCTACGACGAGAAGCTCGTCGTCGAGGCCGTACAGCACGAGGTCCGGCGGGGCGGCCAGGTGTTCTACCTGCACAACCGGGTGCAGACCATCGACGCCGTCGCCTCGCGCCTGCGGCAGCTCCTGCCGGGCCTGAACATCGGGGTCGGGCACGGGCAGATGGACGAGGACGACCTCGAGCGCACGATGACGGACTTCGTGGCCGGCCGGTACCACGTCCTCGTCTGCACCACCATCATCGAGAGCGGCCTCGATATCCCGAACTGCAACACGATCATCATCGAGGGCGCCGACCGCTTCGGCCTCTCGCAGCTCTACCAGCTCCGCGGCCGGGTCGGCCGGTTCAAGCACCAGGCCTACGCCTACCTCCTGCTGCACCGCCACGCGCGGGTGCTCGACCTCGCCCGCCAGCGCCTCGGCGCGCTGCGCCAGCACAACCAGCTCGGGGCGGGCTTCCGCATCGCGATGCGCGACCTCGAGCTGCGCGGCGCCGGCAACCTGCTCGGCGCCGAGCAGAGCGGCCACATCGTGGGCGTGGGCTTCGAGCTCTACTGCCAGCTCCTGCGGCAGAGCGTCGCGCGCCTGCGCGGGGAGACGCACGCCGCGACCGTGCGGGCGGCGGTGAAGCTCGACTTCGTCTTCGTCGGCGAGGGCGCCGCCGCCGCGCCGACCCCGCGGGCCGACGCGACGGACAGCTTCACCGCCCTGCGCCAGGCCGAGCGCGCCGCCGCCGCCGGCGACCGCATCCAGGCCCGCCTGCCGACCGCCTACATCGGGGAGGCGCGGCTGCGCATCGACTTCTACCGCCGCCTCGCCCTGGCGGAGAACCCCGCGGCCGTCCGCGCCCTCGAGGAGGAGCTGACCGACCGCTTCGGCCCGCCCGGACCCGAGGCGAAGGCCCTGCTCCTCGTCACCGAGATCCGCGTCCGCGCGGAACAAAAGGGCCTGCTTTCGGTCGAGACCGACGCCGGCCGCCTGAAGTGCCTCCGGCGCAGCGGGCGCCCCGACGACTTCATCCAGTATCACGGGCGGTTTCCCCGCTTGACCGCCCCCACGCCCGCCGCAACTTTGCGCGAGATCATCACGTTCCTGCAGAACCTTCCGAATCCATGAAGCTCCTCAGCCCCCGCAACTTGCGAGTCATCGTCGCCCTCCTCGCCTCGGGGCCCGCCCTCGCGCTGGCACAGGTCAATCCGGTGCCGGAGGACGCGGAGAAGGCCGTGACCGAACGCCTGAACATGCAGTTCGCCAACGGCATCGCCGCGGTCGTGGAGGAGAAGGTCATCACGGTGGACGACATCCGCCGCGAAATCGCCCCCCTCCTGCCGCAGGTCCAGCGCGAGAGCCGCAACGAGCGCGAGTTCAACGAGCGCATCAACGCCCTGCAGGAGAACATCGTGCAGGAGCTGATCGACCGCGTGCTGATCGTGAAGGAGTTCTACAAGGACGAGAAGCGCCGCGTCCCGGCCAGCTACGTGGACAACCAGGTGGCCGAGATCATCGCGACCCAGTTCGAGGGCGACCGCTCCAAGTTCCTCGCCTACCTCCGCGGCCGCGGCATCTCGCAGAAGGATTACCGCAAGGAGGTCGAGGAGGACATGATCTACGGCTACATGCGCCAGCAGCAGCGCAAGTCCGCCAGCCAGATCAGCCCGGTGAAGATCCAGACCTTCTACGACGAGAACAAGGAGCGGTTCTACCAGGAGGACCAGGTGAAGCTCCGCCTGATCCAGCTCAGCCGCCAGCCGGGCGAGACGGACGACGCCCTCAAGGCCCGCGCCGCGCAGGTCGAGGAGCAGGTCAAGGCCGGGGCCAACTTCGTCGACCTCGCCCGCCTCTACTCGCAGGATTCCCGCCGTTCGCGCGGCGGCGACTGGGGCTGGCAGAGCAAGACCGACCTCCGCAAGGAGTTCGCCGACGTCCTCTTCACGATGGAGAAGGGCACCACCTCGCCCGCGCTCGTGATGGCCGAGGGCGCCTTCTTCCTCCACGTCGAGGACCGCAAGTTCGCCGGCATCCAGCCGATCGACGAGGTGCGCGAGCAGATCGAGCGCATCCTCCAGCAGCAGTTCGCCCGGCAGGCGCAGGAGCGCTGGCTCGAGCGCCTGCGGCGCAACGGCTACGTGAAGCACTACTGACGGTGCGTCGCTCGCGGGGCCGGCGGGCGATGTCCCCCGGACCGCGATGCCCGACCCCGCCCCACCCGCTCCCCGCGTCCGCGACCTCGCCGTCGGCGAGCGCCCGCAGGAACGCCTGCAGGAGCTCGGTCCCGCCGCGCTGAGCGACACCGAGCTCGTCGCCCTGCTCCTCCGCAGCGGCACCCGCGGCCACGACGTCATGGCCGTTTCCCGCGCCCTCCTCGCCGAGGCCGGCTCGGCCGCGGGGCTGCTCGCCTGGACCGAGGGCGACTTCCGCCGCATCCGCGGCATCGGCCGGATCAAGGCCCTGCAACTCGTCGCCGTCGCCGAGCTCGCCCGCCGCGCGCTCGCCTCCCGCGGCTCGGCCACCCCGGTCCTCAACCGCCCCGAACTCGTGCGCGACCACCTCGAGCCCCACTTCACCGGGCTCGCGGTCGAGAAGTTCTGGGTACTCTGCCTCAACCGGAAGAACCGGCTGCTCAAGCGCGTCGAGCTCACGTCCGGCACCGCCACGAGCAGCCTCGCCCACCCGCGCGAGGTCTTCCGCGAGGCCATCCGCCAGGGCGCGACCGCCGTGATCTGCGCCCACAACCACCCCAGCGGCGACCCGGCGCCGAGCGCGGCCGACGTCCAGCTCACCCGCCAGCTCCGCGACGCCGCCCGCGCGGTGGACATCGACCTCCTCGACCACGTCGTCCTCGGCCACCCCGGCACCGACCCGCTCGGCGCGGGCTTCTACAGCTTCCGGCAGGCGGGGGTGCTGTGAAGGAGGAGGCGACGAGGAGGATGGAGCCGGGACGCCCTCGTCCCGGCCGTCGCGCGTGAACGCGGCGAGGGCGCCGCATCCCCATTCCCGGCCGACGGGCGGACGCGGCGAGGGCGACGCATCTCCAGAGACTGGCGGTCGGTCGGGCCGGAAAAGCGGCCGCCCCGGCTCCTTGCGGGAGGCCGGGGCGGTCAAAATGGTGGTGGAAGGTGGATTCGAACCACCGAAGGACGGAGTCCAACTGATTTACAGTCAGTCGCGTTTGGCCACTTCGCTATTCCACCAGCGCGAACGCGCAAGGTAGGTGGAGCGTCGCGCGTTTGCCAAGAGGTTTTTCTCCGGGAGGCCGGCTTGCCTCGGGCGGTGGCCGGGGTCTTGATGGCGGCGGGATGGACCCGACCCTCGACCAGGCGGTGGATACGGCGAAGGAGCACCCGTGGCTGCTCGGCCTGCTCCCGCACCTCCTCACGGTCGTGGGCTTCCTCCTCGCCGTCTTCGCCATCGCGCGGCTGATGAGCGAGCGGAAGCAGCCGGGCCACACGTTCGCGTGGCTGCTCTCCTTCGTCTTCATCCCGTGGCTGAGCGTGCCGCTCTTCCTCATTTTCGGCGGCCGCAAGCTGCGCCGGCTGGCCGCGCAGAAGGCGCGGCTCTGCCCCATCGTGCCCGGCGCCCCGCCCTCCGCCGCGGCCGGCAGCTTCGCGGCCCGCGTGCTCACCCTCAACGGCGCCTGCCCGCCGGTGGGCGGCAACCGCGTGGAGTTCATCGCCTCGGGCGAGGACGCGTTCCACGACCTCGAGCGGCGCATCCGCGAGGCGCGGCACACGATCCACCTGATGACGTTCATCCTGTCGCGCGACGCCGTCGGGAAGCGGATCGTGCGCCTCCTCGCCCAGCGCGCGCGCGAGGGGGTCAAGGTCCGGCTGCTGCTCGACTCGCTCGGCTGCTTCTTCAGCAAGGGTCGCTTCTGCGACCCGCTCCGGCAGGCCGGAGGCGAGGTCGTGGCCTTCATGCCCATGCTGCCGGTCTCGACCCGCGGCTCGGCCAACCTGCGGAACCACCGCAAGATCGCCATCTTCGACCACCGCCTCGCCTCGATCGGCGGCCGCAACCTCGCGATCGAGTACATGGGACCGACGCCGATGCGGCGTCGCTGGCGCGACTTCGGCGCGGTGGTCGAGGGACCGGCGGTCGCGCTGCTCAACGAGATCTTCCTCGCCGACTGGGCCTACGCGAGCGGCCAGCCGATCGCGCGCCTGCACGACGAGCTGCCCGCGGGGGTCCCGCCCGTGGCGGGCACGAGCGAGCTGCAGATCGTGGCGAGCGGCCCCGACGTGCCCGGCGACCCGCTCTACGAGGGCATCCTCTCCCTCGTCCAGCAAGCCGAGCGCAGCGTGTGGATCGTGACGCCCTACTTCATCCCCGACGAGGTCCTGCAGCGCTCCCTCATCGTCCAGGCCCGCGCGGGCATCGACGTCCGGGTCGTCGTCCCCGCGCGCTCCAACCACCCCGTGACCGACCTCGCCCGCCGCCACCATCTGCGCGACCTGCACCGCGCCGGCGTCAAGGTGCTGCTCTACGGGCCGGGCATGAACCACGCGAAGGCCATCCTCGTGGACGAATCCACCGCCGTCTGGGGCTCGGCCAACATGGACCTGCGGTCGCTCTTCGTGAACTTCGAGGTGGCGGCCGTGACCTATTCCGAGGGCGACGCGCGCCAGGTCGGCGCGTGGATGCGGGAGGTGTTCGCCCATTCGAAGCCGATGCCCGCGCCGGTCCCGCGCCCGGGCTTCGGCACGTCCCTCGCCGAGCAGGTGGGCCGGCTCGTCGGACCGCTGCTCTGAGCCGGGAGGACGGCGGCGAGGCCGCGCCGGCGTCAGCGGCGCCGACGCAGCGCGACCAGCAGCAGACCCGCGCCGAGCAGCGCCCACGTCGCCGGCTCGGGCACCGCCACGAAGCTGGCGGCGTTGCCGAGCAGCTGCGCGTAGGCGGCGGTGCCGAGCTGGCCCGCGCCGATCGTCGTCGAGACCTGCAGGACGCGACCCGAGCCGTGCGACCAGCCGACCACGCCGCCGCCGCCGGCGCCTCCCGAACTCGAGTAGTAGACCGTCGCGCCGGACTTCGCGGCGAAGAGCGATTCGACGCCGTCGAAGCTGTCGCCGACGAAGGTGAACGCGCTCGGCAGGCCGGCCGACAGCACCGCATCGGGCGTCACCTGCGTGTAGGTGATGTTCCCGCCGGTCGTCCATTGGCTCGAGACGGCGACCGGCAGGATCGGGGCGAGCGTGGTGAGCGAGCCCACGCCGACCTTCCAGTTGACCCATTCGCCGGTGATGAGCCCGCCGCCGTTCGAGACGAAGTTCACCAGCGCCGTCTGTCCGGCCAGGGGCATGTCGCCGGCGCTCCAGTTCGCGTTGGCGAGGAAGAGCACCGCCCCGACCCCCGAGAGCCCGCTGCCCGTGAAGGCCGTGTACTGCGGGCCGATGACCGCGGTGTGCCCCGCCGACGTGAAGACGTTCTGGGCCGCGGTGTCGAGGGAGCCGTTGCCGCTGGAGAGGATTAGCACCACCACCGCCAGCGCCGTCCGCGGAAGGAAGGCGAGCCAGGCCAGCAGCAGGAGGTGCCGGGGCTTCACGGCCGCGGAAGCTGCCCGTTTCCCCCGCCCGCCTCAAGTCGCGATTCGGAAGTCCCGCCCACCCGCGCCTTCGCCCGAGCGCCGCCGTTCGCGGGGGATGCCGGGCCCGCGCCGCGCAACCGCCGTGGGAATGCGGCGCCCTCGCCGCGTCCGGTCGCGAACCGGGAAGCCCCCGGCCGCCCTACCCCCGCACGCCGTGCGCCTCGAGGTACGCGCGCAGCGCGCGGGCCTCGGCGGCGAGCCGGACCTTCGCGAGCGGCCGCGACTTCAGCGCCTCGAGGCTCGGGTGGACCGGCTCCTCGCCCGTCGCGGCGCGGATGACGTCGGGGAACTTGGCGGGATGGGCCGTGCCGAAGACCACGCGGAAGCGCCCCGGCGTGGGGTCCTGGAATCCGCAGGCGGTGTGCGGGTCGACGAGGTAGCCGTGGCGGGCGCGGACCTGCGCGATCAGGGCGCCGATCTCGGCGTCGGAGGAGGCCGACGACGAGAAGGCCCCGCCGACGCCCGCGGGCCGGCGCCAGGCGCCCGCGCCCGCCAGCGCGGCCAGCGCGGCGCGGACGGCCGCGGGGTCCTGCCCGAGCTCGTAGTAGAGCAGGCGCTCGAAGTTCGAGGCCAGCTGGATGTCCATCGACGGCGCGACGCTCGGCGCGACCGCGCCCGGACGGTACTCGCCGGTCGTGAAAAAGCGGTGCAGCAGGTCGTTCCGGTTGGTCGCGACGCGGAAGCCGGGGATCGGCACGCCCATCCGCGTCAGCATCCAACCCGAGAGCACGTTGCCGAAGTTGCCCGTCGGCACGACGAACTCCGCCCGCTCGCGCTCCGCCGGCGTCAGCCGCAGCCAGGCCCAGAGGTGGTAGACGCACTGGGCGAGGATGCGCGCGAGGTTGATGGAATTGACCGCCCCCAGCCGGTGGCGGTCCACGAACGCGCGGTCCCCGAAGACCTCCTTCACCAGCCGCTGCGCGGCGTCGAAGTCGCCGTCGATCGCGAGGGCGTGGACGTTGGCCGCGCCGGTGCACGCCATCTGGCGCTCCTGCAGCGGCGAGATCCGGCCGTCGGGATAGAGGATGAAGACGGCCGTGCGGGGCAGGCCGAGGAACCCGTGGATCGCCGCGGCGCCCGTGTCGCCGGACGTCGCGCCGAGCACGTTGAGGCCGCGGCCGGAACCCGCGCCCTCCCACGCGTAGAACCGGCCGAGCAGCTGGAGGGCGAAGTCCTTGAAGGCGAGCGTCGGGCCGTGGAAGAGCTCGAGCACGGCCGTGTCGGCGTCGAGCCGCCGCAGCGGCAGCACCTCCGGGTGCGTGAACGTCCCGTAGGCCCGGCGGGCGAGGTCCAGCCGGACGTCCGCGGACACGTCGGGGGCGAAGAGCCCGAGGAACTCGGCGCAGAGCTCCGGGTAGCCGAGCCTCTCCCAGGCGGGGAGGCGCGGGCCGAGGTCCGGCAGGGATTCCGGCACGAAGAGCCCGCCGTCGGGGGCGAGGCCGAGGGCCACGGCCTCGCGGAAGGGAACGGCGGGCGCGCCGCCGCGGGTGGAGAGGAATCGCATCGGTCTCGTCCGGTCGTCGCCGGCCGGAGGTCCGCAGTCCAGCGGACGCCGCGCTCCGGCGCGAGCAGAACCCCGCGGGGCGGCTCAGGGAGTCGCGCCGAGCCCGAAGGCCGCGTGCACGGCGCGCTGGGCCGCGTCGGCCTTGGCGCGGTCCACCGCGACGGTGATCTTGATCTCGGAGGTGCTGATGAGCTCGATGTTGACGTCGGCCTGGGCCAGCGCGCGGAAGAGCGTGGCGGCGACGCCCGCGTGGGAGCGCATGCCGACGCCGACGACGGAGACCTTGGCGATGTTGTCGTAGGCCACGACCTCGCCGCCGCCGGCCCGCTGGAAGACGGGCGGGAGGGCCTGGACCGCGGCATGGGCGTCGTCCTTGGGCACCGTGAAGGTGATCTCGGCCACGCCGCCGTGGCCGACGTTCTGCACGATCATGTCGACGTTGATGTTGGCGTCGCCCAGCGCGCCGAGGACCGCGGCCGCGGTGCCGGGCTTGTCGGGCAGGTTGCTGACGACGACTTTGGCCTGGTCGCGGTCGACGGCGACTCCGCGCACGACGACCTTCTCCATGTAGGCGACTTCCTCTTTCACGGTGGTTCCCGGGTTGTGGTTGAAGCTGCTGCGCACCTCGAAGACGACGCCGTACTGCTTGGCGAACTCGACCGAGCGCGACTGCATGACCTTGGAGCCCTGCGAGGCCAGCTCGAGCATCTCGTCGTACGAGATCTCGTCGAGCTTGCGGGCGTCCTTCACGTGGCGCGGGTCGGCGGTGTAGACGCCGTCCACGTCGGTGTAGATCTCGCACTTGTCGGCGTGCAGCGCCGCGGCCAGCGCGATGGCGGTGAGGTCGGAGCCGCCCCGGCCGAGGGTGGTGATCTGGCCGTCGGCGTTGAGTCCCTGGAAGCCGGCGACGATGATGACCTTGCCCGCGTCGAGGTCGGCGCGCAGCGCGGTGGGCACGATGTTGCGGATCTTCGCGCGGGTGTGGACCGGGTCGGTGAGGATGCCCGCCTGCGGGCCGGTGTAGGAGACGGCGGGCACGTCGATCGCGTGGAGCGCCATCGCGGTCAGCGCGATCGTCTCCTGCTCGCCGACGGCGAGCAGCATGTCGAGCTCGCGGGAATCCGGCCGCGGGTGGACGGCCCGGGCGCGGGCGATGAGCTCGTTGGTCACGCCGGCGCGGGCGGAGACGACGACGACGACCTGGTGTCCCTCGTCGCGCGTCGCCCGGATGCGGGCGGCGACGTTCTTGATGCGTTCGACGTCACCCACGGAGGTGCCGCCGTATTTCTGGACGATGAGGGCCATGGTGCGAACCCGGGAGAGGTGGCCGGGCGGGTGCCCGGAAGGCAAGGCGCGGGCTCGCCACCGTGCGTCATACCCGGAGCCGCGTCGCCGGCGACCCGGAAGTTCGCCCCGCCCGAAAGCGCCTGCCGAGTTTCGGCGGGGATGCGGCGCCCCCGCCGCGTCCGTCTCAGGACGGCGGCGGCGCGGCCGGCTTCTTGACGAACCGGTTCTCCGTGCCGGCGAGCAGGCGCCGGATGTTCTCGTGGTGCCGCGCGATGACGAACAGCGCGAGCACCGTGGCGATCGCGGCGACGGCCACGGGGTAGCCGAGCAGCCAGCTCGCGACGATCACGGCGACCGCGGCGAGGATGGAGGCGAGCGAGACGTAGCGGAAGGCGTAGAAGGTGACGACCCACGCGGCGCCGCCGATGAGGCACGCGCCCGGGATGAGCACGAACAGGCCGCCGGCGGCGGTCGCGACGCTCTTGCCGCCCTTGAAGCGGGTGAAGACGGAGAACGCGTGCCCCACGACGGCGGCGACGACGCCCACGAGCTGCAGCACCCACGTGCGCTCCACCTCGACCACCGGCAGCAGCGGCCACGCGGTGGCGGCGGCGCCCTTGAGCATGTCGAGCACGAGCACGGTGTTGCCGGCCTTGGCGCCGAGCACGCGCTTCACGTTCGTCGCGCCGGGATTGCCGCTGCCCTCCTTGAAGATGTCCACCCCGTGCGCCTTGGCCACGAGGTAACCGAAGGGAAGCGCGCCGAGGAGGTAACCCGCGCCCGCGGACAGGAGGATCCAGGTGGTGCTCATCGCGAGGACCGCGGAAGGTGCGCCGGGGGCCGCGGCGCGGTCAACGCTTTATCGAGATCCCGCGCGCCGCCCGGAACGGTCCCACCGCGGCGGGCGTCGTCACCCGAGCGAGAATCGGAGCGACGTCCACCGGAAGCCCCTGCGGAAGACGGGACCGTACGGACGGGAGGCCGTCAGGTGCGAACGGACGGACGACTCCGCGCCGCGCGGCGCGACGGCGCGGCGCCCGGAGGTCGCCGTCCGTCACGATTCCGACGCGACGAGGGCGTCGCCTCCGACGGAAGGTCCGGGCGGGCCGAAGGGTGCCGTCCGGACCGCCGGCTCACTGCGCCGCGCCTGCGGTGAAGTGCAGCGCGAAGGCGAAGCGGTCGGCCGTCTCCTCGATCACCTTCGAGATCGGCTTGCCGGCACCGTGGCCGGCGTCGGTCTCGATGCGGATGAGGAGGGGCGAGGGATTGGCCGGATTGGCCGCCTGCAGCGCGGCCGCGTACTTGAACGAATGGCCGGGATGCACCCGGTCGTCGTGGTCCGCGGTGGTGACGAGGATCGCCGGGTACTTCGCGCCCGCCCGCACGTTGTGCACGGGCGAGTAGCCGAGGAGGTAGCGCGCCATCTCGGGCGATTCGTCGGCCCGTCCGTAGTCGCTGGCCCACGCCCAGCCGATGGTGAAGTTCTGGAAGCGCATCATGTCCATCACGCCCACGGCCGGGAACGCGACGCGCGCGAGGTCGGGGCGCTGGTTCACGACCGCGCCGACGAGCAGTCCGCCGTTGGAGCCGCCGCTGAGCGAGAGGCGCTGCGAGGTCGTGTAGCCCTCGCGCACGAGGAACTCGGCCGCGGCGATGAAGTCGTCGAAGACGTTCTGCTTCTGCAGCTTCGTCCCCGCGAGGTGCCACTCGCGCCCGTACTCGCCGCCGCCGCGGAGGTTGGGCACCGCGTAGACGCCGCCGAGCTCGAGCCAGGCGATGGTGGAGGTGGAGAAGCTCGGTTGGAGCGAGACGTTGAAGCCGCCGTAGCCGTAGAGGAGCGTCGGGTGCGAGCCGTCCAGCTTGAGCCCCTTGCGGTGCGTGATGAACATCGGGATGCGCGTGCCGTCCTTCGACGGGTAGAACACCTGGCGCGTCTCGTACACCGCCGGGTCGAACGCCACCTTCGGGGCCTGGTAGACCTCCACCTTGCCGGTGGCGACGTCGGCCCGGAAGTTCGTCGTCGGGTAGGTGAACGACGTGAAGCTGAAGAACATCTCGGGGCCGTCCTCGCGGCCGCTGACGGCGGCGACGGTGCCGATGCCCGGCAGGTCCACCTGCCCCAGGGGCCGGCCGTCGCGGTCGAAGAGCGCGAGCGCGCTCTTGGCGTCCTGCATGTAGTTCACGACGAAGCGCCCCCCGATGTACGCGGCGGAGTCGATCACGTCCTTGCCCTGCGGCACGATCGTGCGCCAGTTGGCGCGGTCGGGATTGGCGAGGTCGATCGCGATCAGCTTGTAGCGCGGGGCGTCGAGGTCGGTGAGCAGGTAGAGCACGCTCCCGTCGTTGCCGATGACCCGGTAGCTGGCCTCGACGACGTCGATCAGGCGCACGACCTCGCCCTGGACGCGCGGATTCGCCGGGTCCTGGAGGTCGAGGTAGTGCAGGCGGTTCCGGGGGTCGGTGCCCTCCCAGACGTTGATGACGAGGTAGCGTCCGTCCTCGGTGACGCCGCCCGAGAGGCCCCACTTCGGCTGGTCCGGACGCTCGTACACCACCACGTCCTCCGCCTGCGGCGTGCCGAGGCGGTGGTAGTAGATCTTCTGGTCGGCGAGGTCGCTGAAGACCTTGTTCCCCTCCTGCCGCGGCTCCGGGTAGCGCGAGTAGAAGAAGCCCCGGCTGTCGTTCGTCCAGCTGAGCCCGGAGAACTTGACCCACTTGACCACGTCCGCCGTGTCCTCGCCCGTCGCGACGTCGCGCACGCGGAACTCGTTCCAGTCGGAGCCGGCCCGGGCGATGCCGTAGCCGAGCCAGCGGCCGTCCTCCGACGCCGCGACGGCCGTGAGGGCGACCGTGCCGTCCTTCGACAGGGCGTTGGGGTCGAGGATGACGCGGCCCTCGGCGTCGAGGGAGTCCTTCACGTAGAGCGGCGACTGGTTCTGCAGGCCGGAGTTGAAGGTGTAGTAGTAGCGTCCGCCCTGCCGGCTCGGCAGCCCGAAGCGCGGGTAGTTCAGGAGCTCGCGCAGGCGCTGCTCGATGGCCTCGCGCTTCGGCAGCTGCGAGAGGAAACCGAACGTAACCTTGTTCTGGGCCTCTACCCAGGCCTTGGTGTCGGCGGAATCGACGTCCTCCAGCCACCGGTACGGATCGGGGACCTTCACGCCGTGGACCTCGTCCACCTGCTCGACGGTCTTGCTGCGGGGATACTCGACGGAGGCGGCGAACGCCAGGACCGGCGCGGCCGCGAGGGAAACAACGCTCATGAGTCGCATGGGGACGAACGGAGCCGAGCCCGCCAGCGGCCGCAAGTCGAAGATGGGCGACGGACGAAGCGGCGGGACGAGCGGTGCGGACGCATCGTCAGGCCGCCGTCCACGCGACTCCGACCGCCAGCAGCAGGCCGTAGGCCGCCAGGTAGCGGGCCGTCGCCCCGAGGAGCGCGATCTGCTCCGCGGCCGCGCGCGAGCGCGCCAGTCCGCGGGTCAGCGCCCACGCCCACGGCGCGAGGACGAGGGGGAGCGCGGCCCCCCACCCCGCCCCGAGCCCGACCAGCGCCGGCGCGGCGCCCAGCGCGAGCGCGTGAGACACGCCGTACTGCCAGCGCGCGAAGCCCCGGCCGAAGCGCACGACGAGGGTGCGCTTGCCCGCGCGCGCGTCGGTCTCGGCGTCCCGGTAGTTGTTCGCGACGAGGATGTTCGCCGCCAGCAGGCCGATGGCGGCGCCGGCGACGAGCACGTCGGGCCCCGGCGCGCCGGCCTGCACGAAGTAAGTGACCCCGACCGCGACGAGTCCGAAGAAGAGGAACACGAACACGTCGCCCAGCCCGTTGTACCCGAGCGGGTAAGGTCCGCCCGTGTAGGCGACCGCGCACACGAGGCTGGCCACGCCGACGGGCAGCAGGATCCAGCCGCCCTCCGCGACGAGCAGCAGTCCCACGCCGAACGCCAGCGCGAGCACGAGGACGGTGGCCCGGAGCATGGCCGCCGGGCTGACGAGGCCCGCCGCCACCGCGCGCCGCGGGCCGACCCGGTCGGGCGTGTCGGCCCCCTGGCGGTGGTCGAAGTAGTCGTTCGCGTAGTTCGTCCCGACCTGGACGAGCAGCGCGAACGCGAGGCAGACCCCGGCCTCGGCGAGGTCGGCCCGGCCGTGCGCGTGGGCGAAGGCGGTCGCGACGGCGACGGGGACGACCGCGGCCGGCAGCGTGCGGGGCCGCGCGGCCTCCACCCAGATGCGCCAGCCCGCCGCCATGTCACCAGGTGAGGTTGCGCTTGCGCGTGAAGACGACCATCGGACGCTTCACGAGCAGGCTGAGCAGCGGCATGGCCAGGATCATCGCGGAGTTCACCACGACGAGGTTGCGGTCGCCGCCGAGGAAGTAGTTGAAGGGCAGCAGGAGCAGGCCGAAGGCGACGACGAACACGCGCGGATTCGGGATCACCGGGTTCAGGGTGCAGACGAGCAGGAACGCGAGCGAGCCCGAGACGTAGTTGCCCATGCCGATGCTCATGCCGGCGAAGAAGAAGATCGCGGCGAAGAACGTGATCCGCTCGCGCCAGCGCGTCGTCTGCACGACCACGGCCGCGAGCGTCAGCCCGGCCTTGACCGCGAACACCGCCCACTTGTCCGCCGGGGCGTGCGTGAAGCTCGCCTCCCACAGGGCGTAGGTGCCGACGAGCGCCCGGAAGAAGTCGAGGTGGTTGCGCAGGGTCCGCAGCTCGCGGCCGAGACGCACCGACTTGTCCGAGGGATCCACCGCCCCGTCCTGCGCGAAGCGGTCCGCGGTCTCGCGCTCCTTCCGCCGCTTGCGGCGCCACTTGCCGTAGCGCATCCACTGGCGCGGGTAGCAGAGCAGGAGCAGCCCGACGAGCAGGTACGGCCAGTGGATCTCGAGCGAGGCGGGCATGGGTGACGGGGTATCCAGCCGGGGCCGCCGGTCATGTCAAAGGGGTTCTCCGTCCGCCCCCGGCCGACGCTCCAGCGCGCGGAGCAGGCGCCGCGCCTCGTCCAGCGAGCGCGCCCCGGCACCCGCCGGCGGCCGCGCGAGCCACCGCCGCAGCCACGCCCGAGCCTCGTCCGCGCGGCCCGTTTCCGCGAGGAGCCGGGCATGGATCCGCGCGGCGGCTCCCGGCGACCCGGGCAGCACCGCCGCGCGGCGGAAGCAGGCGGCCGCGAGCGCGGGGTCGTCGCCGACGCGCAGGGCCAGCACGCCGGCCTCGAGCCAGCGCCGCGGATCCGCCGGATCGCCCGCCGCGAGCAGCGCCTGCGCGGCGGCATGGCCCTCCGCGCGCCAGGCGGCCACCACCGCCCGGGGCGCGCCCGGCGCCGCCTCCGCCCGCCACGCCGGCAGGTCGTGGGCCAGGATGCGCGCGGCGCCGACACGGAAGCCCGACTCGGCGGGCGCCGCCGTGAGCACGACCGTCGTCAATCGCTCGACGGCGACCGCGTCGCGCGCCTCCCACGCGAGGTTCAGCCGCAGCCACAGCGCGTCCGCCAGCCAGTCCACGCCCCAGCCCGACGCGGACCCTCCCGCCGTCCGCTCGGCGGGTTCCAACCCGACGGCCGCCGCGGCCAGCAGGCCCGTCGCGACGGCGCGACGCCAACCGTCAGTCGTCCTCACGGCAGGCGTTTAATCACACGGCGACCACCGAGAACTACAC
>CAYWTK010000035.1:0-28649 GCA_964460895.1 uncultured Opitutaceae bacterium
TGTTGGGACATGGTGGAGGAAAGCACATGTCAGTCTATTAGGCGAGACTTAATAGCTTCGAACCCATCGATTTCGGCGGATTCTGGTAAACCCGCGCAAGCCTCGGCGGGGTCGGGAGACCCCGCCCTACAGGGAAAGGCACGCCGGCCAGCATGGCTGATGGGGGCGGCCGTCGTCGCCCTCGCGGTCGTCGCCGGCGGCGTCTACTTCGCGGTCCGTCCGGATTCGGTGGCCGGGGTCGCCGCCCCCGGTCCGGCCTCCGCGCCGCCTACGGACCAGCTTCCCTCCGCTCCGCCGCCCGCCCCCGTCGTCGCGTCCGCGCCCGAGGCGGACGCGAAGTCCATCGCCGTGCTGCCGTTCGAGAACCGCAGCGCGGAGAAGGAGAACGAGTACTTCGCCGACGGCGTGCACGAGGACCTGCTCACGGCGCTGGCCAAGGTCCGGGACCTGAAGGTCATCGCGCGCTCGTCGGTGCTCGGCTACCGCGACACGACGAAGCGCAACCTCCGCGAGATCGCGCGGGAGCTCGGCGTCGCGCACATCCTCGAGGGCAGCGTGCGCCGCGCCGGCGGCAAGGCGCGGATCAGCGTGCAGCTGATCGACGCGCGCACCGGCGCGCAGCTCTGGGCCGAGAGCTACGACCGGGACGTGACGGACATCTTCGCGGTCCAGGGCGAGGTCGCGCGCGAGATAACCAGCGCGCTCAAGGCGACCCTCCGGCCCGACGAGGCCACGCTCATCAGCCGCCGCCTGACGAGCGACCCGCGGGCCTACGACCTCTACGTCCGCGGCCGCGCCCTCGAGCAGAACCTGGCGGTCTTCGGTGCGCGCGAGGAGTACGACCGCATCACGAACCTCTACGCCTCGGCCGCCGCGACCGACCCGAGCTTCATGCTGGCCCACGTGCAGGAGGCGATCATGCACGGCACCCAGTACTGGTTCTCCGTGCTCGACCCGACGGAGGAGCGGCGCGAACGGGCCTTCGCCGCGCTCGAGCGCGCCCGCGCGCTCGCGCCGGACGCGCCCGAGGTCCGGTTCGCGCAGGGCGCGCTCGCCTACCTCTGCCGCAACGACTGGCGCGCCGCGCTGGTGGATTTCCGCAAGGCCCAGGCCGAGCTGCCGAACGACGCGCAGCTCCTCTACCGGATGGCGCTCAGCCACCGCCGGCTCGGCGAGATGGTCGAGGCGGAGCAGCTGCTCCAGCGCGTCGTCGTCCTCAATCCCAACGACCTCCGGGGCGTGGCGACGCTGATCGAGACGCAGCTCGGCCTGCGGCGCCACCGCGAGGTCGTCGCCACCCACGCCCGGTTCCGCGCCCTGCTTGCCGGGGACGGCCAAGTCGAGGAATTCGTGCTGGCCGCGATGCACGCGCTCTCCGGCGACACCGACGCCTACCTGCGGCGGATGGCCCTCGTGCCGCCCCGCCCGAACGATCCGCACGGGTTCAACCACGCCTACAACCTCGCGCTCCTGCGGGGCGAACTGGGGCAGGCCGCGGCCGTGCTCGACGATCCGCGCTGGGAGACCGTCCTCGGCCTCGGCGGCATCGTCGGCGAGCCGAAGTCCCTCCACCGGGCCCAGCTGGCCTTCCTCCAGGGGCGGACGGACGAGGCGAAGCGCTTCGCGCTCGAGGCGATCGCGTATTTCGAGGGGCGGACCTGGACGGAGCGCCAGCAGCCCGTCGCCCGGATGGGCATCGCCCGCGCGCTCTCGTGCGCCGGCCGGCACGAGGAGGCTTGGCGCGCGGCGCAGGAAGCCCTCGCGCAGCAGGAGCGACTGGACCGGTTCGTGCTCTCCATGACGCGCTACTGGGCCGGACGCGTCGCCCTCGCGGCCGGACGGCCGGACGACGCGCTCGCCCAGTGGCGCGCGTACGCCGCGAAGCCCGGCAGCTGGCCCGCGGAGGTCAGCTGGCAGCTCGATCCGTGGTGGCGGCGCCTCCGCGGCGACCCGCGGTACGCCGAGATCTTCCGGCCCCTGCACGCCTTCTGAACGCCCGGAACGCAGCAAGAAACGCCCGACGCCGAACGCTCAACGCTGAACTCTTAACGCTCAACGCCGCATGCTCGAACCAACTTCCAGCTTTCGGACATTGGTCCTCGTGTCAGGCGGGCGCACGCCAGGTGTGCCCCCGCGGGATCGAACCGTGCCGCGGTACGTGGCCGAAGGCGTGAGCCTCGGGAGCCTTGCGGGCGCACGCGAGGTGCGCTCCTACCGTTCGGGTCAGCGACGCGGCATCACCGGGAGGACCGATCCTTGAGCGATGAAGGTTCAGCGTTGGGCGTTGAGCGTTCCGCGCCGCGCGGCGCGGTCTTCCTCTCCTACGCCTCGCAGGACGCCGAGGCGGCGAAGCGCATCGCCGAGGCGCTGCGCGCCGCGGGGGTCGAGGTCTGGTTCGACCAGAACGAGTTGCGCGGGGGCGACGCGTGGGACCAGAAGATCCGGCGGCAGATCAAGGAGTGCGCCCTCTTCGTGCCGGTCATCTCGCCGAACACGAACGCCCGCGCGGAGGGCTACTTCCGGCTGGAGTGGAAGCTCGCGGTGGACCGCTCCCACCTGCTGGCGGACGACCATCCGTTCCTCTTCCCGGTCGTGGTCGGCGACGTCAATGACGCCACGGCGCGCGTGCCCGACAAGTTCCGCGAGGTCCAGTGGACCCGCCTCCGGCTCGACGAATCCCCCGGCGAGCTCGCCGCCCGCATCGGCCGCCTCCTTGGCGGCGACCTGGAGCCGGGGCGCCCCCGCCCCGGAAGCCGCGGCGAAGGCGCCGCGGCCCCAGCCCTCCCTCCCGGCCGGGAGAAGAAGGGATTCGAGCGCTGGTGGTGGCTGATCTTCCCGGTGATGGGCATGGCGTGGCCGCTGATCGCCGTCCTCAAGCCCGCGCTCCTGCGGCGCGAGCCGCCCGCGGCCGCGGCCCCGACCCAGGCCTCCGCGCCCGCGCTGTCCGAGGCGCGGAAGCTGGCCCAGCGCGCGGCGGAGCTGGTCAACGACCCGAACTACACGCGGGAGAGCATGTGGTTGGCCGACGAGCTGTGCACGCGCGCGCTGGCGCTGGATGCGTCCGACGCAGAGGTGTGGGCGACGGCCGCGTTCGTCGGCCAAGCCCTGTGGCAGCAGGCCTATGACCCTTCCGCGGCCCGTCGGGAGAAGGTGCGGGCGCAGGCGGAGCGCGCGGTCCAGCTGGCGCCGAATTCGGTCTTCGGACGGCTGGCCGTGGCCCGGAACTTCGCCCTCGTCGGAGACAATGCCGAGGCGGTGCGCCTGCTGCGGGAGCTGGCCCGGGAGGCGCCCGCGAATCCCCTGCTTTGGCAGAACCTCGTCTGGATCAGCCGCCGCCTCGACCGCGAGGCGGACGTCGCGGAGGCCATCCAGCGGCTGCGCGCCCTCGACGCGCGGGGCGCCCTGACGCAGGCGCTCTTCCTCGAGGCCCGGGACCTGCGGTTGCGGTTGCGCTACCCCGAGGCCGAGGCGGTGCTCAACGAGCTGCTGGCGGGCCCGCCGTCGCGGCATGCCTATTACGAGAGGTTGCTGCTGCTGACCCGCAGCTGGCACGAGCTGGCCGAGACGGAGCCGTTCCTCGAGAAGCTGCCGCTGCGCTTCCAACAGGAGCCGGCCTTCGGCTCCGCCATCGCCCAGTACTGGCTGTATCGCGGCGAGCCGGAGAAGGCCCTGCAGGCGCTGGCCCGGGTGCCGCAGGAGTTCTTCGAGGAGTTCGCCGCCCGCGAGCCGAAGGCCTTCCTCGCCGGCTGGGCCCATGCCGTCGCCGGACGCGCGACCGCCGCCCAGGCGGAGTGGCGCGTCGCGCTCGGGCTGGTCGAGGAGCGACTGAAGGGCGATCCTCGCGCCGTGGGGCTCCTCGGGCTCAAGGCCCAGCTGCTCGGCCTCACCGGCCAGCGCGAGGCGGCCCGCGAGGCCTGGAAGCTGCGGGTCGAGTTCGCCGACACCGCGAATCCGCCCAGCGCGGAGAGCGTCGGTTACTTCCACGTCGCGGTCGGGGAGAACGAGCAGGCCGTGGCCGCCGTGGTCGGCCGCTGGCCGACGACTTCGCCGAACGCCCGCACGACGCTGATGTGGGCCCTGCGCCACTCCCCGCGACTCGCCGCCATCCGCGACGACCCGCGCATCCGCCAGCTGGTCGCCGAACACCAGGCCTTCCTCGACGACCTGAGGCGCAAGAGCCGGCCCGCCGCCGCGACGCCGCCGGCCGGCGCGGCCCCGTCCCCCGCCGCTCCGGCGAAGGCGGACGACACGTCCGTCGCCGTGCTGCCGTTCGCCAACCTCTCGGGCGACCCGGCGCAGGAGTACTTCTCCGACGGCCTCACGGAGGAGATCCTCAACACCCTCGCCCGCGAGCGCGACCTGCGCGTGCCCGGGCGCGCCTCGTCGTTCTCGTTCAAGGGCAGGAACGCCTCCGCCGCCGAGATCGCCCAGGCGCTCGGCGTCTCGCGCCTCGTCGAGGGCAGCGTCCGCAAGTCCGGCAACCGCGTGCGCATCAGCGTGAGTCTGACGCGCGCGAGCGACGGGTTCAGCGAGGAGCTCGGGACCTTCACGGAGGAGCTGAGCGACGTGTTCGCGCTCCAGGACAAGGTGGCGCGCGCCGTCGTCGAGAAGCTCACCCGCCGCACCGTCGCCACCGCCTCCGTCGGCCTGACGAGGAACGCCGAGGCCTACGACGCCTACCTGCAGGGCCGGTCGCTGCAGGTGCGCTCGCCGGGCCTGACCCCGCAGGCGATCGAGGCCTACGAGCGCGCCGTGCGGCTCGACCCGGACTTCGCCCTCGCCTGGGCGCGCCTGGCCGAGGCGCGGTTCCGCGCGTACGGCTCCCAGAACGACCGGAGCCCGGCGTTGGTGCAGGCCACGCGGGACGCGATCGACCGCGCGCTGGCGTCGCAGCCGGACCTGCCCCAGGCGCTCATCATGCGCGCGCATTGGTCCCGCGCGGTCCTCGGCGACTTCGCGGCGGCGCGCCGCGACCTTGAGCGGGTCGAGGCGCTGCAGCCCGCCAACGCGGACCTCCGCTATGCGCAGGCGCAGCTGGCCCGCGACAGCGGGCAGATCGCGGATGCGTTCCGCCTTTACCGGGAGGCGCTGCAGCTCGACCCGCAGAACGGCGACTTCACCAACGCCTACGCGGTCTCCCTCTGCCTGCCGCGGGGCGAGTACGTCGAGGCCGACCAGCTGCTCCGCCGCGCCATGGCCATCCAGGGCCCCGCGCAGTCGGTGCCCTTCGGCAACCTCGTCCGTGTGCGCCTGCTGTGGCGCGGCCCCGAGGCCGCGCTGCGCCTCGTGGACCGCACGCCGGCCGAGCAGGTGAGCCGGACGACCTGGCGGGTCAGTCTGCTGGTCATGTTGGGTCGCCTCGACGAAGCGCGGGCCGAGGCCGAACCCCTGCGTCGCAGCGAGGGGCCGGCCCCCGCGCTCTCCTTCGTCGGTCAGGCCCCGGCCCGACTCGACTACGAGCCCCTGCTCGCCTTGGGCTGGGTCGAGGAGGCTCGCGCGCGGGCGGCGGAGGACGTCGCGGCTGCCGAGCGGGAGTTCGCGCGCGACAACCGGGCGCCGAACATTTGGGCCACCTACGTCCGGGCCCTGATCGTCCTCGAACGACGCGACGACGCGCTGGCCGCCCTGCAAGGGTGGCAGGCCGAAGTGGCGCGCGTGCCCGGCACCTTCCGGCGCGTGAACGACTTCGCCTACCGGGCCGTCAATTTCTACGCGCGCCTCGGACGGGTGGACGAAGCCGTGGCGCTCATCCGCGAGATGCGCGCGGCCGGCCTGACCGGACGGGTGGGCTTCTCGTCACACTCGGACTTCGACCCCATCCGCGCCGACCCGCGCTACCAGGAGCTGGTGCGGGAGTACGAAGCGTGGGTGCGCACGCTGCCCGACCCGGTGGACCTGTGACGCGTATGGTCCAGTCGTCGAACGTCGATGGTCGAGAGCCGAAGGCGCGGGAGCGCTCCCGGGCCCGGCGGGTAGGACTTCCGTCCATGAGCGGGGGTTGCCCAACGATGGCCGGCAGGCAGTATGCCGTACGTTCGGGAGGTAGCGTGCCATGAGCGAGAGCCCGAAGGCCGTCTTCCTCTCCTATGCCTCGCAGGACGCGGAAGCCGCGAAGCGCCTCGCCGAGGCGCTGCGCGCGGTGGGCGTCGAGGTCTGGTTCGACGTCGAGGGCGGGCTCGAGACGGGCGACGAGTGGGACGCGAAGATCCGGCGTCAGATCAAGGAGTGCGTGCTGTTCCTGCCCTTGATCTCGGCCAACACGCAGGCGCGGGAGGAGGGGTATTTCCGCATCGAGTGGGAGCTGGCCGCGCAGCGCGCGCTGGGCATCGCGAGCGGCGTGGCGTTCATCCTCCCGATCGTCATCGACGACACGCGCGAGCCCGAGGCGCTGGTGCCGGACCGCTTCCGCAGCGTGCAGTGGACGCGCGCCCGCGGCGGCGAGCTTTCTCCCGAGGCGCGGGCGAAGCTCGTGCAGCTCTGGTCGCACCGCGCCGGGCTCGCGAAGCACCGCGCCGCCGCCCAAGCCGCATCCGCTCCCCCTTCACCCGACCCGAAGCCGACGACCCCGTCGCCCGCCGCGGGGCGTCGCCCGCAGGCGCTGGTGCTCGGCGCGTCCGTCGCGGTCCTCGCGTTGGCGGCGGCCGGCGCCGTGTGGTGGCTTTCACGCCCCAACCCCGTTCCCGCGGTGGCGCCGTCCGCCGCCGTCCCGTCCGCCGCGCCCGCCGTCGCCGCGGTTTCCCCGGCACGCGAGCAGGCGAGGCGGGCGTTGGCGCTGGTGGACGCGCTCGACAGCACGCGCGAGGACTACCAGCTGGCCGAGGAATTGGTCGGTCGGGCCAAGGCGGCGGATGCCACCGACGCCGAGGTCTGCGCCATCGAGGCCCACGTCCACTTGCGCTTCCTCCAGCGCGGGTGGGACACCTCCGACCGGCGGCGCGAGGCCGCGCGGGTGGCCGCGCAGCGGGCGATCCGGCTCGACCCGCAGGATTTCGAGGCGCGGTTCGTGCAGGCCGGGCTGCTCGGGCAGACCGGCCGCGAGGGCGCCGAGCGCGAGCGGCAGCTCCGGATGCTCATGGCGGAGCGGCCGAACGACCAACGCGTCCTGCGCGCGCTGGCCAACGTCGTCAGCCGGCTGGGCCGCATCGAGGAAGCGGCCGGGATCGCGCGGCGCTCGGCCGCCCTGCCGGGCGGCGACCCGCTCGCGCTCTACGACCTGAGCCAGGGCTACTGGTTCGAGGGACGGGCGCGCGAGGCGGAGGAGGCCATCGAGGCCGCTCTGGCGCAGCGGACGTTCACCGGGGCGCTGCTGATGAACGCCTGGTACAAGGCTTCGCTGCGGGGCGACGTCGCCGCCGCCCGCCGCGCCCTCGAGCGCATCGACCCGGTGCAGATGCAGGAGGACCGGGCGGCCTTCTTCGCCTTCTACACCGAGATGCTGGCGCGGGACCCGGACCGGGCCATCGCCCACCTCCGGGTGGTGCCGCGCGATTGGCTGAACGACAGCTGGTACCGCGGGCCGAAGGGCCTGCTGCTCGGCAACGCCCACGCCCTCGCCGGCCGCCGCGAGGCCGCCGCCGCCGAATGGCGCGCCGCGCTCGACCTCGTGCGCCAGCGGCTCGCGGACCAGCCGAAGGACCCCGTGCTGCTCCGCCGCGAAATCGGCCTTCTCGCCCGCCTTGGCCGCACCGAGGAGGCGCTCTCGCGCTTCACCCTCGCCCTCCAGATCGGCGGCGTCGACCTCGCGGGCGAGGCGATCGTGAATCCGGGCTACATCGACCTGCTCATCGTCCTCGGCCGGCACGAGGAGGCGCTGCGGCTCATCGAGCGCTTCGTGCGCGGCAGCCGCAATTGGGCGGTCGAGTACTCGTCGGCGAGCCTGCGCCTCGATCCGATCTACGACCGGCTGCGGGCGTTCCCGGCGTTCGCCCGGATCGTCGCCGAGGTCGAGGCGCGCGAACGCGCCCTCGCGGCTCCGGCGGCCGCGGCCCCGTCCGCCGTCGGCGCGGCGAAGGCGGACGACAAGTCCGTCGCCGTCCTCGCCTTCGCCAACCTCTCCGAGGACAAGGCCAACGAGTACTTCTCCGACGGCATCAGCGAGGAGCTGCTCAACGTCCTCGCCAAGGTGCCCGGCCTCAAGGTCTCGGCGCGCACCTCGGCGTTCCACTTCAAGGGCAAGAACACGCCCATCCCCGAGATCGCGCGGCAGCTCGGCGTCGCCTACGTGGTCGAGGGCAGCGTGCGCAAGGCGGGCGACAAGGTCCGCATCCAGGCGCAGCTGGTGAAGGCGAGCGACGGGTTCCGGGTGTGGAGCGAGACGTTCACGCGCGACCTGAAGGACATCTTCGCCGTGCAGGACGAGATCGCGGGTCTGATCGCCCGGAACCTGCAGGTGAGGATGAACGGTGCGGCCGCCGGGACGGGTCCCGGGGCGAGCGGGAACTACGACCTCATCCTCCAGGCCCGGCATGCGGCGCGGCAGGAGAGCAACGAGGGTTGGCGCCGCGCCATCGCGGTCTACCGCGACGCGTTGAAGGCCGACCCGAACGTCGCGGCGGCCTGGGCGGGCCTCGCGGACGCCTACGTGCAATTGGCGCGCTTCAACGGGATGCCGGCGTTGCCCGGCATGAACGAGGCCCGCGCGGCCGCCCGGCGGGCGCTCGAACTCGATCCCGATGACCCCGTCGCGCTGACCGCGATGGGTTGGGTGGTGCGCACGGCGGACTGGAATTGGGCCGAGGCGCGGCGGTATTTCGCCCGGGCGCTGGAGCTCCAGCCGGGCGGCGCGGCGACCCTGGCGGCGAGCGCGATCCTGGAGCTGAACCTCGGCCGGAAGCAGGAGGCGCTGCAGCTCGCCCGCCGCGCGGTCGCGGCCGATCCGCTGAACCCCAGCGCGTCGTTCACCCTGGGCGTGATGGAGTACAGCCTCGGCGGCTTCGACCGGGCGCTGCCCTTCTACCAGCGGGCCATCGCGCTCGCCCCGACCGCGGAGGAGTACCATTGCCACCTCGCGGTCATCCTCGCCCTCCTGGGGCGGCACGAGGAGGCGCTGCGGGAGATCGAGAAGGAGCCGAACGAGGGTTATCGCCTGGTGGCGGTCGCGCATTGCGCCGCCCTCCGGGGCGATCTCGCGGCCGGTCGCGCGGCGCGCGACGCGTTGGTCGCCCGGCACGCCGAGGACTTTCCGGGCTACATTTCCGATGTCTGCGCCTCGCTCGGGGACACCGCCGGGGCCCTCGAGTGGTTCGAGCGCTCGATCGCGCGGCGCGACAACAGCGTGCCGTGGTTCGGCAGCTCCCTGTGGCAGGAGCCGCTGCGCTCCAACCCGCGCTGGCAGGAACTCATCCGCCGGGTCGGGCTCGCGGAGGGGCAGCAGCCATGAGCGTGCCCGCGCCGCGCGTTTCCCTGGCTCGAAGGAGGACGAGAACATGAGCGAGAATGGGAAAGCGGTCTTCTTGTCCTACGCCTCCCAGGACGCCGAGGCCGTGCAGCGCCTCGCCGAGGCGCTGCGGGCCGCGGGCGTCGAGGTCTGGTTCGACCGCAACGAGCTGGTCGGCGGCGACGCGTGGGACGCGAAGATCCGCCGGCAGATCGCGGAATGCGCGCTGTTCGTGCCGGTGATTTCCGCCAGCACGCAGGCGCGGCGGGAAGGGTACTTCCGCCTGGAATGGCGCATCGCGGCCCAACGCACGCACATGATGTCCGAGCAGGTGGCGTTCCTCTTGCCCGTCGTGATCGACGACACGCGGGACGCGGCGGCCGACGTGCCGGCGGAATTCAAGCAGGTGCAGTGGACGCGGCTGCCCGGCGGCGAGACGACCGCGGCCTTCGGCGCGCGCGTGCAGCGGTTGCTCGAGACCGGGGGCGTCGCGGACCGCGCCGCCTCCGCCCCGATGCCGCCTCCCCGGCCCGCGGCGCCGGCGGGCGCGTCCGGTCGCGGACTCTCGTGGGTGGGCTACGCCGGGGCCGCGGTCGGCGTCGGCCTCGGTCTTTTCTACGCCGTGCGGCCGCTCTGGCGGCCGGCGCGCGAGCCCGCCGCCGGACCCGCGCCCGCGGCGGCCGCTCCCGCGACGCTGACCGAGGCGCAGCGCCTCGTGGCCCGGGCGCGCGAGATCCTCGACCAGGGCGACGAGCTGAACCGCGAGAACTACGCGCTCGCCGAGGAGCTGCTGAAGCGCGCCCAGGCCGCCGACGTGACCGAGGCCTCGGCGTGGAGCCTGCACGCGTGGCTGTCGGCCGACCTCTACCGCTACGGCCTGGACCGCACCGAGGCGCGGCTGGCGCAGATCCAGGCGCAGGCCAGCCGCGCCGCCTCGCTCGCGCCCGCCTCGCTCGACGCCCAGGTGGCGGTGCTCCGGTCGCAGACGGCGGCCCGCGCCGCGCCCGAGGAGATCGCGCGGCGGCAGGCCGAGCTGGCGGAGAGGTTCCCGGACGACCCGCGCGTCTACCGGCTCTTCGGTCTCTCGCACGCGAAGGACAGCACGACCTTCCGGATGCTCAGGCGCGGCCTCGAGCGCTGGCCGGACGACGCGCGCCTGCAGGGCGACCTGCTCAACAGCCTCCTCCTCGGCGGGCGCTACGCCGAGGCCAGCGAGCTGGCGGAGAAGTTCACCCGCGGCCGCACCGGGGCGCGCGTGCTCGCGGTGCAGGTGTTCCTCCAGTTGTGGTGGCACGGCGACGCCGCCGCGGCGGCGGCCAGCGTGGCGCGGTGGCCGTCGTGGCTCCTGCTCGAGGACCGCGGCGCCGCCCTGGCGGCCATCACGGCGCGGATGAACCGGAATCCGGAGGGGGCCCTCGAGGTGCTCCGGCGCTTCCCGCGCGACTACATCCGCGACTCGTTCTACACCGGGCCGCGCTCGGCCCTGATCGCGCTGGCCAGCGAGGCGGCCGGCCAGCCGGAGTCCGCTGAGGCGGAGTGGCGCGTCGTGCTCCAGGTCTGCGACCGCGAGCTGGCCGCGGCGCCGAACGACGGGGCCGCGCTCCACTGGCGGGCGTGGGCGCTGGCGCGCCTCGGCCGGCCGGACGAGGCCCGGCAGGTCTTCCGCGTGCTGCTGCAGCGCCGCGTCGCGATCGAGGGCAGCGCGCAGGTCACGGGCGGCCTGGCCGGCCTCGCGCTCGTGCTGGACGACCGCGAGGAGGCGCTGCGCGAGCTGGCGCGCCTCGGCAGCTACGACCCGATGCGCACGCGCCCGCCCAGCCGGGCGCTGTTCGACCTCAATCCCCTCTTCGATACGCTCCGGGGCGACCCGCGCTTCCAGGCGCTGCGCGACGCCGCCCCCGCGCCGGCGCCGGCGGGCGCGGCCCCGTCCGCCGCGGGTTCGGCGCCGGCGGAGGGCAAGTCCGTCGCCGTCCTCGCCTTCGCCAACCTCTCCGACGACAGGTCGAACGAGTACTTCTCCGACGGCATCAGCGAGGAGCTCCTCAACGTGCTGGCCAAGGTGCCCGGCCTCAAGGTCTCGGCGCGTACGTCGGCGTTCTACTTCAAGGGCAAGCAGGTGCCGCTGGCGGACATCGCCCGGCAACTCGGCGTGGCCTACGTGGTCGAGGGAAGCGTGCGCCGCGCCGGCGACAAGGTCCGCATCCAGGCGCAGCTGGTGAAGGCGGAGGACGGGTTCCGGGTCTGGAGCGACACCTTCACCCGGGACATCAAGGACGTGTTCGCCGTGCAGGACGAGATCGCCGGGCTCATCGCGCAGAATCTCTCGCTCACGCTGGGCGCGAGCTCCGCGCGGAGGACCGCCGCCGTGGAGCCCCGGGCCATCGAGCTCTACGTGCAGGCGCGGCAGGCCTGGAGCCTCCGGACGCCGGAGGGATTCGCGCGGGCCGAGCAGATGCTGAACCGGGCGCTGGAGCTGGCGCCGGATTTCGTGCGGGCCCGGGCGGCGCTCCTCGACGTGGTGCAGATGCGCAGCTTCCGGGAACGCCGCGCGGGCACCTTCGCCCAGCGCCACCTGCCGGAGCTCGATCAAAGGCTGACCCAGATCCGCGATGTGCTGGCGATCGATCCGGACCTGGCCGAGGCCTACTCGACGATGGGTCAGACCCTGGACGCGAGTTGGCGGCGCGAGGAGGCCGGGCGGGCGTACCGGCGGGCCACCGAGCTCAACCCCAACTACGCGACCGGGCGCCACTGGTACGGCATGCACCTCGCCGAGATCGGCCGCATGGACGAGGCGCTCGAGGAACTGAAGGTCGCCTGCGACCTCGATCCGTTCTCCTTCATCATCCTGGACAACTACGGCTGGCTGCTGGGCCTCGCGGGCCGGAACCGCGAGGCGCTGCAGATGCTCGACCGCGCCGCGGCGCTCAACCCCGGCTTCGACCAGACCGCCCGCGCCCGGGCCGCCGCGTTGGTGGCGCTGGGGCGCCAGGCCGAGGCCGAGGCGGTCGCGCGGCAGCTGAGGAATTCGCAGCGGGAACTGGATATCTGGACGCTCGGCCTGGTGGGACTGACCGGCGAGGCGCAGGCCCTGCTGGAGCGGATGGATCCGCGCGAGGTGACCAATCGCTTCCAGGCCCTGCTGGCCGCCGGTCAGCGCGAAGCCGCCCTCGCCGCGCTCGCCGATCCGTCGGGCGCCAGCAAGGGCGACGTCATCGACCTCCTCTACCGGCCGATGTTCGATTCCGTGCGCGCCGACCCGCGCTTCATCCAGTACCTGGCCGTGCTGGACATCACCGAGGCCCACGCCCGCGCCCAGGCCTGGCGCGCGGCGAATCCCGCGAAGGGGGTGCCATGAGCGACGCCGGCAAAGCCGTCTTCCTGTCTTATGCCTCGCAGGATGCCGCGGCGGCGCAGCGCATCGCCGAGGCGCTGCGGGCCGCGGGCGTGGAGGTGTGGTTCGACCGCGACGAGCTGGTCGGAGGCGATGCGTGGGACGCGAAGATCCGGCGGCAGATCAAGGAATGCGCCCTGTTCATCCCGGTCATCTCGGCGAACACCCAGGCGCGCACTGAAGGCTACTTCCGCCTGGAGTGGCGGCTCGCGGACCAGCGCACGCACCTGATGGCCAAGGGGCGGGCGTTCCTCGTGCCCGTGGTGATCGACGACACGAACGACGCGGACGCGCAGGTGCCGGACTCGTTCACGGAGGTGCAGTGGACGCGGCTGCCCGGCGGCGAGACGCCCGCGAAATTCGGCGCCCGCGTCCGCAGCCTCCTCGAAGGAGGCCCCGCGTCGGCCGCCCAGCGCGCGAGCCCCTCCGGTGGGGCCGCGGCCCCCAGACCCGCGCCGTGGGCCGGTCGCCGGGTGGGCCGGTTCCTCTGGGTCGCCGGAGCGCTGGTCGCCTGCGGCGGGGCCGCGCTCGTCTTCTGGCCGCGACCGGCCCCGTCGCCGGCGACGGCCGCGGCGCTCACCGAGGCGCAGAAGCTGACGCGCCAGGCCAAGGCGCTGCTCGACGACGACCCGCTGCTCCTGCGCGAGAATTACTTCCTCGCCGACGAACTGGCCCAGCGTGCGGTCAAGGCGGACCCCACCGACGGCGAGGCCTGGGCCGTCGCCGGCCGCGCTTCGGCGTTCCTCGTCGCCCGCCGGTACGACGCCTCCTCCGCCCGCCGGGACCTCGCGCGCCTACAGGTCGAGCGGGCGATGAGCCTCGCCCCGACCTCGGTCGAGAGCGCGTTCGCGCAGGCCCTGCAGCAGGCTTCCGCCGGCCGCGGCGCGGAGGCGCGGGCCATCCTCGAGGAGCTCACCCGCCGGGCCCCCGCGGACTGGCGCCTCTGGCACGCGCTCGGCGGACTCCACGGCGAAGCCGGGGAAGGGGAGACGGCGCTCCGCCTCTTCCGCGAGGCGGAGGCGCGTTCGGGCGGCGATGCCCGGCCGGTCGGTCGGGTGGTGCGCACGCTGATCCGACTCGGGCGACTGGCGGAGGCCAGGTCCGAACTCGAGCGGGTGATGGCCGGCCGGCCCGGGCGCGAGGCCTACCTCGGGGGACTGCTGTTCTGGGGCATCTACGTCTACGACGTCGCGGCCGCCCAGGCGTTCATCGCGCGGATCCCGCCGCGCGTGCTGCAGGAGGACGCGATCATCAGCACCCTGGCGGAGTTCTACCTGCGCACCGGGGAAGGGGACCGGGCCCTGGAGGAGCTGCGGCGGATGCCGCGCGATTTCTTCGAGGACGGGTGGGACTGGCGGCCGAAGGGCTACCTCGCCGGCTACGCGCATCAGGTCGCCGGCCGGCAGACGGCCGCCCAGGCCGAGTGGCGCCAGGCGCTCGCCGTCGTGGAGAAGCGCCTCGCCGCCGAGCCCAACGAGACGCTGCTCCTCTTCTGGCGGTGCCTGCTCCAGGCGCTGACCGGCCAGGTCGCCGAGGCGCGCGCCGGCCACCAACTATGGCGCGAACTCGCCCGCGAGCCGAACGTCTGGTTCGACGCCATCCTGCTCGCGGCGCTCGGCGACCGCGCGGCGGCGGTCGAGGCGCTCGTGGACGGCTGGCCCGGGCCGGACGACCCGGCGCGCCTCGACTTCTGGGGCGACGTGCTCCACGCGCCGTGGTTCGCGGCCATCCGCGACGATCCCCGCATCCGGACGCGGGCCCTCAAGGAGAAAGCTGCGATCGACCGACAGCTGCAGGCACCGGAGGCGACGGTTCCATCCGGCGCGGACCCGTCCGCCGCGGCTCCGGCGAAGGTGGACGCGAAGTCCGTCGCCGTGCTGCCGTTCGCCAATCTCTCGGGCGACCCGGCGCAGGAGTACTTCTCGGACGGCCTGACGGAGGAGGTGCTCAATGCGCTCGCGCGGGAGCGCGACCTGCGGGTGCCCGGGCGGGCGTCGTCGTTCTCGTTCAAGGGGCGGAACGTGCCGTCGACCGAGGTCGCGAAGGCGTTGAACGTCGCGCGCCTCGTCGAGGGCAGCGTGCGGCGGAGCGGCGGCAAGGTCCGCATCAGCGTCAGCCTGACGCGGGCGAGCGACGGGTTCAGCGAGGAGCTGGGCACGTTCACGGAGGAGTTCAGCGACCTCTTCGCCCTGCAGGACAAGGTGGCCGCGGCGGTCGTGGCCAAGCTCACGAACCGCGCCGCGGCTCTGCGCGCGGCGGCGCCGACCAGCAACCTCGAGGCTTACGACGCCTACCTGCGCGGACGGATGCTGCAGACGCGCTCGTACGACGACCTGTCGGCGGCGGCGGCGCACTACCAGCGCGCCGTCGAGCTGGACGAGCGCTTCGCCCTCGCCTGGGTGCGCCTGGCGGAGTGCCGCTTCCGTTTCTACGGCGCCGCGAACGACCGGAGCCCGGGCCTGATCGAGTCGGTGGAGCGGGCGGTCGCGCGCGCGATCGAACTCGACCCCCGGCTGCCCGAGGCGCTGGCGATGCGCGCGCATTTCCGGCGCGAGATGGGCGACGTCGCGGGCGCGGTGAGCGACCTCGACGCGGCGGAGCGGCTCGTGCCGGGCAGCGGCGAGCTGCGGCTAGCCCGGGCCCTGCTCGCGCGGCGCAACCTGGAGTGGGAGGCCGTTTACCGCGGCTTGGAGCAGTACCTCGAGACCGACCCCTTCAACGGGGATTCCCTGCATTTCATCGGACGCCTCCACGAGCAGCGCGGGCTCTACGCGCAGGCGGACCGGCTTTTCGCCCGAGCGGTCGCGATCCATGGGCGGATGACGCTGCCCTACCGGCTCGACCTGCGCCAGAAGTGGCGGGGAGCGACGGCTGCCCTCGCGCAGCTTGACCGCCTCGCCGCCGCTTCGGGCGACAACCTGCCCCTGGCGCGACTCGAGCTGCTCTCCATCGCGCGCCGCGAGCGGGAGGCCCGCGACCTCGCCGTCGCAATCGAGCAGCGGGCGGCGGAGGCCGCTTCCGGCGGTCTTCCCCGCGTCTCGTCGACCCGATTGCGGACGCTCGGATTGTCGGAGCTCGCGGTGAAGCGGGCGAGCGAAGAGCGCGCGTGGTCCGATGCCCAGCTGGCTCGCGGCAACCGGGCTCCGAACGTGCTGCTCTCCGCCGGCTGGTCCCTCTGGGCGCAGGGAGAAGAGGCCGCCGTCGGGACCTTGCTGGCAGAGATCGAGGCGAGTGTGCGCCGCACCGGCGACCGACATCGGTATTTCGTCGAGTACGCGCTACCGACCGCGCCGCTGCATGCGGCGATCGGCCAGCGCGAGCGCGCCTTGGCGCTCCTGGAGGAGGCCCTGGCCGCCGGGTACCACCTCGGCCACCAGCTCCGGGAGCACCCCGAATTCGATCCCCTGCGGGGCGACCCGCGCTTCGAAGCGATGGTTGCGAGCGAGCTCGCCTGGGCCCAGAATCAGCCCGACCCCATCGATTGATGAGCGACCCGACCAAGGCCGTCTTCCTGAGCTACGCCTCGCAGGACGCCGAGGCGGTGCAGCGCATCGCCGAGGCGCTGCGCGCCGCGGGCGTGGAGGTGTGGTTCGACCGGAACGAGCTCGTGGGCGGCGACGCCTGGGATGCGAAGATCCGGAAGCAGATCGCGGAATGCGCGCTGTTCGTGCCGGTCATCTCGGCGCAGACGCAGGCGCGGCTGGAGGGCTACTTCCGGATCGAATGGAAGCTGGCGGCACGCCGCACCCACGCGATGGCGGCGGCCAAGGCCTTCCTCCTGCCGGTCGTCATCGACGCGACCCGCGATGCCGAGGCGCACGTGCCGGACGAGTTCCGCGAGGTCCAATGGACCCGGCTGCCTGGCGGCGAGGCGTCGGCCTCCTTCGTCGCTCGTCTGGCGCGCCTCGTGACCGGCGCGGGGCCGATGCCACCGGCGGCCGCGCCCTCTCCGGGGGAGACCGCCGCTCCGGCCGGAGTGGGGGACTACGTGCGCGAGACCACGACCGCGGCGGCGGAGAGCTACGATTCGCTCTTGGGGCGCTCGCGGGCCGCTTGGAAGCGTCTGTCGCCCGGGGCCCGCCTGGTGCTCAGCACGGGGTTCGCGCTGCTCGGCTTGGGAATCGGCTTGCTGGCGGGCCGCGGCGGACGCGGCCCGGCCTCCGCCGGCGCGCCCGCGGTGGCCGCCGTCGCCGCCGGTCAGGATTCCGAGGCCCGGAGGCTCGTCGCGCAGGCGCGGAAGATCTACGACGAGGGCGACGAACTCGACCGCGAGAACCTGCTGCTCGCGGAGGACCTGGTGAAGCGCGCGCTCGCGCTGGATGCATCCGAACCGTCGGCGTGGGTGCTGGCCGCCCAGCTTTCCTATTGGCTGGTGTGGCACTCCTCCGATCCCTCCCGCGAGCGCCGCACGGAGATGATCCGGCAGGCCGCTCGCGCCCGCGCGCTCGCGCCCGACTCGGTGGAAGCGCAGTTGGTGCAGGCGAACGCGCGGATCGCCATGGCCTACGAGAGTTTCGGCTCCGCCGGCAACCGGCAGGATCTGATCGACCTCGAGCGCGAACTGCGGGCCCTGGCCGAGCGGGCTCCGCGCCATCCGGAAGTGCAGCGGTCCCTCTCGCAGACCTACCGATTCCTGCAGCGGTCGGACGACGCGCTGCGCGCCCTGCGGCAGGCCCTGGAGTGGTCGGAGGGCGACCCGGCCGTGAGCGCCGACCTGGTCAATACCCTCATCCGCCGGAAGAACTACCCCGAGGCCGAGGCGATCATCAGCTCGGCCTTGGCCCGCCGGCGCACCGGCCGCCTGGTGCTGTTCGATCTCCTCTTCAAGACCCAGTGGCGAGGGGACCTGGCGGCGGCGCGGGCGGCGCTGGCGAACTGGCCCGGCTGGCTGCTGCGCGAGGACCGGGGCGCCTACATCGCCTGGCAGGCGTGGCTCTGGAGCCGGGAACCCGACCGGGCGCTCGACGCCGTCCAGCGCCTGCCCCGCGACTACCTGCGCGACGTCTGGTTCACCGGCCCGCGCGCCGTCCTCACGGCGCGCGCGCACGAGCTGGCCGGACACCGCGAAGCCGCCCTGACCGACTGGCGCACGGCGGTGCAGCTGGCGGACCGGGAGCTGGCGTCGTCCCCCGGCAACGCCCCGGCGCTCTTCTGGAAGGCGTGGGCCCTCAGCCGTCTGGGTGACCAGCCCGGGGCGGACGCCGCGGTCACCCTGTTGGAGCAGAACAGGGGCTCCCAGACCGTCTTCTTCAACACCACCAACCTGGCCTTGCTCTGGTCGACCCTCGGCCGGACCGACCAGGCCATCGAGCACCTGCGCGCGTGGGCGAGCACGGAGCACGACGGCCACGCGGTGACGCGGGCGATGCTGGAACTCGATCCCGCCTACGAGAACCTGAGGAAGGATCCGCGGTTCGCCGCGTTGGCCGCCACGGCGCTGGCGCCGTCGCCGGCCGCGGCGCCCGCGGACGAGAAATCCGTCGCCGTGCTGGCGTTCGCCAATCTCTCTGAGGACAAGTCGAACGAGTACTTCTCCGACGGCATCAGCGAGGAGCTGCTCAACGTGCTGGCCAAGGTGCCCGGCCTCAAGGTCTCGGCGCGCACCTCGGCGTTCCACTTCAAGGGCAGGAACACGCCCATCCCGGAGATCGCGCGGCAGCTCGGCGTCGCCTACGTGGTCGAGGGCAGCGTGCGCCGCGCGGGCGACAAGGTCCGCATCACGGCGCAGCTGATCAAGGCGGCGGACGGGTTTCGGGTCTGGAACGACACCTTCACGCGCGACCTGAGGGACATCTTCGCCGTGCAGGACGAGATCGCGGGGCTCATCGCCAAGAGCATCTCGCCGCAGCTCACGCCGGTGGCCGCGGGGGCGGCGCGTCCGGTGGATCCGGCCGCGCTCGAGCTCTATCTCGAGGGTCGGGCGCTCGCGGCCAAGGCGAGCATCGACAGCCTCAAGCGGGCGATTGCGCTGTTCGATCGGGCGGTGCAGCGCGACCCAAGCTTCGCGCTCGCGCGCGCCCAGCAGGCGCGGGCCTACGTGCAGCTCGGCCGCTGGGGTGGACTGGTCCCGCGCGACGCCTGGGCCGGGGCGAAGGCCGCGTTGGGACCCGCGCTCGCCGACGCGCCCGACGCGCCCGAAGTGCTCGTGGCCCAGGGCTGGATCCTGCGCACGGCCGATTGGAGATGGCGCGAGGCCGAGCGGGCCTTCGCGCGCGCGCTCGAGCAGCGTCCGAACGATCCCGACGTGCTCGTGTCCGCGGCGGTGCTCAAGGCCGGCATCGGCCGGAGCGACGAGGCCCACGCGCTCGCGCGCCGCGCGGTCGAGCTCGACCCGCTGAATCCGGCCACGCAGTTCGACCTCGGGCTCATCTACCGCTTCAGCGACCGCCTGCCCGAGGCGGAGCGGCAGCTGCGCCGCGCGATCGAGCTGTCGCCGGGCGGCCAGCGCTACCGGACCTTCCTCGCGCTGGTGGTCGTCGGGCTCGGGCGCTTCGCCGAGGCCGAGGAGCTGGCGCGCGACGAACCCGACCCCCTCTCGCGGCTGTTCGTGCAGGGTCTCGCCGCCGCCGGCCGGCGCGACGGCCCGCGCCTGCGCGAGACGATCGCCGAGCTGGAGTCGCTGCGTCCCACCATGGGCGGCCTGGGCGACTACAGCGCGTACCTCTCGTCCATGCGCGCCGCGGCCGGCGACCTCGACGGCGCCATGGCCGAACTCGAGAGAACCCGCGAGTCGCGCGACCCGAGCGTCGGCTGGATCAAGGTGAACTACCTCGTCCGCCCCCTGCACGCGCATCCGCGCTGGTCGGAATTCCTCCGCTCGGTCGGCCTGGCCGACGACCAGCTGCGCTGAGCCAGCGCCTCCCGCGACGAGGCGTTCTCGCGCAGTGGGCCGGGTGCGGTCGTGACGACGCGGGGCGCGACGCCGTTCAGCGGGCCGCGAGCGTGATCTCCGCCGGGGCGAGACCTTCGCCCTCGACGCGGACCGTGATTGCGCCGCCCGCGCCGGCGCGGGGGCGGACGATGGCGAGGGCGAGGCCGTTGAACGCGGGGCGCTCGGCGCTGCCGAAGGCGCGGTGGTCGGTGGCGTCGCCGTTGTCGGTGGCGACGAGGTCGGCCGGGCCGCTGACGGTGAACTTGAGGAGCGGCTTCGTGCGCGGGACCAGCGCGCCGGCCTGGTCCACGACCTCGACCTTCACGAAGGCGAGGTCGCGGCCGTCGGCGCGGAGCTCCGCGCGGTCGGCGGTCGCGCGCAGCGCGGCGGCGGCGCCGGTCGTGCGCTGCACGGCCTCCGCCCAGGGCTGGCCGCCCCGGTAGGCGACGACCTTCAGCTCGCCCGGCTCGTACACGACCTCGTCCCAGCGGAAGCGGTACTGGAACGGCCCGCGCTTCTGGCGGCCGAGCGAGCGGCCGTTGAGGAAGAGCTCGGCCTCGTCGCCGCTCGTGTACACGTGCACGGGCGTCACCTGACCGACGCGCTCCGGCCAGTTCCAATGGGGGAGGATGTGCGCCATCGGGTGGTCCGGCCGCCAGCGGGCCTGGTAGAGGTAGTAGCGGTCCTTCGGGAAACCCGCGAGGTCCACGATGCCGAAGTAGCTGCTGCGCGACGGCGCCTGCAGGCGGCCGATGGCGGCGAGGTCCTTGGCGGCCTTCTGCCGCGCGGCCTCGTCGGCGAAGTTGAGGAGGTTGGTCTGGTTGTCGTCGTAGGGCGTGGGCTCGCCGAGGTAGTCGAACCCGGTCCACACCCACTCGCCGAGCGCGCCGGGGTTCTCGTCGAGCGCCTTCCACTCGACGTCCGGCGGCCAGGCCCAGGGCGGGGCGGAGAGGTCGTGGCTCGAGACCTGGTAGTCCTGCAGGCCCTGCCCCTTGTTCTTCGGGATGGGGAAGAAGTACTCGCCGCGGGAACTGATGGTGGACGCGGTCTCGGCGCCCATGAACGCGATATGGGGGAACCGGCGGTGGAACTTGGCGTACTCGGCGGGCTTGTAGTTGTAGCCGACGATGTCGAGCACCTGCTCGAAGCCGGCCGTCGCGCCGAAGACGTGGTTGATGCCCATCGTGAGGGGACGCGTGGCGTCCTCCGAGCGCACGATCGCAGCGAGGTGCGCGGCGAGCTTCCAGCCCTCGGGGTGCTGCAGCTCGGGCACCTCGTTGCCGAGGCTCCACTGGATGACGCTCGGGTGGTTGCGGTCGCGGCGCACCATCGCGCGCAGGTCGCGCTCGTGCCAGTCGTCGAAGAGCCGGCCGTAGTCGTCCGCCTTCTTCGGGCTGCGCCAGGCGTCGAAGGGCTCGACCATCACGAGGAAGCCCATGCGGTCGGTCAGCTCCAGCAGCTCGGGCGCCGGCGGGTTGTGCGAGGTGCGGATGGCGTTGGCCCCCATCGCCTGGAGGATCTCCAGCTGGCGCTCGAGCGCGCGGGTGTTGAACGCCGCGCCGAGCGCGCCGAGGTCGTGGTGCAGGCACACGCCGCGGATCGGGACGCGCTCGCCGTTGAGGAAGAAGCCCCGGGCGGGGTCGATGGCCAGCGTGCGGAAGCCGAAGGGCGTGCGCACGGTGTCGACCACCGCGTCGCCCCGCAGGATCTCCGTCACCGCCACGTAGCGGTGGCGCTCCTGGAGGCCCCAGAGGCGGGGCCGCTCCACGGAGAGCACGTCGGCGACGTGCGACTGGCCGCGGGCCGGGACGCTGACCTTGCGCGGTTCGGTGGCCGCGACGGTCGCGCCCGCGGGCCGGCCCTCGGCGTCGGCGGCGAACACCTGCACGCGGACCTGCACGTCCGCCTTCTCGGCCCCGTGGTTGTCGATCGTCACCGCGACCTGCGCGAGGGCGGCATCCGCCGCGATGCGCGGGGTCGTGACCTGCACGCCCCAGTGCGCGACGGCGACGTCCGCGGTCCGGGTGAGCCAGACGTTGCGGTACAGGCCGGAGCCCGGGTACCAGCGCGAGGACTCGGCGGGGTTGTCGAGGCGGAAGGCGAGGACGTTCTCCTCACCGGGCTTGAGGTGCGGCGTGAGGTCCACGCGCCACGATGAGTAGCCGTAGGCCCAGCCGCCCACGAGCTGGCCGTTGCACCAGACCAGGGCGTACGACATCGCGCCGTCCACCTCCAGGTAGTGGCGTCGGCCGGCGTCCTCCGCCGGGACGCTGAACTTCTTGCGGTACCAGCCCACGCCGGCCCAGGGCAGGCGGCCGGTCGAGCCCGGCAGCGTCTGGATGAACGGGCTCTCGACGCCCCAGTCGTGCGGGAGCGTCAGCGGCCGCCACTTCGCGTCGTCGAAGTCGGGCCGCGCGAACTTCAGCCACCACGGCATCTTCGCCGGCTCGGGCGCGCGGGCGCTCGCGGGGCGGTAGTGCAGCAGGTGGTCGCCCGTCGGCAGCATCCACTCCCGCATGCGCTCGTAGCCCAGGGCGTGGCCGGCGGCGGGATCGTCGCCGAGGTGGAACTTCCAGCCGCCGTTGAAGAGGGAGCGCTCGCGCACGGGAGCGGCGGCGGCGGCGAACGACGCGACGGCGATCAGGCCGGCCAGCGCGACCAGCCGGAGGGGGAACGGGGTAGGGGGTCTCATCGGGCGGCGCGCAGGATGGCCGACCCGCCCCCGCGCGGCCATTCCCCTTTCGGGGGAATTTGGCCGGACTGCACGCTCGGCCGGAACGATCCGGTGGGGCCACCGATGGCGCGGACTTCACAGCTCAAGACCCGATCCATGGCTCCGATCCTCGGTCAACGCACGGTGCCTCGGGCGTGTCTTCAAGCGCCGTTCGCTGACCCTGCGGAGGCAGAGGGCCACCGTTCCCGCTCTGACCACGGATGCATCGCCTGCCGACTACGAGGCGGAGCTGCTCTCCGTCGCATCGCCGGCAGACGAGGCCATGAGCGTTCGATCCTTCCGGGGGTTTGAAGACACGCCCTGGTTCCCGGCCGCGAGCGCCGGAGACCGCCCCCGCCCAATCCGCCGCCCGACCGGTAGTAATACAATGCGTTACTACCCGGAGGCGGCTGCAGGAGTCCGCTCAGGCCTCCAGCTCGGTCGCGATCTCGGCGATCTGGCGGGAGAAGGTGACGCCGCTCTCCGGCGGGAAATGCTTGAGCCCGTCGGCCCGCAGCGCCGGCGCGTGGTCGCGGAGGTAGGTCTCGAGCGCCTTGCGCGAGGGGAACACGTACTGCGTCTCCACCACCGCGGGCGCCGCGTCGCCCTCGCGGTCCGGCAGCACGATCCGCACCGCGCTCGCGCCACCCTTCATCACCTCGGCGACGTGGTTCGGCGTCAGCCACGAGAGAAAGCGGCCGCGAACGTGCAGGGTGGGGCAGGTGGCTCGGACGGTGTAGAGGAGGGTGGGCATGGGAGATGGTGGGTGGTGAGAGGTGAGCGGTTAGCCGACGGTGATCGTTCAACGCGGAGGCGCCAAGGCGCGGAGAGTGGCGTGCGGTGAGTGGTGAATGATGAGCTAAGAGCAGCGACCAGTGAGCTGAAAGCTGAGAGCTGAGTACCAGCCTGGCGAATTCCCCGGGGAACGCCAGCGCCGCGCCGCGTGGGTAGCCCGGGCTCTCCGAGCACGGGTGGTCGGGCGTAGCGGAACCCGTCAGGGTTTCGCCCATCCGCAGCGCGGCGACGACTTCCGTGAGGATCTCACAGGAGGCCGCGGAGAGCGCGGAGGCATTCTTGAGGACTCTGTTTCCTCCGTTCCCTCCTGTTACCCCATTCCACCGAAGCCGAAAACGTCAGCAGTTGGCGGGTGCGATCGTCGCGGGAGCACGGATCGCCGCTCGTCCGCGCGGATGCGGAGCCGACGGGCCCTACTGACCGGCATCGTTCTCGTTCTTCGCTCTTTTTCTCGTTCTCTCGGATCGATCCGCCCGGCGACCGGCGCTCGGAGAGCGCCGGCTACCCGTGGGAGCCGGTGCGTGGGTAGCCCGGGCTCTCCGAGCACGAGGGGTTGGCGTAGCGGAACCCGTGAGGGTTTCGCCCACCCGCGGCGCGGCGACGACTTCCGGCAGGATTTCAGCGGAGGCCGCGGAGAGCGCAGCGGCGTTTCTTTCGGGGGGTGGACTCTGTTTCCTCCGTTCCCTCCTGTTACCTCATTCCACCGGAGCCGAATTCGTCAGCATTCGGCGGGTGCACTCGGGATGGCATTGATCTCCGCCGCCCCGCGCCGATCGATCGGGAGCCGACGGGCCACACCGGCCGGCCTCGTTCTCGTTCCGCGATCTCTCGGATTGATCCGCCGTCGTGCGCGTTTCCGGGGTGGAAAAACGGGATTTGTCACGCCCGCCCCTCGGGACACCGTCACGAGCTTCGTACCCCATGAAGTCGACCCGCTTCCCTGTCGCCGGGCGCCGAGGCGCGCGGCTCGTTGAAGGTGTCCTGCTCGCCGCCGTCGCCTGGGCCGCGACCGCCGCGTGGGCCTCGCCCCGCTCCACCTCCGTGCCCGTCGAGGGCCTGCGCGACGCCAGTCCCCGCGTCCACGCCGTGGTCGGCGCCCGCCTCGTCGTGGCGCCCGGCCAGGTGATCGAGAAGGGCACGCTCGTCCTCCGCGACGGCGTCGTCGCCGCGGTCGGCGCCGACGTGGCCGTGCCCGCCGACGCCCGCGTCTGGGACGCGGCCGGCGCCACGGTGTACGCGGGCTTCATCGAGAGCCACTCGACGGCGTTCCTGCCCGAGGCCTGGAAGCCCGCCGCGCCCGGCGGTCCGCGGGGCGGCGGCTCGCCGTTCTTCGCCGCCGGCGGCAGCCCGGCCCCCGAGGCGGCCGGCGGGGCGCGCGCCTGGAATCCGCGCCTCACGCCGGAGCGCTCCGCCGCGTCCGTGCTGACGGCCGACGCGCGCGCCGCGGAGCGGCTGCGCGGACTCGGCTTCACCGTCGCCCACATCGTGCCCGCGCGCGGCATCGTTCGCGGCCAGACGGCGCTCGTCTCCCTCGGCGGCGCGCCCTTCAACGCGGGGCTCGTCCGCACCGGCGTGGCGCAGGCCGTCGGCTTCGAGTTCGGCAGCTTCTTCGACACCAGCGTCCGCTACCCGACGTCGCTCATGGGCTCGATCGCCCTGCTGCGGCAGGCGCTGGCCGACGCCCAATGGTACCGCGACGTCCACGCCGCCTACGCCCGGCACGCCGGCTCCGGCGTCGAGCGGCCCGAGGCCAACGAGGCCCTCGCCGCGCTCGCGCCGGTCGTGCGGGGCGAGCAGCCTCTCTACGTCGAGCTGCAGGACGAGCTCGATTTCGAGCGCGCCGAGCGCGTCGCCGCGGAGTTCCAGGCCCGCCTCGCCGTCCGCGGCCACGGCGCCGAGTACCGCGTCCTGGCGCAGCACGCCCGCGCCAAGGCGCCCATCGTGCTGCCGCTCAACTTCCCCGAGGTGCCGGAGGTCGAGACGCCGGAGAAGGCGGCCGACGTTTCCCTCGACGACCTCCAGCACTGGGAGCTCGCGCCCACCAACCCCGGCCGGCTCGCGGCCGCCGGCGTGCCGGTGGCGCTCACGACGGCCGAGCTGCGGCGCGAGTCCGACTTCTGGCCGCGCGTGCGCACCGCGGTGAAGGCCGGCCTCGCGCCCGAGCAGGCGCTCGCCGCCCTCACCACGACCCCGGCCGAAATCTTCGGCGTGGCCGCCACCCACGGCACGCTCGCGCCCGGCAAGGCGGCCAACGTGGTCGTCGCGCGCGGCGACCTGTTCGCCAGCGACGACGCCGAGGTCGAGCTCGTGTTCGTCGACGGCGTGCCCTTCGAGCAGGACAACTGGCGGCGGTTCGACGCCCGCGGCACCTGGGCGGTCACCTACACCGGCGCCACCGGCCCGGCCGAGCTCGTGGTCCGCGGCTCCCGCCCGGCCCGCGTGCGCGCCAAGGCGGGCGGCAAGGACCTCACCGCCGCCGCCCAGCGCGACGGCCTCGTCCTGATGGCCCCGGCCGAACTCTTCGGCGCCGAGAAGGGCCTCGTGCGCCTCGCCGCCACCGGCGCGGGCGACACGCTGCGCGGCACGGGCCAGCTGGCCGACGGCGCCGAGTTCCGCTGGACCGCCACGCGCACCGGCCCGGCCCCCGCCGAGGAGCCGCGCGGCCCGCGCGGCGGCGAGAAGGGCGCCCCGGCCGACAAGCCGGCCGAGAAGCCCGACGCGAAGAAGCTGCTCGCCTCCGCCGACGTCTACCCCGCCGGCGCCTTCGGCCGCGCCGCGCCCCCGGACCGCCCGGCCGTGCTGCTCGTGCGCAACGCGACGATCTGGACCCAGGGTCCGGCCGGCACCCTCAAGAACGCCGACCTCCTCGTGCGCGACGGGAAGATCGAGCAGGTCGGACCGAACCTCGCGGCTCCCGCGGGCGCGACCGTGATCGACGCCGCCGGGAAGCACGTGACCCCCGGCCTCATCGACTGCCACTCGCACATCGCCATCCAGCGCGGCGTCAACGAGGGCGCCAGCTCCGTCACGGTCGAGGTCCGCATCGCCGACGTCCTCGACCCGACCGACATCAATATCTATCGCCAGCTCGCGGGCGGCGTGACCGCGGCCAACCTGCTCCACGGTTCGGCCAACGCGATGGGCGGACAGAACGCCGTCATCAAGCTGCGCTGGGGCGCCTCCGCCACCGGCCTGCTGGTCGAGGGCGCCAAGCCCGGCGTGAAGTTCGCCCTCGGCGAGAACGTCGTGCAGGCGAATCCCTTCGGCCGGAACATCGTCCGCACCCGCTACCCGATCACCCGCATGGGCGTGCGCGAGACGATCCTCGACACCTTCAAGCGCGCCGCGGACTACGAGCACGACTGGGCGGAGTTCAAGGCCGGCCGGCGCGCGCTGCCCCCGCGCCGCGACCTGCGCCTCGAGGCCGCGGCCGAGATCGCGCGCGGCGACCGCGTCATCCACATCCATTCCTACCGCCAGGACGAGGTGCTGATGTTCATCCGCCTCGCGCAGGAGCTGAAGCTGCCCGTCGCGACCTTCCAGCACATCCTCGAGGGCTACAAGGTCGCCCCCGAGATCGCGCAGCTGGGCGCGGGCGCGTCCGCGTTCGCCGACTGGTGGGCGTTCAAGTACGAGGTCATCGACGCCATTCCGTGGGCCGGCACGCTCATGCACCGCGCCGGCGTGCTGGTGTCGTTCAACTCCGACAACGCCGAGATGGCCCGCCGCCTCAACACCGAGGCCGCCAAGGCCGTCAAGTACGGCGGGCTCAAGCCCGAGGAGGCGCTCGCCTTCGTCACGATCAATCCCGCGAAGCAGCTCCGCATCGACGGACGCGTCGGCTCGCTCGAACCGGGCAAGGACGCCGACTTCGTCATCTGGAGCTCCCACCCGCTCTCGACGTCGGCCCGGCCCGAGCAGACCTGGGTGGACGGACGGCGCTACTTCGACCTCGCCGAGGACGCCGCCGCCCGCGCCGCCGCGGCCGCGGAGAAGAACGCCCTCGTCCAGAAGGCGCTGCCGCTGCGCCAGCGCGCGCTCGCCGGCGGCGACCGGCCGCCCGGCGGGGAAGGGGAGGGCGAGGGCCCGCCGCTCCCGCCCGCGCTCCGCGCCCTGGCGGAGGCGTTCTTCCACGAGAGCAACGAATTCCGCGCCATCTACCACGACGGCGAGGAGGTCCACAACTGCAGCACCCACCTCGGAGGCGTCCGCCAATGATCCCCTCCCGCCCACTCTGTAGCCGAAAGCGTCCGCTTTTGGTCGCCCTCACCGCCGCCCTCGCCCTCGCCGCCACCGCCGGCGCCTCGACCGTCATCCCCGCCAAGCGCCCGGCCGGCCCCGTGCTGCTCCGCGGCGGCACGGTCCACACGGTCTCGGGCGGCGTGCTCGAGAAGACCGACGTCCTCCTGCAGGACGGCCGCATCGCCGCCGTCGGACCGAAGCTCGCCGCGCCCAAGGGCGCCGAGGTCGTGGACGTCGCCGGACGCCACCTCTACCCGGGCTTCATCTCCGCCCATTCGCAGCTCGGCCTGACCGAGATCGGCGCGGTCCGCGCGACGGTGGACACGACCGAGCTCGGCGCCGTCAATCCGAACGCGCGCGCCCAGGTCGCGGTCAATCCGGAGAGCGAGCTCATCCCGGTGGCCCGCCTCAACGGCGTCCTCACCGTCAACGTCACGCCGCAGGCCGGCGGCGGCTTCGGCGGCGCGGCCTCGCTCTTCGCCGGCACCTCGGCGCTCGTGCGGCTCGACGGCTGGACCTGGGAGGACATGACCCTGCGTCCCGCCGTCGCGCTCCACCTCTACTGGCCGTCCCTCGCCGTCAGCCGCGACCCGCGCAACCCGCGCGGCGAGGCGGAGCAGCGCCGCGCCGTCGCGGAGCGGCTGAAGACGATCCGCGACACCTTCGCCGCCGCCCGCGCCTACGCCGGCGCGAAGGCGGCCGGACGCGCCGACACCGACCTGCGCCTCGAGGCCCTCCTGCCCGTGCTCCGCGGGGAGAAGCGGCTCTTCATCCACGCCGACGCGCTCGCCCAGATCCAGTCCGCCCTCGACTGGGCCCGCGAGGAGAAGCTCGCGTTCACGCTGGTGGGCGGACGCGACGCCTGGCGCGTGGCCGACCGACTCAAGGAGGCCGGCGTCGGCGTGATCCTCGGCGGCACCTTCAACCTGCCGCCGCGGCGCGACGACGACTACGACACCGCGTACGCGGCCCCGGCCAAGCTCCACGCCGCCGGCGTGCGCTTCTGCCTCGCGCTGGGCACCGACGGCGCCAGCGAGACGGCGAACGAGCGCAACCTGCCCTACGAGGCGGCCCTCGCCGCGGGCTACGGGCTGCCGCGCGACCAGGCGCTGCGCGCCGTCACGCTCTCCGCCGCCGAGCTGCTCGGCGTCGAGGCCGAGCTCGGCTCCCTCGAGGTCGGCAAGCGCGCCACGCTCATCGTCACCGACGGCGACGCGCTCGAGATGACCAGCAACGTCCAGCTCGCCTACATCGACGG
>CAYWTK010000036.1:0-28505 GCA_964460895.1 uncultured Opitutaceae bacterium
CCGCACCGCCCGCCGCCCTCGCCGTCGGGCGGCGGCGCCGCCAGCGGCCGGCCGTCGGGACCGAGCGCCGGCCGGGCCGGGGCGTCCGGCGGACCCACGAGGTTGAGCTCGGTGCCGTCGACCCAGATCTGGTGGTACGCCATCGCCGTCGGCAGCAGCTCCCGCGAGACGGCCGCGGCGTCGGCCAGCACCGTCTCGACCAGCGGCGAGGTCGCGGGGGTCGCCGGCGCCATCACGTTGCGCGCGACGTCGCCGCACGCCGCCTGCGTGGTCGAGAGCGCGTCGTGGATGCCGCGCATGAGCGGGCCGAGCCCGCCCTTGGCCACGCCGTGCCACTGGAAGGCCTGGCGCGACGTGATGCGGAGCGTGCCGTTCGCGTGGCGGGTCGCGAGCTCGTCGAAGGCGAGGTACTGCGCCGCGGGCACGACGCCGCCGGGGACGCGGTTGCGGACCATGAAGATGTACTCCTTGCCCGTCTTCCGCTTGTCGCGGTCGTCCTGCTGGTAGATGCCGTGGAACTTGAGGAACTGCTCGTCGTCCTCCGCGAACCGCGCCGCCGCCGGGTCGGCCAGCGTCGCGGCGAGGCCGCCGGCGAGCGTGGGGTCGCGCTGCTTGAGCAGCTCGTTCTTGACCAGGGGACGGACGGGAGCGGGGGCGGCGGGTTCGGACATGACACGCAAACAAGGCCCGCGGCGTTGACCCCGCGCAACGCGCAAACAAGTCATAGGTCATGTCTCTACTCATGTTTAGCGACGCGCGCCGGATTCGCCCGGGATTCGTGACCTTGGTCGGCGCCGGACCGGGCGCGGCGGACCTCATCACGGTCCGCGGCCTGCGCGCGCTGCAGCTCGCCGAGGTCGTGCTCCACGACGAGCTCCCGGGGACGGACCTGCTGGCCTGCTGCCACCCCGACGCGGCGCTCGTCGCCGTCGGCAAGCGCGCCGGCGCACACGCCGCGGCCCAGGCCGAGATCAACCGACTCCTGGTGGCCCACGCCCGGGCGGGACGCCGCGTCGTGCGGCTCAAGGGCGGCGACCCCGCGGTCTTCGGCCGGTTGGGCGAGGAGGTCGAGGCCCTGCGCCGCGCCGGCGTGGAATTCGAGGTGATCCCCGGCGTGACCGCGGCCTGCGCGGCGGCGGCGGCCGCCGGCGTCAGCCTCACCCAGCGCGGCGTCGCCTCCGCCGCCGTGCTCGTCACCGGCCACGAATGCGCCGGCAAGGCCGAGCCCGCCGTGGACTGGGCCGCGCTCGCGGCCTCGGGCGCGACGCTCTGCGTCTACATGGGCGCCCGCTCCCTCGCGGCGCTCGCGGACCGCCTGGTGTCCGCCGGCCGGCCGGCGGACACGCCGCTGGTCGTCGTCAGCCACGCCTCGCATCCGACGCAATCGCTGCGTCGCGCGACGCTCGGTTCCGCCGCCGCCGCCGCGGACGTCGATGCGACGCCCGCGCTCGTCCTCATCGGCGAAGCGGTGGCGCCCGCGGCCGGTGCGTCCGCCGCGCCTCCCCGGGCGCTCGCGGCCGGCCTCGCCCCATGAAATCCTCCGCGTTCCGTCGCCGCGTGGCCGGACTGGCCGCCTGGTGGCGCGACCTTCGCGCCACCGACGCGCCACCGGAGCCCGAGCTGCCGCCCGCGGCGTTCGGGGCGAGACCCGCTACGCCAGAGGCGGCGCCGCCCGTCCCTCGCGCCAGCGGTCGGCCAGGATCGGCACCAGCCCCGGATGCTCGCCCAGCACCGGGGTCAAGACGGCGTTGAGTTCTGGCGCGGCCGCCCCGGCAGCGCGCACGATGGCCGCCACGTCGCCCTCGGGTCCGGCGTGGCGGCCGGGGAGCAGGAACTGCAGCGCGACCACGATGGGACGGTGGCGCCACGGCTCCGTCGCCAGCAGGTCGGCAAGCAGCGGTCCGTTGAAGTCGTACTCGGCGCCGGGCCGGCGCTCCATGCACGCACCCGCGACGCGGAAACCCGGACCGAGCTCCTCGGCCAGCTGGCCGACGAGGAGGTCGCGCACCGCCGTGACGGCGGGCACCGGGCTGCCGTGGTCCACGAGCACGACCCGCTCCGCCCCGATTCGCCGCGCCGCGGCGGCCGCGTGGTCGGCGAGCAGGCGCGCCACGCGCCGGTCCCCGGCGGCGACGAGCGGCGGCGCGAGCCGCACGGCGAGTCCCGGCCACCGTTCGCGGAGCGCCGCGGCGCGGGACGGGAGGTAGTCGGTGAGGGCGCGGGACGGCCCGAAGAACAGCGGCACCACGACGACGTCGCGCGCGCCCTCGCGCGCGCGGCGCTCGAGCGCGGGCTCGAGGATCTCGGCCGGCGTTCCGTCGAGCTCCGCCGCGGACACCGCGGAGGCGTGCAACAGCGACACCGGCGCGACCGGATGTCCGATCTCGCGGCCCAGGGCGGCCGCCATCACGCGGAGACGGCGGGTCGCCTCCGGCTCGAGCGAGCCGTTGTCCATCAGGAACGTGACCGTCCCGTCCATCGGAGGCGCCCCGTCGCGGCGGCCGCTCACCACCGCCGCCACTGGCGGTGGGCGAGCGCGAGCCCGAGTTCGCGGGCGAGGAAGGGCCCGCCGAAGACGAGGCCGGTGTAGAGCTGCAGCAGGGTCGCGCCGGCATCGAGCTTCTCCGCCGCGCTGGCCGCGTCGTGGATGCCCCCCACCCCGATGATCGGCAGCCGGCCGCCGGTGGCGCGGGCGATGTAGGCAATGACCTCGGTGGCGCGGCGCGTCAGCGGCCGCCCGCTCAGCCCGCCGGTCTCGCCGACCCCGGCGAAGAAGCCCGGGCGGGCCAGCGTCGTGTTGGTGGCGACGATGCCGTCGAGCCCGAGCTCGGCGATCACGCCGAGCGCGGCGTCGATCTGGGGGAAGGACAGGTCGGGCGCGATCTTCAGCAGCAGCGGCCGCCGCGGCCGGCCGGCGGCGACGCGGGCGCGGTTCTCGGCGACCAGCGCGCCGAGCAGCGGGCGGAGCCAGGCGGCGTCCTGCAGCTCGCGCAGGCCGGGCGTGTTGGGGCTGCTGACGTTGACCACGAGGTAGTCGGCGTGGTCGGCGAGGAGCCGGAAGCTGCCGAGGTAGTCCTCGGTGGCCTGCTCGAGGGGCGTGACCTTGGTCTTGCCGAGGTTGATGCCCAGCGGGATCGGGCGGGCGCCCGGCGGGGGCTGGCGGGCGAGGCGCGCGGCGACGGCCTCGGCGCCCTCGTTGTTGAAGCCCATCCGGTTGATGACGGCCTCCTGCTCCGGGAAGCGGAAGAGCCGGGGCCGCGGGTTGCCCGGCTGGCCGTGGCGCGTGACCGTGCCGATCTCGACGTGCCCGAAGCCGAGCGCGGCGGCCGCGGGCCAGACCTCGCCGTTCTTGTCGAACCCCGCCGCGAGGCCGACCGCGCTGGGGAAGCGGAGCCCGAGGCACTCGATCGGCCGGTGGCGCCCGGGGTCGGGCTGCGCCCAGCGCTCGAGCGCCGCGCACAGCGGCCGGACGCGCGCGAGGAGCGCGAGCGACCGCACGGCGCGCTCGTGCGCCTCCTCGGGCGCGTGGCGGAAGAAGTACGGCTTGCCGAAGGCGTCGTAGAGGCGGCCCATGAGGCGCCGACGATGGGCGCCGCCGCGCGCCGTTTCAAGCGCCGCGGCGGCGCGATGACGCGCGCCGCGCGGAATTTTCCGGCGGCCGGTGTTTCGGTATTTGACACCGGGGTGGGCGCCTCCTTTTTCCGGACGAAGTTTCAATCTATGGCGAAAGGAAAACCCCAACTCGAATGGTGCGTCGTCCGACTCGGTGAGGACCACAACTGGTGGGTGGACGAGGTGAGCGACCCCGTCCACTGGGACGTGGACGCCCTCAGCATCATCGACCCGCGGCAGGTGGACCACCTCGTCGAGGCGATCGAGCCGCTGCGCGAGTACGGGTTCGACCCGGACGTCTTCGAGCGCGCGTTCATCCCCTTCCGCATCGCGAAGGACCTCGGCAAGGGCCGCGTGCGCCTGCAGCGCACGAAGGAGCCGCTGCTCGAGTCGGACGAGAAGCTCTTCGCCCTGCCCGACGTGATCGACGAGGAGAACGGCCCCTACGCCGACCTCCTCGACCACCTCACGCGCCTGCGCGTGAAGCTGCTCAACGACCTCTTCGACTTCGAGGAGAAGCTCACCGTGGACGAGGTCGAGGACCAGATCCGCGAGGCGCAGAACAACGACTTCATCGAGGGCAAGTCGGTCCACCTCTTCAATGAGCTCACCGCCATCCTCGACTTCATGCCCGCCGGTTACGGCGACGACGACGAGGAGGAGGGCGCCACCGTCACCAAGCGCCGCGCGCCCGCGGCCGAGGAGGACGAGGACATCCCCGACATCGACGAGGAGGAGGACGAGCGCATGAAGAACGACGCCTCCCTCAAGTGGGACGAGGACGAGGAGGAGGGCGAGGACAAGGACAAGGACGGCGCCGAGAAGAAGGGCGCGGCCAAGTCCGACGACGACGAGGACGAGGAGGAGGAGGACGACGGCGCCGAGCGCGACTTCGACGACGAGGCGGAGGAGGACGACAAGCCCTCCCGCAGCCGTCGCGGCCGCCGCTGACCGGCCGTCGCACTCCCGAGGCTTTCCGGCCGGCCCCGCGGGGCCGGCCTTTTTCGTCGGGGCGGGGCGGCGCCTACGCTATTGCCAGCCCGGGTCGGGAGCCCAACAACTGCCCTCGCATGAGCGACCTCCGTCTGTTCCTCGCCGCCAGCGCGCTGGCGGCCCTCGCTCTCCTCGCCGGCTGCGAGTCGCCGACGGGCGCCGCGGCCGCCGGGAACCCCAAGGTCGCCGCCTCGGCCTCCGCCGCGCAGCTCCGGCCCGGCGACTCGCTGACGGTGACGCTCAGCGGCATCCCCGACCCGAGCAACAATCCCGTCCAGATCGACGAGCAGGGCTCGATCAGCCTGCCCTTCCTCGGCGTCATCCCCGCCGCCGGACTCAACACCGGGGAGCTCTCGCAGGCGATCCGCGACGCCTACGTCTCCCGCCGGTTCTACACGTCGATCAGCGTGTCGGTCACGGTCACGGAGCGCTACGTCTACATCGGCGGCGAGGTGCAGCGGCCGGGCCGCATCCCGTGGTCGCCGGACCTGACCCTGGCCAAGGCGGTGCAGTCCGCGGGCGGCTTCACGCTCTACGCGCGGGAGAGCCGCATCACCCTCACCCGCGACCGCCGGGCCTACGAGTTCGACGTCAAGCTGGCGCAGCGACAGCCCGAGGAGGACCCCCTGCTCTTCCCCGGCGACTCCATCCAGGTGCCCCGCTCGGCCTTCTGACCCGTCCGATGCGCCTGCCCCTCTGGGCCCTCCGTTGGCTCCACCAGCGCGAGCTCTCGCGCCGGGGACTCCGCGGCTCGTTCCTCCACAGCCGCCTCGGCGACCGCCTGCTCGACAAGCAGCTGTGGATGCCGACGAAGCACAGCATCGCGCGCGCCTGGCTCATCGGCATCCCGATCACGACCATCCCGTTCCTGCCCGCGCAGTCGGTCATCGCCGGCGTCTGCGGCTTCTTCGGCCGGGCCAATCTCGTGCTCTGCATCGGCCTGCAGTTCCTCTCGACTCCCGTGACCGCGCCGGTACACCTGCCGGCCTGCTACTTCGTCGGTCGCGTGCTCCGCGGCGAGTCGACCGCCTCCGCCTGGGCCCACATCGTGGCCCACCCGTCGTCGGTCTGGTCCACCGAGGCCCTCCTCTCGCTCTACCTCGGGGCGATCGTGCTGGGTCCGGTCGTCGGCCTCGTCGGCTACGGCGTCATCCTCCTCGTCTGGCCCGAGCACCTGCCGCGCCTGCGCCGTCCCCGGCGCCCGGAGGCGGCGGCCGGCCTGCCGGCGAACCCCGCTCCCCCCACCCCATGAACCTGTTCCGAACCAAGTCCGTGGCGCAGCTGCAGGCCGAGGCGGCCGGCGACCAGCGCCTGAACAAGGCCCTCACGGCGACCAACCTCGTGAGCCTCGGCATCGGGGCGATCATCGGCGCCGGCATCTTCGTGCTGACCGGCCAGGCCGCCGCGCAGTACGCCGGGCCCGCCATCGCGCTGTCGTTCGTCGTCTCCGGCCTCGGCTGCCTCTTCGCCGGGCTCTGCTACGCGGAGTTCGCCGCGATGGTGCCGATCGCGGGCAGCGCGTACACGTACAGCTACGCGACCCTCGGCGAGTTCTTCGCCTGGATCATCGGCTGGGACCTGATCCTCGAGTACCTCTTCACCGCGCCCACCGTCGCGGTCGGCTGGTCCAGCCACTTCGTCGCGTTCCTCCACGACTTCTTCGGCGTGACCTTCCCCGCGCGCCTGGCCAACGCGCCCTTCGACTACGTCGACGGCTCCTGGGTCGCGACCGGCGCCCTCGTCAACCTGCCCGCGGTCGGCATCATCCTCTTCCTCACCGCGCTGCTCTACGTCGGCATCAAGGAGTCGGCCACCTTCAACAACGTGATGGTCGTGACCAAGGTGACGGTGCTCCTCGGCGTCATCGGCTTCGGACTCTGGTGGATCGTGGGCCACTTCGACCGGGCGCTGGACCACTGGACGCCGTTCGTGCCGGAGAACTCGGGCGTGGACGGGCAGTACGGCTGGAGCGGCGTGATGCGCGGCGCGGCGGTGATCTTCTTCGCCTACATCGGCTTCGACGCCGTCTCGACCTCCGCGCAGGAGGCGCGGAACCCGCAGCGCGACATGCCCATCGGCATCATCGGCTCGCTCCTCGTCTGCACCGCCATCTTCATCGCCGTCTCCCTCGTGCTCACGGGCATGGTCAACTACACGGAGCTGAACAATCCCGCCCCCGTGGTGAACGCCCTCATCGCCGCGGGCGCGCCGGCCTGGCTGCGCTACGTGGTCGAGGTCGCGGCCATCGCCGGCCTGAGCTCCGTGATCCTCGTCATGCTCATGGGCCAGCCGCGCATCTTCTTCTCGATGGCCAACGACGGCCTGCTTCCGGCGGCCTTCGCCAAGGTGCACCCGCGCTTCCACACGCCCTACGTCACCACCCTGCTCACCGGGGTGCTTGCCGCCATCATCGGCGGCCTGCTGCCGCTCCGCCTGCTCGGCGAGCTGGTGTCGATCGGCACGCTCTTCGCCTTCGTCGTCGTGTGCGTGGCGGTCATCGTCCTCCGCCGCCGCCAGCCCGACCTCGCCCGGCCCTTCCGCACGCCGCTCGTCCCCCTGGTGCCGCTGCTCGGCGCGGGCCTCTGCCTCTGGCAGATGGCGTCGCTGCCGGCCGACACGTGGGCGCGGCTGCTGGTGTGGATGGCGGTGGGCGTCGCCCTCTACTTCCTCTACGGCCGCCACCACTCGAAGCTGAACCGGCCGGCGGCCTGAGCCCCCTTCCCCCCGCATGAGCCTCTTCCGCACCAAGCCCATCGCCGACCTCCAGCGCGAGGCGGCCGGCGAGCACGGCTACCGCCGCACGCTCGGCCCCGTCCAGCTCGTCTCCCTCGGCATCGGCTCCGTCGTCGGCGCCGGCATCTTCGTCCTCGCGGGCACGTCCGCCGCGCAGTACGCGGGACCGGCCATCGCGCTGTCCTTCGTGTTCTCGGGGATCGCCTGCCTCTTCGCGGGACTCTGCTACGCCGAACTGGCCTCGATGATCCCGGTCTCGGGCAGCGCCTACACGTACAGCTACGCGACCCTCGGCGAGCTCCTCGCATGGGTCGTCGGCTGGTGCCTCGTGCTCGAGTACCTGTTCTCGGGCGCGGCCGTCGCCGTCAGCTGGTCGGGCGCCGTGCGCGACATCGTGGCGGAGTTCGGCGTCACGCTCCCGCTCGCCTTCTCCAGCGCGCCGCTGGCCGTGGTGGACGGACGCCTCGTGACCACCGGCGCCGTCGTCAACTTCCCCGCGGTCTTCATCTCCCTCGCGCTGACCTACATCCTCTTCCGCGGCATCCGCGGGTCGGCGTCGTTCAACGACGTGATGGTGGTGGTGAAGGTCGGCATCCTCGTCGCCCTCATCGGCTACGGCGCGTGGTACCTGCTGAAGCACCCCGCGGTGGCCGCGGCCAACCTGACGCCGTTCATCCCGGAGAACACCGGCGAGTTCGGCGAGTACGGCTGGAGCGGCGTCTTCCGCGGCGCGGCGGCGATCTTCTTCGCCTACATCGGCTTCGACTGCGTCTCGGCCGCGGCGCAGGAGACGCGGAATCCGCAGCGCGACCTCCCCATCGGCCTGCTCGGCACCCTCGGGGTGGTGAGCCTGCTCTTCGTCGGCGTGTCGCTCGTCCTCACCGGCATGGTCCCCTACCGCGAGCTGAACGTGGACGCCCCCTTCATCTTCGCGCTGCAGCACGTCGGCGCCCCGGCCTATTTCCGCTGGCTCATCGAGGCCGCGACGCTGGCCGGCCTGACCTCGGTCATCCTCGTCTCGCTGCTCGGCCAGCCGCGCATCTTCTACTCGATGTCCCGCGACGGGCTGCTGCCGCGCTCCTTCGCCAAGATCCACCCGGAGTACGGCACGCCGCACGTCACGACCTGGATCACCGGACTCTCCTGCGCCCTCATCTCCGGGCTGTTCCCCCTCGATCTCCTCGGCGAGCTGATCTCGATCGGCACGATGCTCGCCTTCTCCCTCGTCTGCGCGGGCGTGCTCGTGCTGCGCCGCACGCGCCCGGACCTGCCCCGGCCGTTCCGCACGCCCCTCGTGCCGCTCGTGCCGATCCTCGGCATCGCGTGCTGCGGGTTGCAGATGGCGACGCTGCCGCCGATCACCTGGATCAACCTGGCGATCTGGATGAGCCTCGGCTTCGCGATCTACTTCGGCTACAGCCGCCGGCACAGCCTCCTCGCCAAGGGCGGGGGCTGAGCGGGAATCAAGCGGCCGGACCCGACCAGCGCCCGGAGCGAGATCAGACCGAGGACCTTCGTTCCCGCTCGCCGCACGGTGGACCGGCCGGCGCACCCGGTTCGCCCCGTCCTCCCGCGGTGAATCCGTCCGTGAAATCCGCCAGTTCCTTGGTCCAACCGCAGGAGTCGGCCGATACCATTTATACCAGTGATGGCTCGGAATGAGACCGTGGTGGGCTGCAGGGCCGCACCTCGATCCCCCCGCTAGGGCCTGGCTCACGCGACGCCTCTGCACGCGAACCCCAACACCGTTACGGGCATCTGCCGCGCCCGACCGTCCTCTTGGCCACGGATTGGTCGGATGGAGACGGATGGAATCCTTCCGATCCGGAAAAATCCGTCCTATCCGTGGGAAAAGGAAACGACCGGTGCCGGATGAATCCGAGGATGGCACCCAGCCGTCGCCCGAACCGCCCCAAGAGTATCCATGCGCGCCGTAATTGGTATCACGGCTCGGATCGGCACTGTAGGGGCGGACCTTGTGTCCGCCCGCGCGGGCGTGGACAAGCCACGCCCCTACAGAAGAGCCAAAGCTAACATTGGGCCGAGACCCCGCGGACCGAACGCCTCAGCCGCGCAGCGCGCGGGCGACGTCCTTGGCGAAGTAGGTCAGGATCATGTCCGCGCCGGCCCGCTTGATGGCGAGGAGCGACTCCTGCCGCGTGCGGCCGAGGTCGAGCCAGCCGAGCCGGGCCGCCGCGTGGATCTGCGCGTACTCGCCGGAGACCTGGTAGGCCGCGACCGGCACGCGCACGGCGTCGCGCACCTCGCGGATGATGTCGAGGTAGGCGCCGGCGGGCTTCACCATGACGATGTCCGCGCCCTCGGCGACGTCGAGGAGCACCTCCTCGACCGCCTCGCGGCGGTTGGCGGGATTCATCTGGTAGGTCGCCTTGCTCAGCAGCCGCGTGCCCGCGGCCTGCGCGCTGCCGACGGCGTCGCGGAACGGACCGTAGTAGGCCGAGTTGTACTTGGCCGAGTAGGCGAGGATGCCCGTGTCGGTGTGCCCGGCGGCGTCGAGGGCCCGGCGGATGGCGCCGACCCGGCCGTCCATCATGTCGGAGGGCGCGACGAAATCCACGCCCGCCTCCGCCTGCAGGACGGCCATGGCGCGGAGGATCCCGACGGTGCGGTCGTTGTTCACGTTGTCCCGGGCCGCGTTGAGCACGCCGTCGTGGCCGTGGGTGGTGTACGGGTCGAGCGCGACGTCGGTCACGACGGAGAGGTCGGGCACCGCGGCCTTGACCGCGCGCACCGCGCGCAGCACGAGGGTGGCGGGGTTGAGGGCCTCAGTGCCGGTCTCGTCCTTGAGCTTCGGGTCGAGCTTGGGGAAGAGGGCGACGGCGGGGACGCCGAGCGCGTGCAGCTCGCGGCATTCCTTGACGAGGTCGGCGATGGAGAGCCGGAACACGCCCGGCATCGAGCCGATCTCCTCGGGCGCGGGGTCGCCGTCGACGACGAAGAGCGGGGCGATCAGGTCGGCGGCGCGCAGCTGCGTCTCCTCGACCAGCGCCCGGCGGCTGGCGAAGCGCCGGAGGCGGCGCGGACGGCGGGTGAGCTCGAGCGTGAAGTCGTTCTCCATGGGGCCGGAACGGTAGCCGCTGGCGCCCCGCCGGGCTATGGAAATCTTGCGCATCGAGCCGCGGATTTTGGCCGCCGCCCCTCGCCCGCCCCGGCCGTGGCCGCGGGGGCCGCATTTCTCCGCTTGCGCCGCACCCCGGATGTCGGCTTCCCTCCGGCCATGAGCACCGCCCTCCCGTTCCGCCCGACGACGTCCGCCGCGACGTGTCGCCGAACGGCGTCCGGCGGTCGTCGCTGAGCCGGAGCATCGCCCGGTCCCTCCGCGTCCCGCCGTCCATCCGCCCGGCCTCCGCGCCGCGCGCCGCGACGCAGCCCGCGTTTGCCAAGCCCGCCCTTTTCCGCTTCGAACCTGCCTTCCGTTTCATGCCGATCCGCCTCCACGACTCCCTCACCCGCAGCCTCCGCGAGCTCCGCCGGCCCGACCCGGCGGACCCGCGCGACGTGTTCACGTTCTACAACTGCGGACCGACCGTCTACGCCCCGGCGCACATCGGCAACTTCCGGACCTTCACCGTCAACGACGTCCTCCGCCGCCTGCTCGAGCTCGAGTACGGCGCGGACAAGGTGCGGCACGTCCGCAACCTGACCGACGTGGACGACCGCACCATCGGCCAGGCGAAGAAGGAGCGGCGGCCGCTGGCCGAGATCACCGCGCACTGGACCCGGCTCTTCCACGAGGACTGCCGCTCGCTCAACCTCCTCGTCCCGCACCACGAGCCCACCGCCACCGGCTACATCCGGGAGCAGGTGAACATGATCGAGGTGCTGATGCAGAAGGGCCACGCCTACCGCGCGGCCGACGGCTCGGTCTACTTCAGGCTCGCGTCCTTCCCCGACTACGGCCGCCTCTCCCGCATCCGCGAGCGCGAGCTCAAGGTGACCAACGCCGTCGCCGACGCCGACCACAAGGACTCCGTCTCCGACTTCGCGCTCTGGAAGGCGTACAAGCCGGAGGAGGACGGCGCCGTCCAGTGGCCCGGCCCCGCCGGCGCCGCCGCCGGCCGCCCCGGCTGGCACATCGAGTGCAGCGCCATGAGCAAGGCCCTGCTCGGCGACACCATCGACCTCCACACCGGCGGCGTGGACCTGCTCTTCCCCCACCACGAGAACGAGATCGCCCAGAGCCAGTGCTGCAACGGCACGACCTTCGCGCGCCACTGGTACCACAGCGAGCACCTGCTCGTGGACGGCACCACCATGTCGAAGTCGAAGGGCAACTACTACACGCTGCGCGACCTCCTCGAGAAGGGCTACTCCGCCGCCGCCGTCCGCTACGCCCTGCTCGCCGGCCACCCGCGGAAGCAGCTGAACTTCACGCTGGATTCGCTGCACGCCGCCGAGAGCGCGGTGGCGACGCTGCGCGCCTACCGCGCCTCGCTGCCCGAGGCCGCCACGGCGGCGCACCACGCCTTCGACCCGGTCGTGCACGCGCTGCACGACGACCTCAACACGCCCGCCGCGTTCGGCGCGCTCTTCTCCATCGTCAACCGCAAGGGCGGCGAGGCCGACCGCGCCTCGTTCGACCGCGCGATGTTCGCCCTCGGCCTCGACCTCGCCGCCCCGGCGCCCGCCCAGGCCGAGGTCCCAGCCGCCGTCCAGGCCCTCGCCGACCGGCGCTGGGCCGCGAAGCAGGCCAAGGACTTCGCCACCGCCGACGCCCTCCGGAAGGAGATCGCCGCCGCCGGCTGGTCCATGCTCGACCGCAAGGACGGCTTCGGCCTCGAGCCGCTGAAGAAATGACCCAACCATCGCCAAGGCGCGAAGGCGCGAAGCTTCCGATTTCCGGCGCGGCTCTCCGCGCCTTGGCGCCTTCTCGCTCGACCCTTCCCCCCCTTTCCCCGGCCCTCCATTCGTAAGGAGGACCCCATCCCCCGCCCACCATGCCCATGACCCCCCTCGAGGAACTCCGTCACTCGTGCTCGCACGTGCTGGCCACCGCCGTGCTGCGTCTCTTCCCGGACGCGAAGCTCGACATCGGCCCGCCGACCGACAGCGGCTTCTACTACGACATCGACCTCGACCACAAGCTGACGACCGAGGACCTCGCGCGGCTGGAGGCGGAGATGAAGAAGATCGCGGACGAGAACCAGCCGTTCATCCGCAAGGAGGTCCCGCGCGCCGAGGCCGAGGAGATCATCCGCAGCCGCGGCCAGGAGCGCTACAAGCTCGGGCGCCTCGCCGACATCCCCGCGGGCGAGGCGATCTCGTTCTACCAGAACGGCGAGTTCATGGACCTCTGCGCCGGCACCCACGTCCGCTACACGTCCAAGCTCAAGGCCTTCAAGCTCCTCTCCATCGCCGGCGCCTACCACCGCGGCGACGAGAGGAACAAGCAGCTGCAGCGCATCTACGGCACCGCCTTCCCGTCCAAGGAGGAGCTGGCGAACTACCTGACGCAGCTGGAGCAGGCGAAGCTCCGCGACCACCGCAAGCTCGGCCGCGACCTCCGGCTCTTCCACATCGACGAGGACGTCGGCCAGGGCCTCATCCTCTGGACCCCCGCCGGCTCCATCGTCCGCCAGGAGCTGCAGACCTTCATCTCGGCCGAGCTGCGCAAGCAGGGCTACTCCCAGGTCTTCACGCCGCACATCGGGCGCCTCGCGCTCTACAAGACCTCGGGCCACTTCCCCTACTACAAGGACTCGCAATTCCCGCCCATCGTCGAGCGCGACTTCCTCGACCAGCTCGTCGCCTCCGGCTGCTCCTGCGCCGAGATGGCCAACCGCATCGAGGCGGTCTCGCAGAAGTTCGCCGACACGGTCAACGCCCGCACCGGCAAGGAGACCATCGCCAAGGACCGCGTCCTCCCCGACGACCAGCTGATCGACGGCTTCCTGCTGAAGCCGATGAACTGCCCGCACCACATCAAGGTCTTCGACTCCCAGCCGCGCAGCTACCGCGACCTGCCCGTCCGCCTCGCGGAGTTCGGCACGGTCTACCGCTGGGAGCAGTCCGGCGAGCTCAACGGCATGACCCGCGTCCGGGGCTTCACCCAGGACGATGCCCACCTCTTCTGCACGCCCGACCAGGTCGCGCAGGAGGTGCTCGGCTGCCTCTCGCTGGTGAAGACCGTGCTCACCACGCTCGGCATGTCCGACTACCGCGTGCGCGTGGGCCTGCGCGACCCGGACGGCCAGAAGTTCGCCGGCGACCCGGCCAAGTGGGACCTCGCCGAGGCCGCGTGCCGCGAGGCCGCGAAGACGCTCGGCGTGCCCTTCACCGAGGAGCCGGGCGAGGCCGCGTTCTACGGGCCGAAGATCGACTTCGTCGTCCGCGACGTCATCGGCCGCGAATGGCAGCTCGGCACCGTGCAGGTGGACTACGTCCTGCCCGTGCGCTTCGGCCTGAGCTACGTGGGCGCCGACAACCAGGCGCACACGCCGGTCATGATCCACCGCGCGCCCTTCGGCTCGATGGAGCGCTTCTGCGGCGTGCTCATCGAGCACTTCGCCGGCGACTTCCCGCTCTGGCTCGCGCCCGAGCAGGTGCGCATCCTCCCGATCTCGGACAAGGTCCTCGGTTTCGCCCAGGCCACGCTGGCCGAGCTCCAGGCCGCCGACCTCCGCGTCACGCTCGACACCCACTCCGACAAGCTCGGCGCCAAGATCCGCCGCGCCGAGCTGGAGAAGGTGCCCTACGTGCTCGTGCTCGGCCAGAAGGAGGCCGAAGCCCTCAGCGCCTCGGTCCGCTCCCGCGCCAAGGGCGACGAGGGCGTGCACCCGATCGCGACCCTCGTCGCGCGCTTCAAGCAGGAGATCGCCACGCGGGCGCTGCCGGAGCGGAAGCCCGCCGCGGCCGCGACGTCCTGACCCAAACGCCAAGACGCGAAGACGCCAAGGCCCCACCCACCCGATCCTTCGCGTCCCCGCGCCTCCGCGTTTTCCTCCATGAGCGACTCCGTCGAACTGCCCGCGTGGAAGGCCGAACTCGACGCCATCGTCGGCGCGCGGGCGCACGGGCAGCTCAACCAGCTGCTCCCGCGCCTGCAGGACCTCGACGCGCGCCACCCGCAAGTGGCGGAGATCGCGTACCAGGTCGCGTGGACCTGCGACACGCTCGGCCGGCACGAGCAGGCGCTGGGCTGGTACGAGAAGGCCGTCGCGCTCGGCCTGCCGCCCAACGAGCTCTCGAACGCCCTCATCGGACTCGGCTCCACCCTGCGCGCGCTCGGCCGGCTCGACCGCTCCGCCGAGGTGCTGCGCGCCGGGCGGCTCCAGTTTCCCGACAACCGCGAATTCGACGCCTTCCTCGCGCTGACCCTGCACGCGCAGGGCCGCCACGACGAGGCCCTGCGCCTCGCGCTCGACCTGCTCTGCGACACGACCGAGGACCCCGGCCTCACCGCCTACGGCCGCGCCCTCCGCCACGCGGCCGCGCGGCTGCCGGACGCCCCGTGAGGGGCGACCGACCGCGCCGCGGTCGGACCCGTCACTTCGCCGCTCCCGGAGACGGCGCCGCGGCGTCGGCGAACGGGAGGTGCTGCCGGTCGGCCGGCTGGACCTCGAAGCGGGCGTAGACGAAGGCGGGCACGGCGGGCTGGGCGGCCGACGCGGCCGACTGCGCCGCGGCGAAGAGCAGCGCGCGGGTCAGCACCGCGGCGCGCAGCGGCGCGGGCGGCACGTCGCCCGCGTGCACCTTCGCGAGGTCCGCGAGGCGGGTGAGCTCGTCCGTCAGGGGCTTGAACTGGTTGTCCGTCCGCGACCGCGCCGCGAACGGGCGCAGGTGCGCGGCCAGCGCCGCGACGGCCGCGTCGCGCTGCGCGGGCGAGGCGCCGGCATGGGCGAGCAGCGCCTTCCAGCCCTCGCGTCCGTGGGCGAGCCAGTCGGCCGGACCGCCGTCCGCGGGAAACGGCGGCGGCAGCAGCGCCCGCAGCCGGTCGTGGTACTCGGGCGTCAACCGGCCCCCCAGGCGGATGGGCGCCGGCTTGAAGCCGGGGCGCGGCCGGGGATGCACCTCCACGAGGAACCTCCCGTCCGCCGCCACCGCCTGGATGAACGCCCGCTTCGACGCCGAGAACCAGTCGGGATCCGCGACCGCGGCCAGCAGCTCGCGCTGCCGCTGGTCGTGCTGCTGCCGCCGCATCTGCTGCGCGGTCCGGCGCTGCTCGTCGCTCCACGTCGACTGGTCGAGGACGGGCCCCTCCGAGACGCCCGCGGTCTGCGCGAGTTTCTGCAGGACGAGGAAGGCCGGACGGGGCACGTCCGCGACGACCGGCACGTCGGCGCGAGCGGCCGCGGCGAGGACGAACAGCCCCGCGACGAGGCGGAGCGGGCGAAGGCACGGGTGGGTTCTCATAAGGGGATCTCCCGGGCGGGCGGAGCGTCGGGCGCGGGCCGGGGCAGGAAGGCGACGAAGACCAGGCCGGCCACGAGTCCGCCGACCGCGCCGGCGGCGACCATGGTCCAGCCCATCCGGCCCAAGCCGGGATCCTCCGCCACCCGCGCGAGCAGGGTCCCCGCCCCTGCGAGGATCCCGCCGGCGGGGAGCGCCGACCGCAGGAAGCGGGGCGGAGCGAACAGCCGGACCGCCGGCAGGACGACGAGCGTCACCGGCCACGCGAACACCGGACCGAGGATGAGGCCGTAAAGGAGAACCGCGGGCACGGCCCGCAGCAGCGCCGGTCCCTCGTACAGGACCCCGAGGAGGCCCAGCGTCAGCGCGCCGGCGCCCGAGCCCGCGACGGTGGCGACCATGCCGATGCCGAGCGCCGCCGCCAGCCGGCGCCCGTGGTCCCTCGAGCTCGGCCCCGGGCGTGTCGTCATCGTCCCCTTCCCGACCGCCGCCGACCGGCGGCGAACGGCGGAATCCCTTCACACCGCCCGTCGCGCTGCGGCGCCCGGAGCGGTGGGAAGGAGATGCCGACGCGCAACGCGCGCCGCGCGACTGGGATTCCCGCCATCATGGCTGCGCGGCCGGCGGCGGGACGAGGGCGTCGATCGCCGCGTCCGCCGCGAGGCGCGCGGCGGTGTCCTCCACCGGCAGGAGCGACGTGTACAGCCAGTCAGGCACCGCCCCGTCCCGCCGCCGGTCGTGGAGCCGGTAGGCTTCGTAGGTCCAGCGTCGCAGGAGGAGTCCCTCCGTCCCCGGAACCTGCCCGAGCGCCGCGAAGAGCTTCGAGAAGAACGCCCGGTAGTGGCCCCACTCGCCGGAGGCGTGCGGCGGGACGCGGACGCGCTCCGCCTCGATGCGGTCGGCCAGCCACGCCCGCGCGGCGGCGCGGCGCTCCGCGTTGGCGTCCAGCCAGCCGACGAGTCGGCGGAGCCCGGCGGCATCGGGCTGCTCGATCACCGCCCGATAATCGAGGGGGCGGGCCTCGCGGAGCAGGGCGCGGGCCGCCGGAGGGAGCTGGCCGTCGAACCGGATCTCCGCCGGCTGGTCCGCGCGGCCCGGCCCCGGCCGGAGCAGGAGCGAGAAGCGCTCGCCCGTCAGCGCGGCGACGAGCCGCGCCTCGGCCTCGTCGAGGCGGTCGTCCGCGAGGATCAGGTCGGCCAAGATGCGGGCCGAATGGATGTCGGTCTGGTTCCTCGCCTTCATCATCGCGAGCCGGCGGTAGGTGCCCGGGCTGAGTCCCTCGATCAGGACCGGCGCGGCGGCCGGCGGTTGGGCCGCGGCGGATGATGCGAGCAGCGCGAGGAGCAGGAGGGCCGGGATTCTCATGGGGAAGGCGGGCGGGAGGTTGAGGACTGTGTGGACCGCCGCAACCACGGGAGGAAGACGCGCAAAGGGCCTCCCGGGTTCAGCCCTTGCTCGCGGGCGCCGGCAGCAGCCGCGCCAGCGGGGCCGTCGCCCCGGGAGCGAACGCGCCGTCGAGGTCGACCTGGACCGCGGTCTCGCCGGACTTGCGGGCGCCGACGAGGTGCATGCGGAACCGCGGCTGCAGCCAGCCCTTCACGACCGCCTGCTGCTGGGCGTCGAGCGGACCGACCTTCGCCAGCTCGTCCGCGAGCCGCGCCGCCTCCGGCTCGCCCCAGGGGAACGGCTTGGTCCGGACGAGCTCCTGCAGCAGCGCGATCCACGCGGGCGGCAGGTTGTAGGCCACGACCTCGTCCGGCGTGCGCTTGATCCAATTGAAGGCGAAGAGGGGCCAGCCCTGCGCTCCGCCGTCGTGCGCCGCCGCCGCGGCGGCGCGGAGCAGGTCGGCGCGCGCGAACCCGCCGTCCGCCCCGGGCAGGCGGGAGATGATGTTGTGGTAGCCCTGGATGCGGTCGCGGACGGGCTTGAACCCGTTCTCGAGGGTGGAGGCGCCGCCGGCCGCGCGGAGGTTCTCCACGAGGATGCCGATGACCTCGTCCCGCTGCTCCTCCCCCTGCCGCGCGAAGGCCACGGCCTTCGCCCAGCCGCGGTCGCTGGTCTCCAGCCAGAGCGCCCGCTGCGCCCGGCCCTGGAGCGGGGCGAAACGCGCCAGCTCGGCCCGCGCCGCGGCGGTGAGGCTCCCGGCGAGCACGAGGTCGTCGGGCTCGAAGGTCGGGGACTTCCGCGCGACCAGCCGCAGGTGGAAGACGGGCTGCGTCAGCGCGGCGACGAGCCGGCGCTCGTCGGCGTCGAACTCGTCGTCCCCGAGGATGCCCGCCCGCAGCCGCTCGACCTGCTCGAGGCCCCAGGGAAAGCTCGGCTGCCGGTTGTGGACGGACTTCAGCGCGCGGAACAGCTCGCGCGGGACGTCGGCGACCACCGTCTCCGGGAGAACCTGCGGATCGCCCTGCCGCTCGCGGCTCAGCTGCCGCAGCAGCCGTCCGGCCTCGGGATCGCCCGCGCCCTTGGCGCGCTCGAGCCACGTCTCGGCGGCGTCGAGGTCCACGGCGCCCCCGGCCCCGGAACGGGCCGCGTCGGCGAGCAGGCGCATGGACGGCCAGTCGCCGGAGGCCGCGGCCTGCTCGAGCTCGGCCAGCGCCCGCCGGACGTCGCGCGCCAGCCCCGCCTGTCCCTGCAGGCGCCAGCCGGCGCGGACGCGCAGCGACTCGGCGTGCCCGAGGTCGGCGGCCCGGCCGACCCATTGGACGATGCCCCGCTCGAGCGCCGTCCGCTCGGACGCGTCGAGCCCGCCCTGCTGCAGCGACGCGTTCGCCACGCGCACGTAGCCGATCATCGCCGGCAGGTACCCGGCCTGCGCCGCCCGCAGGTGGAGGCGCGCCGCCTCCCGGAGGGCGTCCGCGGGGGACAGCCCGAGGCCGCCCTGTTCGTGGAACAGGGCGGCCTTGAAGTCCTCCTCCGGACTCCGGTCCGCGGCCGCCGGCGCGGCGGCCGGACGGGCCGGGGAATCGGCGCCGCCCATCTCGGCCGGGGCGACGAACCCGCTCCAAGCCACGCAGGCCAACACGAGGCCCATTCGGTTCCCAAGAAATCGCTCACGCATGCCCGCAGGCTGGGCGCCCGCCCGGCCCTGTCAAAGGCCGCCGAACGGACCTACGCGGAACTGCGTACGGCGCGGCGCGTCCTCACGCCGGCGGCGCCGGGGGACGCTTGATCGGGAACGGCGGCGCCGTGCGCTCCTCCTCCGCGAGCGGCACCTGCGGCGCGGAGCCGCCGGCGTCCGCCATGCCGAGGATCGCCTCGGGCGCGATCTTGTGGACCGCCATGGGCTCGGCGATGTTCTTCAGCGCCACGTCCTCGGTCGTGCTCGACGGCAGCAGGAGCTTGCCGCGCACGAGCAGGTGGACGACGGCGCTCATGCAGATGCCGCCCGGCGGGGCCTTGGATTCGAGGCGCGAGGCGATGTTGACGCCGTCGCCCGCGATGCCGCCGTCGGGGAGCAGCGCCACGTCCGCGATGTGGATGCCGAACCGGTGCCGCAGCCCGCCCCCTTCGAGCGCGAGGTTGAACGCGCGCTGCATGCCGAGCGAGAACCGCACGGCCTGGATGGCGCTGGGGAAGATCATGAGCATGCCGTCGCCCATCGTGTTGATGAGCATCCCGCCCTGCGCCTCGCCGTCGGCGCGCATGCGCTGGAGGTCGGCGCGCACGCGCTGGATCGTCCGGCCCTCGTCCGCCTGCATCAGCGCGGAGTAGCTCACCACGTCGGTGAAGACGATCGCCTGCAGCCGGCGGTTCTCGCGCAGCGACGCGCGCTCGTGCTCGGTCGAGACCCACGCCTCGCGCTTCCGCAGGTCGGCCTCGCGCGCGGCGAACTGGTCGTTCAGGCGCTTCTCCGTCTGCTGGAGGAAGTCCTCCTTGCGGTGCAGCTCGTCGCGGAGCTTCGCCAGTTCGCGCTGCTCCATCAGCTGGGAGAACTGCTTTTGGTAAAGCAGCTTCTGGTTCTTGAAGAGCATCTCGCTCTCGACCAGGGCGCGCGAGCGGTTCTCCACGTCGAGCCGCTGCGCCTCGAGCTCCTCGCGCAGGGCCACGAGCTCGCCCTCGAGCTGGTTCAGCTCCTCCGCGCGCTGGCGCAGCGCGCGCTCCCGCTCGTCGGACTGCGCGACGAGGTGGGCCTTGCTCGGCAGGGCGAGCGAGGGCGGCTTGCTCGGCGGCTTCGGGAAGTCGGCCATGGGGTCGTCGAGAGATAGCGGCCGGACGCCGCGACGCAAGCGGCCACACGGAGCCGGCGGCGCGCCTTGTCCGCTACAACTTCACAGTTCTTTTCCGCTCCTACGCGGACCTGCGTATGTCGGCCGGAGCCCCGCGCGGCTAGGGTGCGTCCCGCATGCGCCCCTTCCTCCGCCTCCCTTCCCTCCTCCTCCTCGCCGTCCTCGGCGCCGCGACCGCCTCCGCGCAGGTCACCCTGCGCTTCAGCGGCACGGCCAACGTGGTGCTGTCGCCCCTCACCGACACCTTCACGGTCGGCAACCCGTTTACCTTCACGGTCACGTACGACCCGGGCGCCACCGGCACCTACTCCGGCGACTTCAGCCGGACGTTCAACGCCACCAGCGCCGTGCTGTCCGTGACGCGCAACGGGAGCGTGGTCTGGACGACGAACTTCCTCAGTCCGACCATCCAGGTCGAGAAGACCGCGACCTACGACCGCATCTACTTCTACGGCAACGGCGGGTTCTCGGACGACGCCGAGAACGGCCGCACCCTCACCAGCGCCGACCTGCGGATCTATTCCGACACGACGCGCCCGCTCGCCTCGTTCACCGCGCTGCCGACCGACATCGTCCGGTCGCAATGGTCCACCGGGCCCTCGCAGTCCGGCCTGTTCACCTACTGGGACATGGGCGGCACCCTCGTCCGCTTCGGCATCTCCACGGTCGAGAACCTCTCCGCCATTCCCGAGCCGTCCACCTACGCCGCCCTCGCCGGAATCGTCGCCCTCGCCGGCGCGGCCTGGCGGCGGGCGCGGACGCAGGCCTCCTGAGCTCCCGCGATCCTCAGGCCAGCGGCGCGGTCGTCCACGCGCCGTCCACCATCCGGCGCAGCCCGAGCGGATTGGCGTCGCGCAGCTCGGGCGGCAGGAGCTCGTCGGCGAAGTTCTGGTAGCACACCAGCCGGCCCCAGCGCGCGAGCGCGCGCGTGCCGACCGAGGTGCTGCGTCCGCCGTCGCTCGTCGCCGGGTACGGCCCCGCGTGCACGATGGCGTGGCTGACCTCGAGTCCGGTCGGGTAGCCGTCGAGGATCACGCGCCCGGCCCGGGCGGCGAGCCGCTCGAGGAGGTCGGCGGCCTCGGCGCGCTCCTCGGGGGCCGCGTGGAGGGAGGCCGTCAGGCTGCCCTCGAGCGACTCCGCCACCCGCCGCATCTCCGCGCGGTCGGCGCACCAGACGACGAGCGAGCTCGGGCCGAAGACCTCCTCCGACAGGGCGTGGTTGCCCACGAAGAAGCGGGCCTCGGTCTCGAACCACACCGGCGCCGCGCCGCAGCGGGACGTGGCGTGTCCGCGCGCGAGCACGCGGACGCCGGACTGCTCGGCGCGCGCCGCCGTCGCGGCGACGAACGCGTGCCGGATGCCCGGCGTGAGCATCACGCCCTCGACCGTCGCCGCGAGCCGCACGGCCAGCTCGCGCACGAACGCCTCGCCGGCGGGCGTGCGCTCGAGGACCACGAGGCCCGGGTTGGTGCAGAACTGGCCGACGCCGGCCAGCGCGGAGGCGTAGAGCCCCTCGACCAGCGCGGCCCGCCGCGCCGCGACGGCGCCGGGCAGGAGGAAGACCGGGTTGATGCTGCCCATCTCCGCGTAGACGGGGATCGGCTCCGGCCGCGCCGCCGCCAGGTCCGCCAGCGCGCGTCCGCCCCGGAGGGAGCCGGTGAAGCCGACCGCCTTGACCGCGGGATGGCGCACCAGCGCCCGGCCCACCTCGTGGCCCGCGTCGAACAGCAGGGCGAAGCTCCCCTCCGGCAGCCCGCACTCGCGCACGGCGCGGACGATCAGGCGACCGACCAGCTCGCCCGTGCCGGGGTGCGCCGGGTGGGCCTTCACGATGACGGGACAGCCCGCGGCGAAGGCCGAGGCGGTGTCGCCGCCGGCGACCGAATAGGCGAAGGGGAAATTGCTCGAGCCGAACACGACCACCGGCCCGAGCGGACGCAGCAGCGAGCGGTGGTCGGGCTTGGGCAGCGGCTGCCGCGCCGGCTGCGCGCGCTCGATGCGGGCGTCGAGCCAGTCGCCCTGCACCGCCGCCTCCCCGTAGAGCCGCAGCTGGGCGGCCGTGCGCGCGACCTCTCCCTTGAGCCGGTTCTCCGGCAACCCGGTCTCGCGCATCGCGCGCGGGACGAGGTCGGCGACGTGCGCCTCCAGCGACTCGGCGATCCGGACGAGGAGGCGTCGGCGTTCCGCCGCCGGGAGCCGCGCCCATGCCGGCGCCGCCGCCGCCGCGAGCCGCACCGCGCGCTCGACGTCCTCGGGCGAGGCCGAGGCGAAGCCCGGCTCGAGCTCGACGCCCGCCGCCGGGTCGAAGGCGCGGAAGACCGCGCCGCCCGGACCGCCCGAGCCGAAACCGATGAGGGAACCGCCGTCGGGCTTCATGCTTCAGGAACTCGGACGATGCGCGAGCGCCCGGGCCAGCACCGCGCGCGCGGCCTCGACCTCGGGGACGGTGAGCGGCCGCCGCGGGGGGCGGACGTGGGGCGTGCCGCGGCCGACCTCGGCCTGCACCCACTTGATGAGCTGCACGAACTTCGGGACGGTATCGAGGCGGAGCAGCGGCAGGAACCACTCGTAGAGCCGCCGCGTCCGCTCCCGGTCGCCCGCCGTGGCCGCGGCGAAGAGCGCGACGCTCTCCGCCGGGAAGGCGTTGACCAGCCCGGCGATCCAGCCGGTCGCGCCGGCCTGCACGCCCTCGACGATCGCGTCGTCCATGCCGACCAGCAGCTGCAGCCGCTCGCCGCCGAGCGCGCGCAGGGCGGTCACCCGGCGGGTATCGCCGCTCGACTCCTTGACGGCCCGCAGGGTCGGATGCTCGGCCGCCAACTCGGCGACCTGCTCCGGAAGGAAGTCGGCCCCGTAGGCGATGGGATTGTTGTAGAGCATCGCGGGCAACGGGGTCGCCGTCAGCACCGCCGCCACATGGGCCTTCAGCTCGCCCCAGTCGCCGGAATAGACATAGGGCGGCAGGACCATGAGCCCGCTCGCCCCCGCGGCCTGCGCGGCGCGGGCGAGCGCCACCGCCTCCGCCGTGCTCAGCGCCGCGATTCCGAGCACGACCGGCACGCGGCCCGCGACCGCGGCGACCGCGGTGCGGACGAGCGCGACCTTCTCGTCGAAGGTGAGCGTCTGCGCCTCGCCCAGCGAACCGCCGCAGATGAGTCCGCTGCAGCCGCTGTCGGCCATCCACCGGCAATGCGCGGCGAAGGCCTCGTGGTCGACCGACAGGTCGGCGCGGAGGTTGGTCGTGAGGGCGGGGATGACACCGGTCCAGTGCATGGGGTGAAGGAGAGGTTCGAGCGGGTCGAACGTGCCGGCGGGGTCGGGGGACCCCGCCCTACAGTCAATCGAAGCGGTCCGGATCCGTCAGCGCGAGGTCCACGCTGGGCTTCCGCCCGGCGACCAACTCGGCGACGACGTGGCCCGTGATGGGGGCGAGCGTGACGCCGAGCATCGCGTGACCGCACGCGGCGATGAGGTTGGGGACGCGGGCGAAGCGCCCGAGGTACGGCAGGCCGTCGGGCGTGACCGGCCGGTAGCCGAACCACGGCTGCGCGTCGGCGAAGTCGGCCTCCGACAGGTCGGGGAAATAATGCCCGGCCGCCGCCCGGATCTGCTCCAGCCGCTCGGGGCGGATGCGGTCGTCGTGGCCGCTGATCTCCATGGTGCCGCCGAAGCGGAGGGTGTCGCCCATGGGCGTCACGGCCACGCGGCGCTCGCTGAGGATGGCCGACTTGGTGAACCGCACGCGCGGCTTCGGGATGGTGAGGCTGTAGCCCTTGCCGGCCTGCATCGGCAGCCGGAGGCCGAGCCCGCGCACGGTGTCGCCGGCCCAGGATCCGGTCGCGAGCACGTAGTCGTCGGCCGTCAGCTCGCCCGTGTCGGTCACGAGCGCGGCGATCCGTCCGCCCTCGACCCGCCAGCCGCGGACCGCGGTGCCCCAGCGGAATTCCACGCCGGCGCGGCGCAGCAGGGCGACGAGGTCGGGGATGAGCTTCCGCGGCGAGAGGTGGGCGTCGATGGGGAAGTAGATCGAGCCCGCGATGTCCATCCGCACGCCCGGCTCCAGCTCCGCCGTCTGCCGCGCGTCGAGCACCCGGGCCTCGACGCCGACGGAATTCGCGAGGGCGGCGAGGCCCTGCGCGTACTTGTCGAGCGTCTCGGGCGTCTTGCAGAGGTTGAACAGCCCCTCCGGGCGGAACTCGAACGAGTTGCCCGTGGCGGCGGCCAGCTCGACGAACAGCCGCCGGCTCTCGAGGCAGTGCTGCGCCAGCACCGGCGCCGCGCGCCGCGTGTGCTCCGGGGTGCAGCTGCGGGCGAAGAGCCAGCCCCAGCGCGCGAGGTCCAAGTCGAGCCGCGGCCGGACATAGAACGGCGAGCGCGAGCTGAGCATCCACTTCAGGCCCTGCCAGACCATGCCCGGGGACGAGATCGGCTGGACGTGGCTGGGCGAGACGTAGCCGGCGCTGCCCTCCGCGCAGCCGTCGGTGCCCGCGGGATTGCGCTCGACCAGGGTCACGGCGCAGCCGGCCCGGACGAGCGAGTACGCGGAGCAGAGGCCGACGATGCCGCCGCCGCAGACGATGACGTGGCGCCCGGAGCTCATGACGGCCGGATCCCCCAGCGGAACGGGTCGCGCGGGTCGAGGTGCAGCACGCCCTCGGCGGAGACGTGGGCCGTGCCGGTGATCGTCGGCAGGATGCGCTCGCCGTCGCGCCGGTAGCGCCCGCGGAAGACGCTGCCGATGACGCTCTCCTGCGTCCACTCGGCCCCCTCGGCCAGCTTCCCGTCCGCCGCGAGGCAGGCGAGCTTGGCGCTGAGCCCGGTCCCGCAGGGCGAGCGGTCCCAGGCGCCGCCGGGGCAGAGCACGAAGCAGCGGCGGTCCACGCCGGCGGTCCGCGCCGGGCCGACCAGCTCGACATGGTCCACCTCGGGGAAGCCCTGCGCGTTGACCGCCGCGCGGACGCGTCCGGCGAACTCCACCAGCGCGCCGACCCGCGCGGCCGCGAGCTCCTGGCCGTGGTCCTCGGTGAGGAAGAACCAGTTGCCGCCCCACGCCACGTCGCCGCGCAGCGGGCCGTGGCCCGGCACGTCGACGACGACGCCGGCCGCGCGACGGTGGCTGGGCACGTTCTCGACCGCGACGCCGCCGTCGGGCAGGAGCCGCGCGGCGACGATGCCGACCGGGGTCTCGATCCGCACCAGCCCGGCACGGACCCGCCCGGCGCCGGCGAGCGAGGCCACGACGCCGATGGTGCCGTGGCCGCACATCCCGAGGACGCCGACGTTGTTGAAGAAGATGACGCCGAAGGGGCAGTCCGCCGCGTGCGGCGGCACCAGCAGCGCCCCGACCATCACGTCGGAGCCCCGGGGCTCGCCCACGATGGCGGTGCGGAAACGGTCGAAGTCCGCGACGAAGCGCCGCGCCCGGTCGGCCAGCAGGCCGGAGCCGAGGTCGGGGCCGCCCTCGAGCACAAGCCGCGTGGGCTCCCCGCCGGTGTGGGAGTCGATGAAGCGGATGACGTGCGGCGCGTCCGGCTTCATGACCCTGCTCAGAGCGCGGCCGGCCCCGACTGCGCGTTGTCGATGCGGACGACCTCCTCGAGCGGGAGGACGAAGACGCGGCCGTCGCCCGGCGAACCGGTGCGCGCCGCCTGCAGGATCGTGGCCACGACCTGGTCCTTCTGCTCGTCCGCGACGGCCACCTCCAGCCGCACGCGCGGGTGGAAGTCGACCGTGTACTCGGTCCCGCGGAAGACCTCGCGGTGCCCCTTCTGGTGACCGAAGCCCTTCACCTCCGCCACGATCATGCCCTCGACGCCGATGCGGCCGAGGGCCTCCTTCACCTCCTCCAGCTTGAACGGCTTGATGAGCGCGACGACGAACTTCATGGGGTCCGCAAGGCTCCCCCAAGGCCCGGCGCGGCGCAAGCCTCCGGTGGCCCCGCGGCGGCGGGGAATGACGTGTTCGCCCCTTGCCAGCGGGCGCCGGGGTCCCGCACTTTTCCCGCCATGCCCGAACGGCCGGACCTCGACATCGACCACCTCGCGACCCTCGCGCGGCTCGCCCTCACCCCGGAGGAGAAGGCGCGCTTCGCGGCCCAGCTCGCCGACGTCGTGGGGCACTTCCGGTCGCTCGCGTCGGTCGACGTGACCGGCGTCGAGCCGACCGCGCACGCCCACCCGGTGGAGAACGTCTGGGACGAGGACGCCGCGCGCCCGGGCCTGCCGGCCGCCGAGGCCCTGCGCCACGCGCCCGCGCAGCGCGAGGGCCAGTTCAGCGTGCCGCGCGTCGTCGAGTGAGCCGGACCGGTCCGATGCGCCCCCTCCACCACGAATCCCTCGCCGCGCTCGCCGGCCGCCTGGAGCGGCGCGAGCTGTCCGCGGTCGAGCTCTTCGACGCCTTCGCGGCGCGGGCGGACGCGGTGGAGCCGGCGCTCCGGGCCTTCCACTCGCGCGACGACGCCGACGCCCGGGCGCAGGCCGTGGCGTCCGACGCGCGGCGCGCCGCCGGGACCACCCGCGGTCCGCTCGACGGGCTGCCCATCGGCCTCAAGGACGTCATCGCCGTCCGCGACCAGCCGCTGACCGCCGGCAGCCGGATGCTGGCCGGCTTCGTCTCGCCCTACGACGCCACCGTCTCCCGCCGCCTGCGCGAGGCGGGGGCCGTCCTGTGGGGACGGCTCTCGTGCGACGAGTTCGCGATGGGCTCGTCGAACGAGAACTCCGCCTTCGGCCCGGTCGGCAACCCGTGGGACCCCGCGCGCGTGCCGGGCGGCTCGTCGGGCGGCAGCGCCGCCGCGGTCGCGGCCGGCGCGGTCGCCGCGGCGCTCGGCTCCGACACCGGCGGCTCGGTCCGCCAGCCCGCCGCGTTCTGCGGCGTGGTCGGGCTCAAGCCGACCTACGGCCTTGTCTCCCGCTACGGCCTCGTCGCCTACGCGTCATCGCTCGACCAGATCGGCCCCCTCGGCCGGACGGTGGGCGACGTCGCCCTCCTGCTCGACGCGATCGCGGGGCCGGACGAGCTCGACTCGACCTCCCTGCGCCGCCCGGCGCCGCGGCACGCGGACGCGCCCGGCGCTCCCGCCCCGCGCCGGCTCGGCGTCCCGCGCGAGTACTTCGGCGAGGGGCTCGACGCGGAGGTCGGGGCCGCGGTCGAGGCCGCCATCCGCTTCCACCGCGACCGCGGCTGCGAGGTGCGGGAGGTGTCGCTGCCGCACACCCGGCACTGCCTCGACGCCTACTACGTCATCGCCACCGCCGAGGCCTCGTCGAACCTCGCGCGCTTCGACGGCGTCCGCTACGGCCACCGGGCGGCCGGCGCGGCGGACGCGATCGACCTGACCGCGCGCTCGCGGGCCGAGGGCTTCGGCGCGGAGGTCAAGCGGCGCATCATCCTCGGCACCTACGTCCTCTCCAGCGGCTACCACGACGCCTACTACCTCCGCGCGCAGCAGGTCCGCACGCTCATCCGCCGGGACTTCCTCCGGGCCTTCGGGGAGGTGGACGCGCTGCTCACGCCGACCTCGCCGATCCCGGCCTTCCGGCGCGGGGAGAAGGCCGATCCGCTGGCGATGTACCTCTGCGACGTGGACACCATCGGCGTGAACCTCGCCGGCCTGCCGGCGCTGAGCCTCCCCTGCGGCTTCACCGCGGGCGGCCTGCCGATCGGCCTGCAGCTCATCGGCCGCCCCGGCGGCGAACGCGACCTCCTCGCCCTCGCCCACCAGTACGAGCAGGCCCACGAGTGGCACCAACGACACCCGCAACCATGAACCCAGTAGCGAGTAGCGAGCAGCGGGTAGCGAGTAGTCCGGGCCGGAAGTGCCCGGCTTCGCTTGATCGGCGATGCCCGCTACCCGCTACTCGCTGCTCGCTACTCTCCTGATGGAATTCGAAGCAGTCATCGGCCTCGAGGTGCACGTCCAGGTGCGGACGGCGTCGAAGATGTTCACGCGCGCGGCCGCGGGCTACGGGGCGGCGCCGAACACGCTGACCGACCCGGTCGTGCTCGGCCTGCCCGGCGCGCTGCCGGTGCTGAACAAGGCCGCGCTCGACGCCATCATCAAGACCGGCCTGCTCTTCGACTGCGCCATCGCCGAGGTGGCGCGCTGGGACCGGAAGAACTACTTCTACCCGGACAGCCCGAAGAACTACCAGATCTCGCAGTACGACCATCCCGTGTGCCGCGGCGGCGCGGTCGAGGTCGAACTGCCGGGCCCGACCCCGGCCGTGCGCGGCGAGCACCGGCTCGTGCCGCTCACGCGCATCCACCTCGAGGAGGACGTGGGCAAGCTCACGCACGACGCCGGCGGCACGCTGGTGGACCTGAACCGCGCGGGCACGCCGCTGATGGAGATCGTGACCGAGCCGGCGCTCCGCTCGCCCGAGGAGGCGTTCGCCTTCCTCACCGCCCTGCGCACGGCGCTGGTGCAGGCGGGCGTCTCCGACTGCGACATGGAGAAGGGGCAGATGCGCTGCGACGCCAACATCTCCATCCGGCCCGCGGGCGAGGCGCGCCTCGGCACCAAGGTCGAGCTCAAGAACCTCAACTCCATCTCCTACGTCCGCGACG
>CAYWTK010000037.1:0-28476 GCA_964460895.1 uncultured Opitutaceae bacterium
AGCGACGCGCTGTTGATGCAGTAGCGCAGGCCGGTCGGGCGCGGGCCGTCGTCGAAGACGTGGCCGAGGTGGCTGCCGCACTTGGCGCAGTGCACCTCGGTGCGGACCATGCCCCAGCTCGTGTCGCGCTCCTCGCCGATGAACGCCGCCTCGAGCGGCTGCCAGTAGCTCGGCCAGCCGGTGCCGGAGTCGAACTTGTGGCGGGAGTCGAAGAGCGGGGTGTCGCACCCGACGCAGAAGTACACGCCGTCGCCCTTGCTGTTCCAGTAGGCGTTGCGGAACGGCGGCTCCGTGCCCTGCTCGCGCGCCACGCGGTACTGCTCGGGCGTGAGCCGCGCGCGCCACTCGGCCTCGGTGCGCTTCACCTTCACCTTGCTCATGTCGATCACGACCTGCGAGGGCAGGCCGCAGGCGGACTTCACGTCGCCCGGCGGGCAGTAGGCGGCGTCGGAGGCGGGGGCGGTGGAGGACATGGCGGGGGGCGGGGCGGCGGTGACGAGCGCCGCGATCGTGGCCGCGGCGGCGGAGAGGAGGAGGACAAGGATTCCCTTGCGCATGGTCGGGGACGCTAGCCAGCGGTCGGGGATTGGCAAACGCACGGCGGCGGTAGCGAGACGCGGAGGACGGCCCCTACTCCACGCGCGTCCGCACGCGGCCGTCGGCGAACTCGGTCACGAGCCCCTGGCCCGGCGCGAGTCCGGCGGCGCGGGCCACGGGCCGGCCCGATTCGTCGCGCACCAGCGCGAAGCCGCGGCGGAGGACGGAGGACGGGCTGACCGATTCGAGGCGCTTCCAGAGCGCGAGGAGGCGGTGCGACTCGGTCTCCACGCGCCGGGCGGGCGACGCCGCGGCGAGGCGGGCCTGCGCCGCGGCCAGCCGGGAGCGGCTGTCCTGCGCGCCGTGGCGGAGCGCGGCGGCGAGCCGGTTGGCGAGGTCGTCGAGCCGCAGCTGCCGCCGCTCGAGCGAGGCCGCGGGCGAGAGCAGGCGCAGGCGGCTGCGGGCGTGGTCGAGGCGCTGCGCGGCGTGCACCAGCCGCGCGGCGGCGAGGTCTTCGAGGGCCGAGCCGGCGTTGAGCACGCGCTCGACCACGGCGAGGTGGCGGCTGGAGACCAGCTCGGCCGCGCCGCTCGGCGTCTCGGCCCGGACGTCGGCCGCGAAGTCGCAGAGGGTGTAGTCGATCTCGTGCCCGACCGCGGAGATCACCGGCACGGGCGAGGCCGCCACCGCGCGCACGAGCACCTCCTCGTTGAACGCCCAGAGGTCCTCTACGCTCCCGCCGCCCCGGCCCACGACGAGCAGGTCGAACCAGCCCGTCTCCCCCGCGACGCGGACCATGTCCGCGATCTCCTCCGCCGCGCCGGCGCCCTGCACGCGCGCGGGGAGCACGACCAGCCGGCCCTTCCACTCGCGCCGGCGGAGGATGCGGATGAAGTCCTGGACCGCGGCGCCGGTCGGCGAGGTGACGAACCCGACGCAGGCCGGGGCGACCGGCAGCGGGCGCTTGCGCGCCGGGTCGAAGAGGCCCTCGGCCGCGAGCCGGCGCTTCAGCTCCTCGAAGCGCCGCTGCAGGTCGCCGAGCCCGTGGTCCACGACCGCCCGCACGATGAGCTGGTACTGGCCGCGCGCCTCGTACACGTCCACCTCGCCGTACACGAGGGCCTGGAGCCCGTCGCGCAGCGCGACCGACTGCCGGGCGGCGTCGCCGCGGAAGAGCACGCAGGCCAGCTGCGCGCCGGCGTCCTTGAGGGAGAAGTAGACGTGGCCGCTGGCCTGCACGCGGAGGTTGGAGACCTCGCCCCGGACCCAGCCGGCCGGCACCGCCGCGCGCAGCGCCTCGCGCACGCGGCGCGTGAACTCGGTGACCGTCGGGACCCGGTCGTCGCCGCCCGCCTCGGCCGTGACGCCCGCCTTCACGCCGCCTTCCGGCGCCGCTCGTAGTGGCGGCGCACGAGGTGCAGCGCCGTCGTCAGCGCGACGATGGCGCAGAGGGAGAGGAGCGCGACCTTGCCCTTGCCGTGCAGCAGGGCGTCGCCGAACAGGAGGAAGGCGGTGTTGATCGGCCAGACGATGAGCGCGGAGACGACGAAGTAGCGGCCGAAGGGCAGGCGCGACAGGCCGGCGAGGTAGTTCTGGACGACGAAGGGGACGCCGGGCGTGACGCGCAGGAGGATGACGAGGTCGGTGGCGTCGCCCGTGTCGACCTCCGGCAGCCGGTAGCCCAGCCGGGTCACCACCCGCTGGAGCAGCGGCCGGAGCGCCCCGCGGGCCAGCGCGTACGCGAGGCAGTAGTTGACCGTGAGGGCGGCGAGGCCGAGGAGGACGGCGTTGGCGGTGCCGAGCTGCGGGCCGAAGACGGGCACGGCCGGAAGCACGAACGTCAGGGCCGGCGCGCCGCAGGCGGGCAGCACGGCCATCGCGGTGAAGAACGCCACCGGCCCGGCGCCGCGCAGGGCCGCCAGCCCGGCGTCGACCGCACCCCGCACGTCGAAGCCGCGGAGCACCAGCAGCCCGCCGGCCGCGAGGACGACGGCGGCGGCCGCGGCCTTGAGCAGGAGCGGCCGGAGGGGCGGGCGCGCGGGTTCGGTCATCGCGCGACGATGCTTCCCGGCCTTCCCCGCCGTCAAGGCCGGAGCCCGGTCCGTCTTTGCTCTTCCCTCGCCCTGCGCGGCCCTTAGCTTCCCATCCTCGTCGCATGAAGCTGTCCATCGTCATCCCCTGCTACAACGAGCGCCACACGATCCGCTCGATCGTCGAGGCCGTGCGCGCGGCGCCGGTGCGGGACCGCGAGATCATCGTCGTGGACGACTGCTCGACCGACGGCACGCGGGAGATCCTGCGCGCGGAGATCGCGCCGCTGGTCGACCAGGTGATCTACCACCCGGTGAACCGCGGCAAGGGCGCCGCCCTCCGGACCGGGTTCGCGGCCGCGACGGGCGACGCGATCATCGTGCAGGACGCGGACCTCGAGTACGACCCGCAGGAGTACCCGAAGCTGATGAAGCCGATCCTCGAGGGGAAGGCGGACGTCGTCTTCGGTTCCCGCTTCATGGGCGGCGAGCCGCACCGGGTCGTCTACTTCTGGCACATGGTGGGCAACCGCTTCCTCACGCTGCTCTCCAACATGTTCACGAACATCAACCTCACGGACATGGAGACCTGCTACAAGCTGTTCCGCCGCGACGTGCTGCGGCGGATCAGGCTCGAGGAGGACCGCTTCGGGTTCGAGCCGGAGATCACGGCCAAGGTCGCGGCCCTCGAGGGCTGCCGCATCTTCGAGGTGGGCATCAGCTACTACGGCCGCACCTACGCGGAGGGGAAGAAGATCGGCTGGCGCGACGGCTTCCGCGCGATCTACGCCATCGTGAAGTACAACCTGTTCCGCTGAGCGCGGCCGGGCACGGCGCCGCATATCGCCGCTTCACCGGACCAGACGTCCTCCGAGACTTGCTTCTCGACAGTGAATCAAACCAGGACCGACACTTCCGTCCGATGAGTGCGCGCCGAGCCATCCGCGTCGGGGTAATCGGCTTCGGCCAATGGGGGCCGAACCACGTACGCAACTTCAGCCTGCTCGACGACGTCGAGGTCGTGCGGGTCTGCGACACCGATGCAGCGCGGCGCGCCGCAGCCGCCAAGTTTCTGCGGGGAGTCGCCACGACCGACGCCAGCGCCGCCGTCACCGACGCAGCGGACGTGGACGCCGTCGTCGTCGCCACGCCGACCGCAAGCCATTACGCGCTCGTCAAGGCCGCCCTCCTCGCCGGCAAGGACGTGCTCTGCGAGAAGCCGCTCGCCCGGACGACGGCCGAGTGCCTCGAGCTCGCTGAGCTCGCCGCCACCCACGGCCGCATCCTCATGGTCGGACATGTCTTCCTCTACAATCCGGGCGTCCTGCACCTCAAGGCCGACCTGGACCGCGGAGACCTCGGCCGCGTCTACTACATGGACGCCATCCGCACCAACCTGGGTCCGGTCCGCCGCGATGTCGGCGCGATCTACGACCTCGCGAGCCACGACATCTCGATCTTCAACTTCCTCCTCGGCCGCGAGCCGCTCGAAGTCTCCGCCACGGGCCATAGCGTCCTTACCAGCGGCATCGAGGACGTCAGTTTCCTCACGCTCTATTACCCGGGCAACATCGTCTGCCATGCCCACACCTCGTGGCTCAACCCGCGCAAGGTCCGGCAACTCACGGTCGTCGGCGACCAACGCATGGCCGTGTGGGACGACATGAACAACCTCGAGCCCATCCGCTACTACGACAAGGGCGTTGTCGCCGACCACTACACCTCGTTCGGCGAGTTCCAGCTGATCCTCCGCGACGGCCAGATCACGATTCCGAAGGTGAGGATGTTCGAGCCGCTCCAACGGCAGGATGCGGACTTCATCGACTGCGTGCGCTATCGGCGCCAACCCGTGGCCGACGCCCGCTGCGGCGCCACCGTCGTCCGCGTAATGGACGCGGCGATGGAATCCATGCGGCAGCACGGCCGCGCCGCGCCCGTCGCCCCGGCATGAGCCCGTCCGCGACCCCGGTGCTCACCGTCGTCGTGCCCGCCTACAACGAGGAGGCGCTCCTCGCCGACACCGTCGCCGGCCTGCGCGCGGCGCTCACCCGCTCCGGACTTGCGACTGAGATCGTCATCGTTGACGACGGCAGCCGCGACGCCACGCCCGCCATCGCCGACGGCCTCGCCGCCGGCAGCGCCGTGCGCGTCGTCCACCAAGCCAACCAGGGCCTCGGTGGCGCGCTGCGCGCGGGCTTCGCCGCCGCGCGCAGCGAGTTCGTTCTCTCGTGGCCGGCGGACATGCCCGTGACGGACGACGACCTCGCGCCCTTCCTCTTGCACCTCGGCGCGGCCGACGTAATCGTCGGCGTGCGCCCCGCCCGCGCGGGCTACAACCCGCTCATGCGCTTCAATTCCTGGCTCTACCCGCATCTGGTCGCGTCGCTCTTCGGTCTGCACCTCCGCGACGTGAATTGGATTCACCTTTACCGCACGGCGCTCGTGCGCCGCGTGACGCTCACGCAACGCGGCATCCCGATGCTCGTCGAGATGCTTGTCCGCCTCCGCGACCTCGGCGCGACGTTCCGCGAGGTCGTGGTGCCGATGAAACCCCGCGCCGCGGGCGTCGCCACCGCCTCGCGCTTCGGCGCGATGTGGCGCACGCTCCGGGGGCTGATCCAGTTCTGGTGGCATTGGCGGCGCTACCGCGCCGCGGAGGAGACTTGAACCGCCCGGCGCCTGCGCCGCATCGACCCCAGCCACATGCACGACAGAATCGCCCCACTCGTCATCGCCGCCCTGCGCGACCTCGGCACCGAGCTCGGCCTGCCCGAACTCGCGAATCCCAGCCCCGACCTCCGGCTGTTCGGCGCCCAGTCGCCGCTGGACAGCATGGCGCTCGTCAGCCTCATCGCCGACCTCGAGTCCCGCCTATCGGCAGAATTCGGACGCGACCTCGTCCTCGCCGACGACCGTGCCATGAGCCAGCTCCGCTCCCCCTTCCGCACCGTCGCGAGCCTCACCGCGCACATCGCCCAGCGTCTGGAGGAGAGCAAACCCGCATGAGCGGCGTGATGCTCATCACCGGCGCCCGCAAGGGCCTCGGCCGCCACCTTGCGGAGCACTATCTCGCGCGCGGCTGGCGCGTCGCCGGTTGCAGCCGCGAGGCGAGCGACTTCCGCCACGACGCCTATTCGCATCACCAGGTTGATGTGACCGACGAGGCGGCCGTCGTCGCCCTCGTCCGCAGCCTCCAGCAGCAGCACGGCCGGATCGACGCGTTGCTCAACAACGCCGGCATCGCCGCGATGAATCACCTGCTACTCACGCCGGCGGCGACGGCACGGCGCGTGTTCGACACGAATTTCCACGGCTCCTTCCTCTGCCTGCGCGAGGCCGCGAAGGTCATGGTGCGGCAGAAGCACGGGCGCATCGTCAACTTCACCACGGTCGCCGTGCCGCTCGACCTCGCCGGCGAGGCCGTGTACGCCGCCAGCAAGGCCGCGCTCGAAAGCCTCACCCGCATCGCCGCGCACGAACTCGGCGCGCAGGGAGTGACCGTCAACGCCGTCGGTCCGACGCCGGTGCCGACCGACCTGATCAAGACCGTGCCGAAGGAGAAGCTCGACAAGCTCCTCGCGCGCCAAGCGCTGCCGCGTTTCGGCCGGCCGGAGGACGTCGCGCACGTCGTCGATTTCTTCCTCAGCCCCGACAGCGGCTTCATCACCGGCCAGGTGCTCTACCTCGGCGGCGTCGCCCGCTGAACCGCCTGCGCCATGCCGGATGCGCCGTCAGCCTGGTTGAGCGAACGCCTCGCCGCACACGGCGCGAGGCCCTTCCTCCACACCCCCGCGGGCACCGCGAGCTACGTCGACCTCGTCGCCGCCGTCGCCGCGCAGCGCGCCGCGCTCGGGAAGCAAGGCGTCGCCCCGGGCGAGACGGTCCTACTCGCGGCGGATTACTCGCTGTCCGCCACGGCGCTGCTCCTCGCCCTCGTCGCCCAAGCCAACATCGTCGTCCCCGCCCTGCCCGGCCGCGAACACGAGCTGGCGCATCGCGCGGCGATCACCGGCGCGACGCACCTCGCGCGCGCGACCGATGACGGCACGTTCGCCTGGACGCGCCGCGTCGCGCCCCGCACCGCGGCTCCGCCTGCGCTCCTCGCGCGCCTCGCCGCGGCCGGCCGCGCCGGGCTCGTGCTGTTCTCCAGCGGCAGCGCCGGCGAGCCGAAGGCCATGGTGCATGACTTGGACAACCTGCTCGCCAGTTACGCCGACCGCCGGCCGCGCGCGCTCACGCTCGTGGTGTTCCTGCTCTTCGACCACATCGGCGGACTCAACACGCTCTTCACCGCGCTCGCCACCGGTTCGGCCCTCGTCGTGCCCGCGACGCGCGAGCCCGACCACGTATGCGCCCTTATCGCGCGCCACCGCGCTTCCATCCTGCCCGCGTCGCCGACCTTCCTCAACCTGCTCCTCCTCAGCGATGCGTGGCGCCAGCACGACCTCTCGTCGCTGCGCATCATCACCTACGGCACCGAGCCGATGCCCGAGAGCCTGCTCGCGCGGCTGCGGCGGGCGTTTCCGGCGGTGAAGCTTCTCCAGACTTTCGGCACGAGCGAGACGGGCATCTCGCGCACGACGAGCCGCTCCTCCGACAGCACGCTGTTCAAGCTCGATGACCCCGACCTCGAGCACCGCGTCGTCGACGGCGAGCTCTGGCTGCGCAGCCGCACGCAGATCCTCGGTTACCTCAACCACCCGATGCACGCGTTCACGACCGATGGCTGGTTCCGCACCGGCGACCTCGTGGAGGAAGCGGGCGACGGCTACCTGCGCATTGCAGGGCGGCAGAGCGAGGTCATCAACGTCGGCGGTGAGAAAGTCCTGCCCGCTGAGGTCGAGTCCGTGCTCCTGACGCTGCCCGAAGTGGGGGATTGCCTCGTCTACGGCGAAGCTAATGCGCTCACCGGCCAGGTCGTCTGCGCCGAGATTGCGCCGGCGCCGGGCGTCGATCCCGCCGGGTTGCGCCTGCGGATCCGCACCGCCTGCCGCGGCCGGCTCGCGCCGTTCAAGATTCCCGTCAAGATCGTGCCCGTGCGATCCCCGCTGCTCGGCGAACGCCTCAAGAAACGCCGCCAGCCCGCGCCGCCGCCCGCGCCATGAATCCCTCCCCGCCGCGCCATCGTCACGCCCTGCTCGCCGATGAGCGCACCCCTCCACCGGCGGAACTCGCCGCGCTGCCGCCGGCCGCGCGGATCGCGCACCTGCGCGACGCGCAGCTCGCCGGCGGCAGCGTGGTCTTCACGCCCTACGCCGCCGCCTACGCGGGGGCGCTGCGCGATCTGCGCAACCTGCCGGACAACCAGCTTCATCTCGCGCAGGACGGCCCGCTGAGCGCGGAGCAGCAGGTCGCGTGGACGGAGGCGTATTTCCGCCGGGACGACGACCTCTGCTGGATCCTGCTCACGCCGGGCGGCGACTTCGCCGGCGCGATCAGCCTCTACGACATCACGCCCGCGGGCGGCGAGACCGGGCGGCTCGTGATGCGCCAGGATCTCGCCCGCACCACACCAATGCTCGCCGAGTGCGAGCTGATGGTGCAGTGGCTCGCGTTCGGTTGGCTCCAGCTCGCCGTGCTCCGCGCGCGGGTGCAGCCGACCAACGCGAAGATGGTGACGATGCATCAGCGGCTCGGATTCCGCATCACCGGTCCCGCCGAGATCCGCGGCGTGCCCTACCTCGCACTCGAGCTCGCCGCCGCCGACTACCGGCCCGAGCCGCATGCGCGCGTCCTCCGCCACTGGCGCAGTCGTGCGCGCCCCGCCTGAGCCCCTTCCCTTTTCCCATGTCCGCCCCGGCCTCGCCCAAAGTCCCGTTTCAAGATCTGCCGCTCCAGACGCGCGGGCTCCGCGCCGAGCTCGACGCCGCGATCGACCGCGTGCTCACGCACTGCCGGTTCATCCACGGCCGGGAATGCGCGGAGTTCGAGGCGGCCTTCGCCGCGTCCTGCGGCGCCGCGCACGCCGTCGGTCTCGGCTCGGGCACGGATGCGCTCCAGTTCATTTGCCGCGGGCTTGGTATCGGGCCCGGCGACGAGGTCATCACCGTCGCCAACAGCTTCATCGCCTCCGCCGAGGCCGTCTCGCACGCAGGCGCCAAGCCGGTGCTGGTGGACTGCCGGCTCGAGGACTACCTCATCGACCCGGCCGCGATCGCCGCGGCCATCACGCCGCGCACCAAGGCGGTCATGCCGGTCCACCTCTACGGCCAGCCGGCCAACATCCCGGAGATCGCCGCCCTCTGCGCGAAGCGCGGCCTGCACCTCATCGAGGACTCCGCCCAGGCCCACGGAGCCAAGCTGACGGACGGTCGCTACTGCGGCACGCTCGGCGTCGCCGCGGGCTTCAGCTTCTACCCGGGCAAGAACCTCGGCGCCTTCGGCGACGGTGGCGCGGTCACGACCGGCGACAACGCGCTGGCCGACAAGCTCCGCCTGCTCCGCAACTGGGGATCGGTGGTGAAGTACCACCACGATATCCAGGGCTACAACTCGCGCCTCGACACGCTCCAGGCGGCCATCCTCCACGTGAAGCTCGAACACCTCGCCCGCTGGAACGAGAATCGACGCATCATCGCCGGCTGGTACCGCGAAAACCTCCGCGACTGCGCCGAGGTCACGCTGCCGCGGGAGATGCCCTGGTGCGGCCGACACGTCTACCACCTCTTCGTCGTCCGGTTCCCGAGACACGATCGCGACGTGATCGCACGACACCTGCTCGCCGACGGCGTGCAGACGGTCGTGCACTATCCCATCCCGATCCACCGGCAGCCGGCCTACGCCGAGTTGGGCCTCAAGGAGGGGGCGTTCCCGAACGCCGAGCAGGCGGCGCGCTCGATCTTGTCCCTGCCGATGTTCCCGGAGATGACCCGCGAGCAGTGCGACTATGCCTGCGAGAAGGTCCGCGCCGCGCTCCGTTGAGCCCCCTGCGCCCCTCCTCCGGCGCGCGTCGGCGGCCGTGGTTGCGGCGCTGGCGGGGTTCTGGGCTTGGTCGGCATGGTGTCGCTTTCCCGACGAATTCTGGAACGACATGCGCATCGCCGCCGCCGTGGCGATGGCGCGGGGCATCAACGTCTACCCGACCGAGACGGCCGGTGTCGTGAACACCTGGACCTACGGTCCGCTGCCACTTCTGGTGCTGCAACCCGCCTCGTTGGCCGCGAGCCCGGCGGGAGCCTTGATGATCGCCGGAGCGATCAACCTCACGCTCGTTATCGCTGGCATCACGTTCGCCTGCCACGCTTGGCCGAGCGCCGCGCAAACACACGATCGGGTCGAGGCAACGGTGCTCGGCACCGCGACGGCGCTGTTGCTCTGGCCCGAGTCGCCCCTGCGCTGCTACTACGCCGACACGCTCGCTGTCACTTTCGGCCTCGTCTCCAGCACCCTTCTGGCGCGCTCCGAACCGAGTCGGCTCCACCTTTGGATCGCTGCGGGGCTGGGGGCGGCGACGCTCGCATGCAAGCAGACGTCCATCGGAATCCCGGTCGCCCAGCTCGCCTGGCTCTGGCTCGCGCGCGGTCCCCAGGCCGCGGGCGCATACCTCGGCCGGGGTATCGTCGCCGGACTCGGCATGGGCGTCGCCGCCCTGCTTTGGTTCGGATGGCCGGGACTGAGCTTCGTTCTCCTTGAGCTGCCGACGGGCTTCCCGGCCACTCCAGATCCGCTCGCGCGCTTCGGCCTGCTGGCCGGACCTCTCGCGGTCCAATTCGGCGTGCCGCTCGCGGCCGTGGCCGTCGCTCCGCGGGCCTTCCTCGGGCGCGGCGCGCCCTTGCTGCTGCCGCTCCTCCTCTGGCTGGCCTCGGCTCCACTGGGCATCGCCGCCCTGCTGCGGCTCGGTGGCGGCCTTAACTCCCTGCATGGATTCCTGCTGTGGCTGCCGCCCGTCCTTGCTGTCCTGCTCAACGCCGGGCCGCACCATCGCCGCGCTTGGCTGGCGGCGGCGGTCGCCGCCCTCGCCCTCGCCGCCGGCGCCGCGCGGCTGCAGCGCGCACCGATCCTGCCCGTGGTTCCACAGACCGGGATCATCGAGCAGGGATCGGCGCTCGCGCGCGCGTTCCCCAACCGCATCTGGTTCCCGCTCAACCCCCTGATTTCACTCTACGCCGAAGGCAGATACTACTGCGACGAGGATGGAATCTACACCCGCAACTCAGCGGGGCGGCCGGTATTCGACACGCAGTTGCGGCCCCATCTTCCTCCGCACTGGTCCGCCATCGCCCTGCGCTACCGCCGCCACGCCGCCTGGGCGATTTCGGAGAACATGATCCCACCCAACGCCCTCGTACTCGACCACGGCCCCTGGCAACTCAGGGTGTGGGCACCGTTGCGACCGCCTTAGCCCGATCGGCGTCGTAGCGCCGCCAAGTCCAGCCCGCCAAGGCCAGCACGAGGCCGAGCGTAACGACGCCAAGCGCAGCCTGCTGCACGCCGGTGACCAACGCGCTGAGCGCGCGCCAGCTCTCCTGCGATCTTCCCGGGGCGAACCAGAACAAAGGGGCCGCCAGCCAGAAGACCAAGGCCAGCCACGCCACGGCCCAGCGCAACATCGACTGGCCCAGCAGGAACGGCACGGCGAAAAGCAACAGCACCGCGCGATACTGGAAGCTAGCCGACACCCCGTAGCACAGCAGCCAAGCGGAAGTACCCGCAACCACCGCCGCCGCGCGACCGCCGTGCAGGGGGAACAACCGCGCCCAATCGGCGCGCGTGCGCCAGACCAGCCACAGTCCCAAGAGGAGCACCGGCAGGCCGCCGAGCACAATCAGCAGGCGGAACTCGGCCAACGCCCGCCAGCTGATCGGCAACAGCGGCAATCCATAGGTGAAGACCGACAACGGTCGAATCGCCTCATTGAGCGCGATCGCGTAGTCTTCCGCCTGCAGCCACCACAACGCCCAGAAGGCCACCGCACCCGAGCCCATCCAGATGATGCGCCGCGCCCATGCGCCGCGCCGTGCGCCCAGGCCGGCCAATGCCACGAGCGGGTAGAACTTCAACGCCGCCGCACCCACGATCAGTCCCGCCGCCGCGACCTGGGCGCCGGCCGAACGCTCCCTCCCGACCAACCAACCGGCGATCGCAAGCAGCATGAAGATCAGCAGATCGCTGTTGCCTCGTTCGAGCCCGAGCAGCACGGGCGGCGAGGCGAGGAGGACGCAGAACCAGCCGGCCTCGCGCGCATCCCGGGGTCGAAGGGTCGCCGCCGCCGTCGCCAGAAACCCCAACGCGAGCAACCCGCCCAGCCACCACGCATCCGCCCGCGTCAAGCCGATCCGACCCAGCCACAGCCACCACGGCCCGTAGCTGAACAAGCGGCCGTAAGGGTCGGCGGGATTGTTCCGGTAAGGGTCGGCCCCGCTCGCGAACGTCTCCGCGCTGCTCAGCACATTGACCCAATCGACGAACTTCGGCTGCATTGGGTAGACCGCCACGAGCATCCAGCCTTCGAAAGCCGTGAGCGCGACGAAGACCAAGAGCACCGTCGCGGATGCGAGCCAGGCCCAACGCCAGCCCCGCCCTCCGGATGACGTCGAAGGCGAGGCGGCGGGTGGCGGCACGCGACAGACTGTGCATCGGGGACCGAACGCGTCGAATCGGAACTGCGGAAAATGGCTTCCGCGCCCCCGCGAGCTCCCCCAGCATCGCACGATGGCAAGGAGCCGTTCCGTCGAGTCAGTCGGTGCAACCTTGGCGCTCGCCGCGGCGGCCCTCTGGCTGTGGATCTCGTGGTGCCGGGCGCCCGCCTCGAGTTGGAACGACCTGAGGCTGGCCGCTGTCTTCATGGCCGCGCAGGGGGAGCCCGTCTACTCGCTGCCCGACGAAGGGGTGCTGAACACCTGGCTCTACGGTCCGGCTCCGCTCTGGCTTTGGAGCCCGGCGCTGCTCGCGCCCGACGCCGCCACCGCGTTGGTCGTCGCCGGCGGCGTCAATCTCGGGTACCATCTCGCGGCCCTCGCGGCGGTCTGCCTGCTCTGGCCCTCGGCCTCGGCGACGCTCCGGGACCGACTGCTGGCCCTGGCGCTCGCCTGCCTACTTTGGCCGGAGCCGGCGTTCCGCTTCCTGCAGAGCGACAACCTTGTCGTCTCCGCGGGCCTGGTCGCGCTCCTCCTGCTCGTCCATCCCCGGTGGCGCGCCACCGCCTCCGGGCAGTGGGGCGCGGCCCTCGCGACCGCGGTCGCCGTGGCCAGCAAGCAGACGGCCGTCGGTCTCGTCGCGGGCCAGGTCCTTTGGTTCGTCCTCGACCGCGACTGGCGCGGTGCCAGTCGCCATCTGGGCAGGACCGCTGCGTGCGGCGCCGCCCTCGCGGCGATCGCCGCCTGGCAGTTCGGCGTCCGCGAGCTCTGGTTCGGACTTGTCACCGTACCGGGTCGGCTGCCCTGGGCGGATGACGTGGGACGGCGCGCGCTCGACATCGCCCCGTGGCTGCTCGTCCTATGGGGCCTGCCGGGCATTGTGCTTGCCGCCACACGGCTGCGCTGGCGGGCGGATTCCCCCGCGCTCGCATTGCCGGTCGCCTGCTGGCTGTCGACGCTGCCGCTGGCCATCGCCGGCCTGTTTACGACCGGCGGAAGCATCAACCACCTGCACGGATACTCGCTCCTGACACCGGCGGCGCTCGTCGTCCTGGTCGCCTTGGCACGCCGGTCCACGCCGCGCGCGGCGCCCCTCGCCACCGTGCTGGCGGTCGCCCTCCTCCTGTGGAAGCTCGCGGACTCCGACCATGTCCCGCTTCGGCCGGCGACCGAGCGCGTGCGCGCGGCCGACGCGCTGATTCGCGCGGCCCCGGGCGAGCTTTGGCTCCCCTGGTCGCCGTTGGTGACCTGGTACGCCGAGGGTCGGTTCGACCATGCCGAGGACGGCATCTACGTGCGGTTCATCACAGGGCATCCCGTCTCGCTCGCCCATGCCCGCCGACACCTGCCGCCGCGCTGCCGGGCGATGCTGCTGCCGCCGGGTGCGGATTGGGGCATGGCCATCAAGCTCGCCGGCCATCCGTTCCGCGAGAGCGCCGTGGCCGGCTGGCGGCTCGTCCTTTGGGAGACCGAACGACCGGGGCGATAATCGCTCTTCCGCTCTCCCACCGTATCCCTCAAGCTGTCGCCCGAGTGAGCCGCCCGCCGCACGTCGCCATCGTCACCCCGGCCTTCAACGAGGAGGAGGTGCTACCCCGCTTGTTCGCGCGCCTGACGGCCGTCTTCGACGCGCATCCGGAGGTGGCGTGGCATGCTGTCGTGATCGACGACGGCAGTCGCGACCGGACCGCGGCGCTGATCGAGGCGCAGTGCGCGCGCGACCGGCGATTCAGGTTCGTGGCCCTCTCGCGCAACTTCGGCTTCCAAAGCGCCCTGGCCGCGGGCCTCGCGCAATGCGGAGGCATGGACGCCGTGGTGACGATGGACGCCGACCTGCAGGACCCGCCGGAGACCGTACCCGCCATGGTGGCGGCGTGGCGCGACGGAGCCGAGGTCGTGCTCGCCGTGCGCCGCTCGCGCAGCGAGGGAGGACTGCGTCGTCTCGGGTTCGACCTCTTCCACCGCATCTTCGGCTCGCTCGTGGACATCCGCATCGAACGCAACACCGGGACCTTCGGCCTGCTCGGCCGGGACGCGCTGTCCGCGTTCAATCAGCTCCCCGAAGTGCACCGCTTCTTCCCCGGACTGCGTTCGTGGGTGGGATTCCCGCGGACGGAGGTCCACTACGACCGCCTGGAGCGGGCGGCCGGCACGCCGACGCAGAGCTTCCGGCGACTCGTGCGCTACGCGCTCGACGGCATCTTCAGTTTCTCGCACCTGCCGCTTCGCCTGCTGACCTACTCCGGGCTTTGCATCGCGGGACTCGGCTTCGCCATCGGCCTGTTCTTCGTCGTTCGCCGCCTGCTCGGCATCGAGATCGCCCAGACGGGCTTCACGACGCTCGTCACGCTGGTGCTCTTCCTCGGGGGCGTCCAGCTAGTGGGCATCGGCGTCCTTGGCGAGTACCTCGGCCGCATCTACGACGAGGTCAAGCGCCGGCCCAACTACGTGATCAAGCGGCGTGTCGGCTTCGACTAACCAGTTGGTGCGGGGCAGCCTCGGGCTCGCCGCGCTCGCCGCGCTGGGGTGCTGCGGCTACTGGCTGCACTTCACGCAGTTCATGGCCTACGACGACGAGGGCTACGTGCTCCTCTCGTTCCGCAACTACATCGCCCACGGGAGGCTCTACGCCGAGGTGTACAGCCAGTACGGACCGTTCCCCTACGTGTTCTACCATCTCGGGAGCACGCTCACGGGGGGCACGATGGACAGCGAGACCGTGCGCTGGCTCAACCTTGGCTACTGGCTGGCGTGCGCCGGCGGAGCGGGCTGGTTCGTCCGCCGGCAGACGGGAAGCACCGGACTTGGCGTCGGGGCGGCGACGCTGACCTTCCTCAGCCTCGTCGTCATGATCAGCGAGCCCGGGCATCCCGGCGGCCTCCTGGCCGCGGTCGCGGCCGCCGGAGCCCTCGGCGGCGCGCACGCCGTCGAGACGGGGCGGATGCGATGGTTCGTCTGGGTGACGGCGCTCGCCGGGACGGCGCTCGTGCTCAGCAAGGTGAACGTGGGCGTCTTCTTCCTCATCGCCGCCGGCTCCTGGCTGGCGCTCCACACGGAGGCGGGGCGCGCCCGACGCCCGCTGCTCTGGGTCGTGGCGCTCGGCACCGCGGCCACTCCCCTCGCGCTGATGCGCACGCTCCAGCATGAGCAGTGGGTGATGATTTTCGCCTTCGTCGTCGCGACCGGGGGCCTGTCGCTCCTCGCGGCCATCGAGCCGACGCGCCAGGCCGAGGTCCGCGTCGGCGACTGGTGGCTCGGCGCCGCGCTTGCCGCCGCCCTCGCGACCACCATCGGGTTCGCGGTCTGGATGCGCGGAACGCCGCCGCAGGAGCTGCTGCGGGCGGTGGTCCTCGAGCCCCTGCGGCACCCGCTGGTCTACGTGCATCCGCTGCATTGGCCGGCGGCGGCGCCCTGGCTGGCCGCGCTCGGCCTGGCAGCGGCGCTGGCGCACACCGCCGCGCGACGCCGGGTGGACGCCTGGCCGGCCCTGCTCGCCTGGCTGCGACTCGCCGCGCTAGCCTGGACCGCGTGGACCGCCGTCGACGCGATCGACTTCTCGCTGACGGCGTTCGGGCTGAAATTCGGAGCGCCGGTCATGTGGCTCATGGCGGTGCCGCTGCGGGGCGGACCGGCGACGCCCGGACAACGCGCCCGGCTGTGGGTGGCCTGGGTCGGCACTTGGCAGCTGCTGCAGGCCTACCCGGTCGCGGGCAGCCAGACTGCGTGGGGCGCGTTCCTTTGGTTCCCCGTCGCGCTGGCCGGCGGCTGGGAGGCGGTGCGGCACCTCGCCGAGGCCGGCCCCCGCCTCGGGGCGGTCCTGAGGGTGACGGCAGCGCTGGTGCTGGCGGGAGCGGTCAGCGCCAGCTTTGGCCGCGCTTGGGCCTCAGGCTACGTGCGCTTCCGGGAAAGCGAGCCGCTCGGCCTCCCGGGGACCGAGCGGCTCAGGCTAACGCACGACTACACCCTCAACCTCCGCATCCTCGCGGACAACGCGGCACGGCACGGCGACACGGTCTTCAGCTACCCGGGACTGTTCAGCTTCAACATCTGGTCCGGCCGTCCCACGCCGACACTCGCGAACGTCACGCACTGGTTCTCGCTGCTCGACGAGCGCCGGCAGCGGGCGATCATCGCACGGCTGGAGGCGGATCCTCGCGCGGTCGTGATCGTGCAGGGCTACCTCATCAACTTCCTCGTCGTCAGGGAGCTCGCACCCCGCGGTCCGTTGCGCGACTACCTCGTGAGGAACTTCTCCGCCGCCTTCCGCGTCGACACCTACGAGTTCTGGGTCCGCCGTGGCCGAACCATCGCCGCGGCCGGCACGGCCCGCTTCGTGCAGGACGCGAGCGGCGTGAGCCTCGAGGTCCTCCCCGCGGGCACCGGGGAAGTCGCGCGGGTCGAGTTGCAGCCGCTGTTCGCCGAGGGGCCGCCGCTGACCCGGTTCGCCGTCTCCCCGCACCGGCCGTGGCAGGTGCAGCCGCTCGGTCCCGACGGCGCGGCCCGGGCGGACGCCTGGATCGCGACCGCCCCCGTGCGCACCGGCGACTACCTGCGCCTGCGCGTGCCCCTGCCGAGCCCGCTCCCAGTCCTGCCGGGTTCGGACTACCTCCGCGTCGTGCTCTTCGACCGCGCCGGACGCGCGGTCGAGACGCTCCGTTTCGTCGAGTGATCAGGCGCGCCGGCGGGCGACGAGGATGAGGCTCACGCCGAACGGGAACGGCAGGCGCGAGAACGCGAGCCCGACGAAGAGCGCGCGCAGCAGGCGGTTCATGAATTCTCCGGGCAGGCTATCCTCCGCCCGGACCGCGTCGGCGCACGGCGGAAACCACCGGCGCCAGCGCCGCAGGAGCCAGACCGCCGGATAGGCGACGACGTTGGTGTAGTTGAGGTGGACGAGATCCCACTGTTCCGGAGGAAAAAGCGCGCGCAGCCGGTCCCGCGAATAGCGGCGATGGTGGTGCAATGCCTCGTCCCAGTCGCTCCAAAGCGCCATGCCGGCGGGCACGGTGACCACGGCGAGCCCGCCCGGCTTGAGGAGGCGGTGGAAGCCGCGTACGGCCGCCGCGTCGTCCGCCACGTGCTCGAGCACGTCGAGCGCGGAGACGTACTCCACCGCGGCATCCGGCAAGGCCACGCGGCCGCCGACGAGGCCAACGATCTGGTCGGCCCGGAACTTCGCGCGGAGGATGCGCAGGGCCTCCTCGTGGTCGTCGAGGACCAGCACCCGACAGCACGCCTCCATCTCCTGCGCGAAGAGCCCCGTGCCGGCGCCGCAATCGAGCAAGGTATCGGTCGGCGCCGGCGGCCGTGCGCGCACGATCCAGCCGCGCACGATCGCACGTTTCCCGGCGTAGTACCAATGCGTGCGCTCGACCCGGGCCAGGTTGTCGTACTCGGAGGCGTTCACCGGCCGCAGGGTTGACGAGTCAGTGGTGCGCTCCAAGCTCTAAGCAGCGATGTCGCACCTCCTCTGCCGAACCTTCGCCGGGCTCCTGCTCGGCGTGTTCGCTTGGTTGGCCTTGGGAGAGTCCGAACGGGTGGGTCTGACCTTCGACGAACCGGCGCACCTCGCGGCCGGACGGGCCTACAACGACACCGGGGACTTCCGCCTGCATCCCGAGAACGGCCTCGGCCCGCAGCGCTGGGCCGCGCTCGGATCGCGGTGGACGCCCACCCTCCCCCCCGAGTTCGCCGGTCCGCCGTGGGAGCGCGGCGACGTCTGGGGCGTGGCGCGCGCCTGGCTCTTCGCGCCGGGCCAGGACACTCACGCCATCGTCTTCCCGTCGCGGGCGCTAATCACGCTGCTGGCGCTCGCCCTGCTGATCGCGATCTGGCGCTGGTCCGCGGCGCTTTGGGGCGAGTGCGGCGGCCTGCTGTCGCTGGCGCTGGCGGCGTTCTGTCCGCACCTGCTGGCACACGGCGCGCTGGTGACCTCCGACACGGCGGCGGCGCTCGGATTCGCCGTGGCGCTCCTCGCGTGGTGGCGGCTCCTGCACCGCGTCACGCCCGGGCGCGTGGTGGCCGCGGGCACCGCGACAGCGTTCGTCGCTCTGGCGAAGTTCTCGGGCGTGCTCCTCGCGCCCGCTGTGCTCGGCCTGCTGATCGTGCGGCTCGTGCGCGGGGGCGGGCTCGTCGTCGGTCGGGATGGCCGGGCGCGCCGGTGGCGCGGCGCCCGCCTTGCCGCCGCCCTCGGTGGCGCGGCGCTGGCGGCGGCGGCGATCGGCTGGCTCGGCATCTGGGCCGGCTACGGCTTCCGGTACGCGGCGGCTTCCGACGGAGGCGAAGCGCGGTTCGCGCACGAGTGGGGCGAGGTGCTACTCACGACACCTCGCGTGGGCGGATCGGTGATGGCGGACGGCTCGCGGCCAGAGACGGTGGAGATGCGGCCCGGCATCGTGCAGCGATTCGTCCACGTTGCCCGTGGGCACCGGCTGCTGCCGGAGGCGTGGATCTACGGGCTCGCGTTCACGGACCGCTTCTCCCGCCACCGTCTGGCCTACTTCGCGGGCGAGGTGCGCGAGCGCGGCTGGGCGGGTTTCTTTCCTGCGGCGTTCGCGCTCAAGACCCCGCTTCCGGTCTTCGCCGTCGTCATCCTCGCCGCCGTGGCCGTCGCGAGGCAGCGGCGCATCCGGCGGGCGCTCTATCGGCTCGCGCCGGTGGGCATCTTCGCCGCCGTCTACGCCGCAGTCGCGCTCGCGAGCAGCCTCAACATCGGCCACAGGCACCTGCTGCCCCTCTATCCGCTGCTCTACATCGTCGCCGGGGCGGCGCTCGTCTCCGCCCGCGGCAGGCTGGGCATGGCCTTGGTGGTGTCGTTGGCGGCTTGGCAGGCATTCGAGACGCTGCGCGTCCGGCCCCACTACCTGACCTACTTCAACGCGTTGGCCGGAGGTCCGCAGGGTGGACACCGCTTCCTGGTGGATAGTTCGCTCGACTGGGGCCAAGGCCTGCCGGACCTGAAGCACTGGCTCGCCGCGCACGCGCAAGGGGAGACCGTGTACCTCTCCTACTTCGGTTCGGACGATCCGCGCCACGTCGGTATCCGGGCAACGCGCATCGGAGACTCGTACTTCGACCATGCACCGGACCGGCTTGTCCTGCCGGCGCTGGAACCAGGACTCTACGCGATCGGGGCAACGATGCTCCGGCGCGTCTACACCGAAGTGCGCGGACCGTGGTCGACGGCGTATGAGCAGGAATACCGCCGACTCCTCCACTGGTGGTCCGAGCAGGAGCGCCTGCCCCCGACGGAGCGCCGGGACCTCCGGGGAAGATCCCTCGACGCAGCCGGCTACGCGCTGGAGCTGCACCGTCTCGAGCAGCTTCGCTTCGGCCGGCTTTGCCACTGGCTCGAACGGCGGACGGCGGATGCGGTGGTCGCGAACGTCTTCTTCGTGCATCGCCTGACCGCGATCGACCTAAGCCACGCGCTGTTGGCGCCACCGGCGAACTAGCGCGGTGCCTGCGTACCGGTCGTGGAGCGGCCGCCCGAGCCCGGACCGCGCACCCGCCGAAGCGACGTCCCGAGGGTGGAACCTACCTTGCCTTTCCGTCCACTGACCGGAAGCGCAAATCCCCCACGGCGCCGTCTTCGCCGCGGATGCGTGAGGGAGCCTCAACCAACGGTCCGCTGGACCGGCTCGGTTCCAGGACGGATTCCTCCCGGATTCCCTCGTGCCTCCTCCGACGACTCGGACCGTCCGGCGAACAAACACCGCACGGTCCAACCGAACAGCATTACGGCAACCGCCACGCTCAGAATGAACGCTAGCGCCTGATGCGACCCGGTCATCAAGGCGAGCAAGGCCAGGAGCGCGGGGTGGGAGCGCCCCCCATCGATCGCGGTCGCGCACCAATCCAGGGGCGCGATCAGCCAGCCGACGGCGAGCATTCCGGCGACGAGCTGGGCGGCCGGCCGGGACCCGTCGGCACGCAAGAGCACGGGGGCGACGAGGATGAGGAGCAGCACGCGATACGGGAAGTTTGTCGTCCAAAGGTAGCAGAAGACCCAACTTGCCGCGCCGGCCACAGCCGCTGCGGCGACCACGCCATGGACGGGGACGAGCGCGCGCAGGGCCGCGCTGGAACGCGACACCCACCACCCGCCCACGACGAGCACAGGGGCCGCTCCCAGCAGGAGCCACAGGCGCTCGTCCGGGAGCAGCTGCCACGTGATACGACTGAGGCGCAGGCCGAACGAGAAGATGGTGACCGGCTCGGGCGCTAGGGCGAACACGCGGGCGAGCTCGACCCGCTGGGCGAACCACGCCGCGCCCAAGACCGCACCGCTGGCGAGCATCCAAGGCAGCGCGCGGCGGCGGCCCGCACGTTGCGCCAGCAGGGCGGGAAGGCATACGAGCGGGTAAAACTTGAGGACGGCCGCGGCGACGAACGCCGCAGACGCCGCAGACATGGCCAGCGCCCCACTTCGACCCAGCTGGGCGGCGGCGCCGGCGAGGAGGACGTAGATGACGAGATCGTTGTTGCCGCGTTCGAGCGCGAGGACGACCGGCGGCGACAGCAACAGGGCGACGACGAGCAACGCGGCGCGCGGCGTGCGCGGGGCGCAGAGCGCGACCGCCGCGCCGATGAAGCCAACGGCCAGCGCCATGCCGAGCCAGCCGGAGTCGCTCCGGGTCAGGCCGAGCTCACCGGTCAAAAGCCAGGCCGGACCATAGACATGCGGTCGGTTGAAGGGATCGAGCGGATTCGCTCGGTAGACGTCGAGGCCTTGCTGCCGCGCCTCCCCCGCCGCGAGCACGGCGACGAGGTCAGCGAACGCCGGCCTCATCTCCCGCAGGCCGAGCCACCGGAGCGTGGACGGCTCAACGACGAGCGCGCTGAAGGCCGCGAACGTCACGGCGGCGGCGAGCAGCGCCCAGCGCCAACGTTGCCATGCCCCCTGCATCAACGACGCCCGACCCGCGCGTTCTCGCGCAGAGGAAAGCAGCGGAGGTTCCACAAACCAAACCAGGTCATGCGTGCCAGGAGAGCCCCGTGACGGAAGCGGGAGATGTTGGTCTCCCCGTAGGTGCGGTCCCGATATCGCACGGGCACGTCGCGAATCCTCAGGTTCAAGAGGGCGGAGCCGAAGAGGAGATTGAAGTCGCCGAAGGGGTCGAAGTCCCCGAACGGCTCGATTCGCCGGAGCACACGCTCATAATCCTCGCGCAGCAACATCTTGGTTCCACACAGGCTGTCCTTCACCAACTGGCCGAGCACGAACGAGAGCGAGAGCGCGAAGAACTTGTTGCCCAGCAGGTTCAGGAAGCGCATCGCGCGGTCCTCCATCGGGTAGACGAGCCGACTACCGTTGACGAACTCCGCCGCGCCCGACTCGATTGCGGCGTAGAACTTCGGCAGCTCCTCCGGTGGAGCGGTGAGGTCGCCATCCTGAATCACCAGCACCTCGCCGCGCGCCGCGGCGAAGCCGGCGCGCACCGCGTCCCACTTGCCCTTGCCGGGTTGCCGCATCGCCTGCACCAGGTGCGGTCCACGGTAGGCGGCGACTTCTCGCTCGATCACGGCCCAGGTGTCGTCGCGACTGTGGCCCTCGACGAAGACGATCTCGGTGCGCCGCCCGAGGGTCGGGATGCGCTCGAGCGCGGCGCGGATGTTGCCCGCCTCGTTCCGCGCCGGGACGATGACGGAGCACGAGACCGGCGACGACAGTGGGGGCGGCAGACGCGGCCGCGCCGTCATCGCGACGGTTATGCCGAGATGGCGCATCAGCGGCAGTCGCACGAGCAGACGATTGCAGAGTGAGGCGAGCAGCGGCACGTTCCACGGCACCAGCTGCTGGCGCTCCATGCGCACGACCTCCCAACCGGCGAGTTCGAGGAGGTTGATGATGTCCGAATGCGAGAGCCACGCGCTGGGCGGTTGCGGCATCACCGCGCCAACCACTTGCGCCGCCCGAAGCGGACCACGCCAGAGCGTGTTGAGCGTCGTGAGGTGGAGGCGCGTGCGGGGATGCGCGGCTCCCCGCAGTCGCTCAAAGGTCGCCTGGATGTCGGGCAGGTAGCCGATAAGGTAGTCGAGCACAATGTGGTCGAACTTCTCCCCGTCTAGTTCCGGCGCTGCGGCCTCCTGCAGGTGGAATTCCAGCCGGCGCTCCTGGCCATAGCGGCGGCGCGCCTTCTCGATCATCGCCGGACTGAAGTCGATGCCGAGCCCGCGCGAGGGACGGAGCCCCGCGAGCAGGTCCCCTGCGCCGCAGCCGAGTTCGAGCACCGCGCAGCCCTGGGGGATCTGGTGGCGGTAATGGGCCAGAAGTTGCGCATGAAAGCCGCGCTGCATGCGACGCGCCCGACCGTCATGCTCAGCCACCCAGTCGAAATGCCGGCGAATGTCGAAGGAGACGGGGGAGCTCATGAGCGGGGAGGCGGGGCCTCGGCGGAGATGCCGGAATCCAGCCTGATCTCCTTGACCCTACTGATGCGGGCGAGCCGCACGCCGAAGCGCCGCTCGGCCAACGGCTCGAGCACGTAGCTCTCGGGGAGGCGGTCGGCCGGTTCCAGCTGATAGTCTCCGTGCGCGCTGCGCGGCTGCATCACTTGGGTGACCAGGACTTCCTGGAACGTGTGGTGGTCGAGATGGAACTTCACGGCCTCGGCGCGCCAGCGCGCCCGAGGCATCGACACCGAGGGAATCTCGCGACCGATCCAAACGAGCGGCGACTTGTTGGAAATGACGAGCCGGTTGGCCGCCGGCAAGGCGTCCACGAAGGCCGTCTCCCAGCGGATCTCGCGCATCATCAGGTTCAGCTCCCAGTGAAGCGCGTTCGCACGCAGACCGGTGGTCAGGTAGGAGCCGATTCCGCCGAGAGCGACGATCGCGACGGCGCGGGCCCGCCAGCGCTCCGGGAACTGCGTCGCAGCCCACCCGAGCGCCACCGCGAGGAACGCGCTGAACGGAAGGCTGAGGCGGGAAACGATCGGGTCGTCGAGGGCCCCCCAGTAGTAGAACATGAGGAGTCCGAGATTCGCCGCGACCGCGGCCCCGAAGATGACGAGGACCGTGGCGGCGGGCGGAGTGGACCGCGGTTCGCGCAGCGAGCGAAGGGAGCGCCACGCGGCCCAGGCGAAGGCCGGAAGTCCCGCGACCCCCAGCCACCATGAGTTCATGAAGGTCTGCGAGAAGTTGAAGAAATATTTGACCGCATGGACAAGGTTCACGCCAAGGTAGTCGACGCTGAACCGGGAATCGAGGCCCTCGCGGAGCTCCCACAGCAGCGGCGTGCCGGACAGATACGTGTTATGGAGCGCGTAGGGCACCAGCAGGACGGGAGCGACGATCGCCGCCACTGGCAGGATGACGCGACCGGCCCGGCGCCACCCTTCGAGCACCGCCACCGCGACCGGAACAATGTAGAGGCTCGACTCGTAGCGAGACTGCGCGAGCAGCACGGCGCTGAGCACGAGGGCGGCGAGGCGCGGCTCGTCGGGCGACTCCAGATAATGCGCCGCGAGGAGGGCCACGAGGAGGAGCATCGCGAGATTGAGCATCTCCATGCCGGCGCCCGTGGCGTTGTGGGCCAGCAGCGAATACGAACCGAACGCGACCACGGCGGACCACGCGGCGGCCGCCGACATCACGCGGCGAGCCAGCGCGGCGAGGAGCCCGAGGATGACCGGCATGAGCGCCGTGTTGAGCGCGAACGCGTTGAACTCGCGGTAGCCGGTGAGGTCGTGCAGAAGCGAGACGAGGAATGCGAAGAAGAATGGCCGCTTGTCGAGGTAGGCGCCGAGCGCGGTGAAGCTGCCTTCGATCTCGTAGCCCCGCACCGTGGTCCCAACCTCGCGCAGCTGGTGGAGATTGAGCGCGGTGTTCTGGAGCACGATCTCGTCGTAGAGCACCTTGTACGTGTACGGCACCGTCGCCGCCGCGACGGCGGTTAGCAGGAGAATCGTCAGGGTCACGCGCGCCAGCTCGCGACGCGACCACGCGGGCGACGCGCGCCGCCAAGCGAGCGCGGTGCGGGCCACGGCGACCACGCCCCACGCGAACGTCAGCGCGATCACATAGTATCCGCTGCGCTGCACGAGCTCGCGCGCCTTCGCCACGTCGTACGCCACGAAACCGCAGTACACTGAGACGACGGCGAGCAGGCCGAAGAGCGCGAGGCGCAGGGGGGGGCGGGACGGTGAAGTCCCGCCGGGGGCGGGCGGCAAGAGGATCGAACGGGCGGCCGCGAGCATGTCGTTCACGGCAGTTTCTTCATCCACGTGGCCATGTAGTCGGCGCGCGCCTTCTCGGCTTGGTCCGCGGGCAGAGGCGCTCCTTCGGCGACCGGCACGCGACCCGCGCGCACGACACCGCCGCTCGCGTCTCGAATCGCGACCACTCGGCTGATCCGCGCGAGATGCAGCGTGGCGATCCTCTTCTCGAGCACGGTCGCGAGTTCGAAGTCGGGGCCGACATCGTCGGCCGGGTCGAGCGTCAGCGCGCCGGTGGTTTCGTCGACCTTGAAGCGCTGGAACACGTACATCGCCGAGAAACTGTGGTTGCGCAGGTGATAGGCGAGCCCCTCCCGCCGAGCCTCGGCCTGCGACACCGCGGTGGCGGCCACGCGGTTGGCGATCCAGAAGACGGAGTCGCGGTCGATGAAAAGGTAGTCCTTCTGCGGATTGTTGCGCAGGAAGTCGGCCCGCCACGCCATCTCGATGCCGGGCATGTACTCCCACGCGTAGGCCTGACGGGCCATGGACGGCACGCCCTGGAGAAGCAGCGCGCCGACCGCTGCACCGCATGCCCATCGCCACGCCGCGGGGGAGCGAAGGAGCCTAGTACCGACCGCCACGACCGCCAGGGCCATCAGGAGATGCACCGGCAGGCTCAGCCGGCGGATGACCGGGTCGTCGAACTGGCCCCAAAAGTAAGCCATGAACAGCAGCCCGACGCAGAAGAGCCCGAGCCCGACCATGGCTACCACGAAGTCCGTTGGCGCCGCGGCGCGACCCGCCCGCAAGGTCCGCACGATGATAAGGAGGAAAAAGGGAAGCGCCATCAGCCCGATGGCTCCGAAGAGGAGCGAGTTCGGCTGGTACCACGTGGTGTCGAAGAAGAAGCCGAGCGCATGGCCGAGATTGTCCGGAACGTAGGCTAGACTGAACGGCACGCTCGCCTCCGGACGGCTCGCTAGCTCCCAGGCGCCGAAGTTGCTCTCGAAAACGCGATTCTGCAGGATGTAGGGAAGCAGGAGCACCGGAGCGATGATGACCGGCCACGACAGGATCACCTTTTCGGCGCGAGCCCAACCCCAGAGGACCAATGCGGCGGCGGGCAGCACGAACAGCACCGACTCATAGCGTGTGAAGGCCAGCAGGACTGCGGCGAGGCAGAGCGCCTCCTGCGACGTCTCGTCAGGTTGCGCCGCGTAGCGCCAGCCGAGAATGAGCACCGCTGAGATCATCACCAGATTGAGCAACTCAAAGCCTCCGCCGGCAGCCTGCTGGGCGAGCAACGGCAATCCGGTGAACAGCAACACGAGCAGCACCCCGGCCCCGCGATGTCCGGCTATTCGCCAACCCATGACATAGACGAGACCAAGAAACAGGAATCCCAGGAAAGCGTTCAGGTAGAACGGATTGGTACCTCGATAGCCGGTCACATCATGCAGCAACGAAACCAAGAACGGGAAAAAGTAGGGACGCTTGTCGAGCACACGGTGGGTGAGTTCGAACGGACCCCGCAAGTCAGTGCCCCGGATGGGGTAGGAAACCTCGCGCTCCTGATGCATGACCATGGACGTGCCGAGGAGCAGGACCTCGTCGGCGAGTATCTTGAATCCCTGGCGCTCGTGCGCCACCCAAACGCTGCCGCAGCCGATCACCAGGACCAGCGCGCCGACATCGAACCGGCAGGGTCTCCAACCGGCGATGGCATCGCGTCCAAGTCGCCATACCGCGCGGGCGAAGAGCACCGAAGTGAGAAGCATCAACCAGTAGCCCCCGTTCGCCACGAGCCAAGTCGCCGTATCCGGACCCACTATCCAACGTCCGACGATGAGGGCAGCGCAGCCAAGCAGCACCACCGTCCACACGCGCCGGTCCGCCAGGATCCGTTTCAGCAAGGGCATAAAAAAGCCGTCCTACGAAGAGGACGGCTTGGCAAGCTAGGATGTCTCGAACGGCTTAGTTGCTGTACGTGATCGTGCGGGCGCCGGCCACGCCAGTCGCGGTCACGGCGGACCCCTGCTGGATGCCCGAGTAGGTCTCGGCGGCCACGGGGGTGATGTTCTTGATGTACTGCGAGCTGTTCGTGCCCACCAAGAGCGACGAAGCGACTGCGCTCACGCCCTGCTCCAGGAAGTACTGGTCCGCCGCCGCGGAGAGCTGGCGGAGGTTGTTCGTCACGGCCTTGTCCTGGGACGAGGCGCGGACCTTCTGGAACGCGGGAATCGCCATGGCGGCCAAGAGGCCGATGATGACGACGACGATCATGATTTCGACAAGGGTGAAGCCCTTGGAGCTACGATTGTGGGTATTCATGGTTATTGCGGTTAGTATTATCTGCTCTTGCGAGCGCCAAAAGCTATGCGTCGCGCCCGGCCTACCGACAAGCCCCTTTTTCGTAAGCAGATGGCGAAAAGACCAAAAAGGCCCCGGCTTGCGGCCCGGGATTATCTGTCAGAAAATACGCAAGTGACTCAATTGCTGTAGGTAATAGTTCTGACACCCGCGACACCGGTGGCGGTAACAGCAGAACCCTGCTGAACGTCGGAGTAGGTCTCGGCGGCCACGGGGGTGATGTTCTTGATGTACTGCGAGCTGTTCGTGCCCACCAAGAGCGACGAAGCGACTGCGCTCACGCCCTGCTCCAGGAAGTACTGGTCCGCCGCCGCGGAGAGCTGGCGGAGGTTGTTCGTCACGGCCTTGTCCTGGGACGAGGCGCGGACCTTCTGGAACGCCGGGATCGCCATGGCGGCCAGGAGGCCGATGATGACGACGACGATCATGATTTCGACGAGCGTGAAACCCTTGGAGTGATGTGTCCGATTCATGGGAGTATGTTCGATTGGGATGATGCGCGGCTGAAGACCGCCGATTTGCTTCTGCCACCCGGCCGCGCCTGAAGCAAGCGCCCTTCTTGTAAACAGCTGATCAATTGGGCCTTCCGAAAGGCCCTAGAGCACTGCCGCCAAAGGGACTGCGACCGCGTCACGCCAGAGCAGTTCCAGCCGGTACTTCGCGCGGTTCTCGGGCGTGAGCAGGTGGACCATGACGTCGAACGCATCGATCACCGTCCAGCCGCTCTCCCTGCCCGTGTCCATGCCGAGGATCGGAGCCTTGGCCGCATCGATGACCTTCTCGAGCTCGACCCGCAACGCGCGCAGGTGCGGCGTCGAGGTGGCCGTGCCGATCACGAGGTAGTCGGTGATGCTGGAAAGGTTGGCGACGTGGAGCACCTGGATGTCGGCGGTCTTCTTCGCATCCAGCGCCTGCACGACCTGGCGGACGAGCGGGGGCACCGTCGGGGCCGCGGGCGCGGCGGCCGGGGGAGCGGACGGGCTCTTGCGGACGGAGGCGGTCCGCTTGGCGCGGGGGGCCGCCTTGGGAGCGGCCTTGGCGGCGGTCTTGCGGGGACGGGCGGGACGGGACGCGGAACGCGGCTTCTTCATCGAGGTGCGGCTCACCGATAGAGCCCGTGGGACTCGATGTACGCGATCACTTTCTGCGGGCAGAAATAGTGGAGCGAGAGCCCGGCCTTCACGCGGGCGCGCAGCTCGCTCGAGCTGATCTCGATCAGGTGGCCGTCGCAGCGGTGGAGGCGCAGGCCCGGGATCTCGGGATGCGGCTTGGAGGGGTGTTTGGGCCGTTCGAGGAAGATGAACTCCACCAGGCGGGCGAGCTCCTCGATGTCCTTCCATTTGTGGAGGAGCGGCAGCTGGTCGCCGCCGATGATCCAGAAGAGGTCGTCGCGCGGGAAGAGCGCGCGGAAATGCCGCACCGAGTCGATCGTGTAGCTGATGCCGCCCTTGCGGAGCTCGTAGTCGGAGATCTCCAGCCGCCGGTCCCACTCGGTGGCGGCGCGGAGCATCGTCAGGCGGTCCTCGACCCCGGATTGCACGTCGTTCGGCTTGAGGGGCGCCTGCGCCGCCGGCACGAGGAGCAGCCGGTCGAGGTGGAACTGCTCCAGCACGTCCTGCGCCGCGATCAGGTGACCGAAATGCACCGGATCGAACGAACCGCCGAGGAAGCCGATTTTCATGCGCGAGGGGCCGGCAGATGTGCCGTCGCCTCCGGGACGGGGCAAGGCCTTTCCCCGCCGCGGCGGGAGTGCCCAGGGTGGGGCTCGAACCCACACTCCCTTGCGGGAAGGGGATTTTAAGT
>CAYWTK010000038.1:0-28381 GCA_964460895.1 uncultured Opitutaceae bacterium
CGGTCGCGCAGGCCGGGACCGCGGTCGCGGCGGCCGGCGAACGCCTGGCGCAGGCGTTCCCCGACACGAACCGGGACGTGCGCCACCGGGTCCTGCCCTTCCGCCAATCCCCCTGGGGCGCCGAGTCCGCGGTCGGCCCCGCGCTGCGGCTGCTCGTGGTCGTCGGCCTCGGCCTGCAGCTCATCGTCACGGCGAACGTCGCGAACCTCCTGCTGGCCCGCGCCGTCGGCCGCCGCAAGGAGGTCGCCGTCCGGCTGGCGGCGGGAGCCTCGCGCGCCCGGCTCGTGCGGCAGTTCCTCCTCGAGAGCGTGCTCCTCGCCGGCGTCGGCGCCGCCCTCGGGCTCCTGCTCGCGTCGTGGCTGACGGGGCTCCTCCCGCTCCTGCTGCCCGCGGAGATCGGCGCCCGGACCACGCTCGAGACCCCGCTCGGCCCCTGGTCGGCCGCCGCCGCCGCGGGCCTCGGTCTCGCCACCGGCCTGCTCTTCGGGCTGGCCCCGGCGCTCGTCGCGACGCGCGCCGACGTGAACGTCGTCCTCAAGGAGACGGGCCGCAGCGGCCATCCGGGCGGACGGCGGCTGCGGGCGGGACTCGTGGCCGCGGAGATCACCCTGGCGGTGATGCTGCTGATCGGCGCCGGCCTCTGCCTGCGCGGCCTGCGGCAGGCGGAGCGGATCGACGTGGGATTCTCCCGCGACCGCGTGCTGCTGGGACCGCTGCAGATCGGGATGAACGGCTACGGCCAGGAGGACGGCCTTCGCTTCTACCGCGAGATCCGCGCGCGCGTGGCGGCGCTGCCCGGCGTCGAGGACGTCGCGCTCGCCAGCTGGCTCCCGCTCGGGCTCGCGGGCTGCAAGGGCCTCGTCGTCACCGTCGAAGGCTACGCGCGGCCCGCGGGCGAGGACCTGATCGTCGAGTACGCGATCGTCTCCCCCGGGTATTTCCCGACCCTGCGCATCCCGCTGGTCGCGGGCCGCGGGTTCGGTCCCGGCGACACCGGCGGGGCGCCGGACGTCGCCGTGGTCAACGAGGCCTTCGCGCGGCGCTACTGGCCCGGGCAGGAGGCGCTCGGCCGCCGCTTCCGGGCGGGCGGACGATGGCGGACCGTCGTGGGCGTCGCGCGGACCGGCAAGTACAACCGCCTCGACGAGCCGGCCTGGCCCTTCTTCTACCTGCCGGACTAGCAGGGCGCGCCCGACCTGGACCTCGGGCTGGTGGTCCGCACCGCCGGCGATCCGCTCGCCTTCGTCCCCAGCCTCCGCGCGGCGGTCCGCGCCCAGGACCCGGGCGTCGTGCTGCGGGCACCGATCACCCTCGCGGGGTACTCGAGCCTGGCGCTGTTCCCGCAGCAGCTCGCCGCCCGGCTGCTGGCCGTGCTCGGCGCGACCGCGCTCGGCCTGGCGCTCGTCGGCATCTATGCGGTCGTCTCCTACTCGGTCGGCCAGCGCACGCAGGAGTTCGGCGTGCGCCTGGCCCTCGGCGCCACGCGGGCCGGCGTGCTGCGACAGGTGCTGATGGAGGGCGCGCGCCTCGCGGCCGCGGGAGGCGCGGTCGGCCTCCTCGGGGGCGTCGCGGGCGCGCGTCTGCTCGAGCGGTTCCTGTTCGGCGCGGATCCGTACGCCCCGGCGATCCTCCTCGGCCTGCCGCTGGCGCTGGTCGCGACCGCCGTGCTCGCCTGCGTCGGCCCGGCCTGGCGGGCGACGCGGGTCGACGTGGCCGAGGCCCTGCGCGCCGAGTAGCGGTGCCGGCGGGAATTCTGCGACTTTCGCGTCCGCCCGCGGGTTGTCGGGTCCACGGTGGACCCTGCCCGCCGTCCCGCCCCGCCCCCGCGGACCGGGAGATTTTCCGTAACCCCGAACGCTCCCGCGAGTTTCCCCTCCCATGCCCCAGGATCTCTCGTTCGCCCTGCGCTCGCTGCGCCGCAGTCCCGCCTTCACGCTGGTGGCCGTCGTCACCCTCGCCCTCGGCATCGGCGCCAATTCCGGCGTCCTCAGCTTCCTCAACGTCCTGCTCTTCAAGCCCCTGCCCGTGCCCCGCATCGGCGAGCTGGTCTTCGTCGGGGAGCATTCGCGGCAGGTGCCGAACATGTCGGTGGCCTACCCGAACTACCTCGACTGGCTGGCGCGCCAGCGGAGCTTCTCGCACCTCGGCGCCTTCCGCGGCCAGAGCTTCAACTACCTCGGCGCCGCCGAGACCGAGCGCCTGACCGGAGCCCAGTTCTCGCACGACCTGTGGCCCGCCCTCGGCGTCGCCCCGAAGCTCGGGCGGTGGTTCCACGCGGACGAAGACAAGCCCGGGGCGGCCCGCGTCGCGGTCGTGAGCGAGCGCTTCTGGCAGACGCGGCTCGCGGGGGCGGACGACGTGATCGGACGGAGCATCACGCTGAGCGGCGAGGCCTACACGATCGTGGGCGTGATGCCCGCGACCTTCCGCATCCCGACCAACGCCCCCGACGTCTGGACGCCGCTCGGGCTCATGGCCGACCAGTTCAGCAACCGCGGCAGCCACCCCGGCATCTACTGCATCGGCCGCCTGAAGCCCGGCGTCGACCTCGAGGCGGCCCGCGCCGACCTCGTCGGCATCGCGCAGCAGCTGGAGCGGGAGTACCCGCAGAGCAACACCGGCAATTCGGTCGCGGTGCGCTCGCTGGCGGACCAGGTCGTCGGCCAGCAGCGCGGCGCGGTCTGGATCTCCTTCGCCGCCGCGCTGGGGGTCCTGCTCATCGCCTGCGCCAACGTCGCGAACCTGCTCCTCGCGCGCGCCGCCGTGCGCTCCCGCGAGTTCGCCGTCCGCGCGGCGCTCGGCGCCGCCCGCGGCCGCCTCGTCCGCCTGCTGCTCGCGGATAGCCTGCTGCTGGGCTTGGCCGGCACGGTCCTCGGCCTCGGCGCGGGCTACGGCATCATGCAGGGCATCAAGACGCTCATCCCGGCGAACTCGCCGTTCGTGACGCAGGTCAGCATGGACTTCACCGTCCTCGGCCTCTCGACCCTGCTCGGCGTCGGGGTCACGGTGCTGTTCGGACTGGTCCCGGCGCTGTCCGGCACCCGGGTCAACCTCAACGAGGCCCTCGCCGCCGGGGGCCGCGGCGGGAGCGCGGCCGGCGGACGCTGGCGGTCCGCGCTGGTGGCGACGGAGTTCGCCCTCACCCTCGTGCTCCTCTTCGCCTCGGGACTGATGATGCGCACGATCCTCAACCTCTACCGGGCGGACCTCGGCCTGAGGACGGAGCGCGTCGTCTCCTTCGCCTACGCCGCGCCCGGCCGGGAATGGGCCGACCCGGTGCGCCGGGGCCAGCTGTTCGAACGCGCCCTGGAGCGGCTGCGCGCCATCCCGGGCGTCAGCCACGCCGCCCTGACCAACCCGTTGCCGCTGAGCGGCGGCGGGAACCAGACGAGCTACCTCGTCGAGGGCGAGCCCGAGCCCGGTCCGGGCCAGCGTCCCTCGACCGAGAACAACGCCGCCAGCCGCGACTACTTCGAGGCGATGCGCATCCCGCTCCTGCGCGGCGCGCTATTCACCGACCAGGAGAAGCCCGGCGACCCCGCGACGATCCTGATCGACACGAAGTTCGCCGAGACGCACTTCGCCGGGCGGGATCCGGTGGGGCGCCGCATCAACTTCGGCTCCCCCAACGCGGAGCCGGCCTGGGCCACCATCATCGGGGTGGTGGGGCACGTGCAGAACTACGGCGTCGGCCAGGACACCCGCGTCCAGATCTACTACCCCTACCGCCGCACGCCGCCCGTCGTCGCCAGCTTCGTCGTGCGCACCACGCAGGACCCCGCCGCGCTCGGCGCGGCCATCCGGGCGGCCATGCGCGAGGTGGAGCCGACCCTGCCGATCTTCGCCCTGCGCACGATGGACGAGCTCTTCGACCAGTCGGTCACCAACCAGCGGGTGATGCTGCGCCTGCTCGGGGTCTTCGCCGCCATCGCCCTGCTGCTCGCGGCGATCGGGCTCTACGGCGTCCTCAGCTACATCGTCGCCCAGCGCACGCGCGAGGTCGGCGTGCGCCTCGCGCTCGGCGCCACGGCCGGGGACGTCCGGCGCCTCCTGCTCGGCCAGGGGCTGCGGCTGGCCGCGATCGGCCTCGGCGTCGGCCTGCTCGGCGCGGTCGCGGTGGGCCGGGCGATGGCCAGCGTGCTCTACGGCGTGTCGCCCTTCGACGCGCTGAACCTCGGGGCCGTCGCCCTCCTCCTGCTCGCCATCGGCCTGGCCGCCAGCTGGCTGCCCGCCTGGCGGGCGACGCGGATCGACCCGGTCGAGGCGCTGCGCGCGGAATGAACCGCCGCTTCGCGGGATGACTTTCCCGAAGAAAACTGCAACCTCGGCGCCCGCCGCCGGGTGATGCGTCCACGGCGGGCCCTGCCCGCCGTCCTTCCGGCCCCCTTCCCCTCCCTATGCTCGCCGACCTGCGCCTCGCGCTCCGCCTGCTCGTCAAGTCCCCCGGCTTCTCCGCCGTCGCCATCGGCACGCTCGCCCTCGCGATCGGCGCCAACAGCGCGATCTTCTCGCTCGTCAACGGCCTGCTCCTGAAGCCGATGGCCCACGAGCGGCCCCACGAGGTCGTCAACGTCTTCACCGCCCGCAAGGACGCGACCCGCGACTACCGCCAGTTCTCGCACGCGGAGTACGTGGCGCTCCGCGACGCGCGCGAGGTCTTCTCCAGCGTGGCCGCCATCAGCTTCGGGCTGGCCGGCGTTGGCGCGGAGGGCGGGGAGATGCGGCGCAGCTTCGTCGTGATGGTCACGGAGGAGTTCTTCCGCGTGCTCGGCGCCCGCCCGCAGGCCGGCCGCTTCTTCACCGCGGAGGAGACGCGGCCCAACGCCCGCCAGCCGGTCGTGGTGCTGAGCCATCCCTACTGGCAGCGGCTCGGCGGCGACCCCGCCATCGTCGGCCGCACGCTCCGGGTCAACGACCGCCCCTACACCGTCGTCGGCATCGCGCCGCCCGGCTTCTCGGGCGTGAGCGCGGCGTTCGCGCCGCAGCTCTACCTGCCGATGGGCGTGTACACGGAGCTCGCCGGGGCGTTCGCCGACAGCGAGCTGCGCGACCTCGAGCTGCCCAAGCTCTACGCACTCAACCTCGTCGCCCGGCTCCAGCCCGGCCTCGACCTCGCCGCCGCCCGGGCGCGCCTGCCCGTGCTCGAGCCGCGCCTGCAGGCGATCCAGCCCGCCGACGTGCCGGGCGTGCGCGAGCTGCAGGTCACCGAACCGAGCCGCTTCAGCATCAGCACGACGCCGAGCGACGACGGCCCCATCGGCCTGCTCGGCGTCCTCCTCGTCGCCATGGCGGGCATCGTCCTCCTCATCGCCTGCCTCAACCTCGCCAACATGCTCCTCGCCCGCGGCACGGCCCGCTCGCGGGAGATGGCCGTGCGGCTCGCGGTCGGCGCCTCGCGCGGACGCATCGTGCGCCAGCTCCTCGTCGAGGGCCTCGTCCTCGCCCTCGCCGGCGGCGCGCTCGGCGTCCTCCTCAGCTACTGGGCCAACGGACTGCTGGAGCAGTCGTTCAGCGGCGTCTTCTCCACCTTCAACATCGCGCTCGCCTCGCGCCTCACGCCCGACGCCACGGCCATCGGCGCGACCTTCCTCGCCTGCCTCCTCGCCACGCTCGGGTTCAGCCTGGGGCCGGCCCTCCGCTCCGCCCGCGCCGACGTGGTCACCGACCTCAAGGCGCAGGCCGGCGACCCCGCCGCGCAGGGCCGCTGGAACCGGTTCTTCGCCGGCCGGCACCTGCTGGTGATGGCGCAGATGACGCTCTCGCTCGTGCTCCTCTTCGCCGCCGGCCTCTTCTTCCGCGGCGCGCTCAAGGCGGGCGGGCTCGACAAGGGCTTCTCCACCGACGGCGCGGTCGTCGCCGAGGTGGACTACTCGCTCATCAACGTGCCCAACCCCGACGCCGCCAACCGCCAGCAGCGCCTGCTCGAGGCGGTGCGCGCCCTGCCGGGCGTGCAGTCGGCCGGCTTCTCCACCCTCATCCCGTACGGCAGCATCACCAACATGGCCCGCATCATGCCGGCCAACCAGGCGATGCCCGCGACCACCGACCCGAACGCCCCCCGGCCCGGCGCCGCCGGCATCTTCACGGCGGTGACCGACGGCTACCTGCCCGCCCTCGGCGTGCGCCTGCTGCAGGGACGCGACTTCACCGCCGCCGAGGCCCGCGACAAGGGCTCGCCCCGCGTCTGCATCCTCGACGAGGGCATCGCCCTCCGGCTCTTCCCCTCCGGCGACGCGCTCGGCCAGCGCGTGCGCTACACCCAGCCGCCGGCCGACGGCTCGCCGGCCGAGATGGAGGTCGTGGGCATCGTCTCGCGCCACCGGCACGAGGTCACCGACTCGCCCGGCCCCCGCTTCCGCCTCTACGTCCCGCTGGCCCAGAACTTCAGCGCCGGCGGCTACCTGCTCGCCAAGCTGCGCACGGCGGACCCGGCCGCGACCTCCGCCTTCGTCGCCTCGCTGCGCGAGGCCCTGCGCGCGGCCGACCCGGGCGTCCCGCTGCTCAACGCCACGACCTACGCCGAGCAGGCCGAGCGCACGATCACGCTCTGGGCCGTCCGCCTCGGCGCGGTCCTGTTCGGTGTCTTCGGCTCCATCGCCCTCCTGCTCGCGGTCGTCGGCGTCTACGGCGTGAAGGCCTACGCGGTCGAGCGGCGCACGCGCGAGATCGGCATCCGGATGGCGCTGGGCGCGGGACGCGCCGAGGTCTTCGCGCTCATCATGCGGCAGGGCGCCCTGCAGGTCGCGTGCTCCGTCGCCGCCGGCGTCGCGCTCGCCCTGCTCGTCGGCCAGGCGCTGTCGTCCGTGCTCTTCCAGGTCGAGCCGTGGGACCCGGCCGCGCTCGGCGGCGCCGTCGCCCTCCTCGCCGGCGCCACCCTGCTCGCCTGCTTCGTCCCCGCCCGCCGCGCGACCCGCGTGGACCCGATGGTCGCGCTCCGCTCGGAATGAGCGGACGCGGTGCGGCATCCCGATGTTCCCCGTAACCACGACCTCGCCTTCGATCCTGCGGAGCCCCCGGCGAAGCAGGAGGGTCGCGCCGCGGTCGGAATGACCGCCTCCTCCATGCTCCCCGACCTCCGCTTCGCCCTGCGCCTCGCCGCCCGCTCGCCGGGCTTCACGCTCGCCGCCGTCGCCGTCCTCGCCCTCGGCATCGGCCTGAACAGCGCGATGTTCGCGTTCGTCCACGCCCTCGTCTTCAGCGCCCGCCCCTACGCCGAGCCGGAGCGCATCGTCCAGCTCTACACCCAGGACCGGAAGAAGCCGGACCAGTACCGGCTGTTCTCCTACCCCGTCTGGCGCGAGCTGCGCGAGCGGCGGGACCTCTTCGCCGGGGTCCTCGCCTTCAACCACACCATCGTCGGTCTCGACGAGGGAGGCGCGACCCGCCGGGCGTTCGGGTCGCTGGTCTCGGCCGACTACTTCGCGACGCTCGGAATCGCGCTCGCCCGCGGGCGGGCCTTCACCGAGGAGGAGGCCCGGGCCGGCGCGGGCCGCCCGGTGGTGGTCGTCAGCCACACCCACTGGCGCAAGACCGGCTTCGCCCCGGACCTGGTCGGGCGCACGCTCCGCATCAACGGCCAGGCCTTCACCGTCGTCGGCATCGCCCCGGAGGGCTTCAGCGGCACGACCGCGCTGGTGGGGCCCGAGTTCTACTTCCCGCTGGGGATGTACGACTCCCTCGAGAATTTCGTGATCGGCACGGCCCGCCGCGCGCTGGCGCAGGCGGACGCCCATCAGCTGTTCGTCGTCGCGCGCCTCGCCCCCGGCGTGTCGCCCGAGTCCGCCCGCGCCGCGCTCGACGGCCTCGGCGCCGGCCTCGAGCGCGCCTTTCCCGCCGAGTTCAAGGACCAGACGGTCGCCCTCGGCGCGCTGCCGCGGCTCGGGACCAGCTCGTCGCCCCGCTCGGAGGCCCCGATCCGCACCTTCGGGCTCGTGCTCCTCGCGCTGACCGGCGCGGTCCTGCTCGTGGTCTGCCTGAACCTCGCCGGCCTGCTCCTCGCCCGCGGCCAGGCCCGCCGCCGCGAGATCGCCGTCCGGCTCGCGCTCGGCGCCCCGCGGCACCGCATCGTGCGCCAGCTCTGCCTCGAGGGGCTGCTCCTCGCCGCCGCCGGCGGCGCCCTCGGCCTCGTCGCGGGCCAGGCCGCCCTCGCCGCGGTCGTCGCGGCCCTCGAGGCGCGCCTGCCCCTCGCGCTCTTCACCTCGACCGGATCCTCCGGCGCGATCGTCGTCGGCACGGCCGCGCTCGTCGCCGGCGCGACGGTGGCCTTCTCGCTCGGGCCGGCCCTGCGCCTGGCGCGCGCCGACCCGCTCACCGACCTGCAGCTCGCCGCGGGGACGGAGTCGTCGGAGGGACGCGGCCCCTGGTGGCGGCCGCGACACCCGCTGGTCGTCGCGCAGACCGCCGTCTCGCTCGCCCTGCTGATCGTCGCCGGGCTGTTCCTCCGCATGGTCGTGAACACCGCCGCGGTGGACCATGGGTTCCGGGCGGACGACACCGTCGTCGCCGAGGTCGACGCCTCCCTCGGCGGCTTCGACGAGCCGCGCGCCCGCGAGATCCTCCGGCGCGCCGAGGAACGCCTCGCGGCGCTGCCGGGCGTGGAGGTCGCCTCGGTCGCGGCCATCGTCCCGTACGGCTTCGTCAACGTCGGCCGCTCGGTGCGGCGCGACGGTCCGGCTCCGGGTCCGGACGCCCGGCCCGCGACGGCGGAGGCGGGCCGCGCCTTCCCGGCGCGGTGGAACGCGGTCGGCGCCGACTACTTCGCCGCGATGGGGCTCGCGCTCCGCGACGGGCGCCCCTTCACCGCCGCCGAGGCGGGGGCCGCGACCGGGCCGTCCGTGGCGATCATCGACGAGCGCCTCGCCCGGCAGCTCTGGCCCGGGGAGCCGGCCGTCGGCCGCTTCATCCGCTACGGCGACCGCCGCGCGGCCGAGGCGGGCGACCCGGGGGCGATGCAGGTCGTCGGCGTCGTCGGCATTTCCCGGATGGACTACTTCGAGGACGGCGAGGACGGCGCCATCTACGTCCCGTTCGCCCAGGGCTACTACGCCAACGCGCATTTCCACGTCCGCCCGGCCAGGCCGGGACGCGAGGCCGCGCTCGCGCTGGTCCCCCTCGTCCGGGCCGTCCTGACGGAGTCCTCGGGCGGCGTGCCTGTGTTCCAAGTCCGCACGTTCCGGGACCACGCCGAGGCCTCGCCGGATGTCTGGAGCATGCGCATCGGCACGACCCTCCTCACCGTCTTCTCGGGCTTCGCCCTCCTGCTGGCGGTCATCGGCCTCTACTCCGTGAAGGCCTACCAGGTCTCCCGCCGCACCCGGGAGATCGGCATCCGCATGGCGCTCGGCGCGAGACCCGACGAAGTCCAGGCGCTCGTCCTGCGCGAAGGCCTCCTCACCGCCGCCACCGGCATCGCGGCGGGCCTGGCGCTCGGGATCGCCGTCAACGTGCTGCTCTCCTCCGTGCTTCACGGGGTGGGAGCCATCGAGCCGCTCGTGCTCCTGGGGGCGGCGACCCTGTTCCTGGCCGCGGCGGCCGTCGCCGCGTGGTTCCCCGCCCGCCGCGCGACCCGCGTGGACCCGATGGTGGCCCTGCGCGCGGAATGACCGGCTTTTCCGTTGGCCGCCCGCGCCTGCCCCGCCCACTCTTTCCTCCTCCGACCATGAACGCCCTCCGCCTCGCCTCCCTCCTCCTCCTTGCCGCCGCCTCGGCCTCCGCCGAGGTGCGCGAGAAGATCACCCAGACCTTCCCGCTCAACGCCGACGGGGTCGTCTCCCTCAGCAACGTCAACGGCGACGTCGAGATCACCGGCTGGGACCGCCCCGAGGTCAGCATCGAGGCCGAGAAGATCGCCTCGACCGAGGAGGGCCTCCGCCGCATGCACGTGCGCTTCGACACGTCGCCCGCCCGGCTCTCCATCGAGACCAGGCTGGAGAAGCAGTGGAAGTTCTGGGACACCGCCCGCGCCGAGGTCCGCTACAAGCTCCGCGTGCCGGCCGGCGCCTCCCTCAAGAAGGTGGACGTCGTCAACTCCACCGTCCGCGTCCGCGGCGTCCGCGGCTACGTGGACCTCGACTCCGTCAACGGCACGCTCGACGCCGAGGGCCTCGCCTCCGGCGGCCGCTTCGACACGGTGAACGGCGCCATCCGCGTCTCCTTCGTGCAGGTGGCCTCGGGCGACCGCATCGTGCTCGACACGGTCAACGGCTCCTGCACCGCCATCCTGCCCGCCAAGGCCGAGTTCACGCTCGTGGCCGACTCCGTCAACGGCTCCATCGCCTGCGACTTCCCCATCACGGTCACGAAGTCCGGCCGCACCCACCTCGCGGGCGCCGTCGGCGCGGGCGGGGCGAGCGTGACGCTCGACTCCGTCAACGGCAGCCTCGCGGTCCGCAAGGCGAAGTGAGGACGGGCGGCTCGGAGGAGGGGAACCCTGATCTCCGCTGATCGGCGCTGATCCCGAGCCGGCCCGCCGCAACCGGTCGCGCGAACCGCGGGTCACTATCATCACGAGCCCGGCCAGCGGCATCCGGCCCCTTTCCCCGGCACGCACCCATGGTTCCCGCCGTTCCCCGCCCAGCGCAGCCCACGGGCCCAGACGTCACCGTCGTGGTTGAAGGGCCCGGCCCTCGTTCCGCCTGGGTGGACAACCTCCGCACGGCGGTCGTCGTCCTGGTCGTCCATCTGCACAGCAGCGTCACCTACAGCCATGTGGGGGACTGGTACCTGAAGGACGGACCGGAGGGGAGTCTGGCCGAGAAGCTGCCCTACATCTTTTGGATCTTCCACCTGCAGTCCTTCTTCATGGGCCTGCTGTTCTTTCTGTCCGGCGCGTTCGCCTACGGGGCGATCGGACGCCATGGAACCGGGGGCTTCATCCGGGAACGCCTGGTCCGGCTCGGGGCGCCCGCCGTGCTCTACATGGCCGTCCTTCATCCGTTGATCGTCCTCGGCCTGCTGCGCGACCAGCCACCCGCGGACGGGTGGTCGCTGCTTGCGGATTACGTGCGGTATGTGGCGAGCGGACGGATCCTCAGCGGTAGCGGACCGATGTGGTTCGCCCTCGCGCTGCTCGGATTCTGCGCGGTGCTGGCGGTCTGGCGGATGGTCGCGGCGGATGTCGGCACCGCCCGGGCGCGGAACGCCCCCGGGGTGCGGACGTTGTTCCTGTTCGCCGGCGCCCTGACGCTGGGGACCGCGGCGGCGAGGGTGTTCTTCCCCATCGGGACCAGCGTGATGAACTTCCAGCTCTGCTATTTCCCCCAGTACGTCGCCGCGTTCGCGGCCGGGGTGGCAGCGGGACGCGGGGGTTGGCTGGACACCCTGGCCGAATCTCCGCGCGCCCGACTTGCCGGCCGCTTCGCCCTTGTCGGCGGGCCGCTGGCTCTCGGGACTCTCCTTTTCCTGGGCGGCGGCCCGACCGAGGGGCCGAATCCCGGGGATCACGGACCGATCCTCTATTTCGGCGGATGGAATCTCCACGCCCTTGGCGCGGCCGCCTGGGAGCAGTTCACCGGCGTCGGCCTGGCGCTGGGCATGATGGCCTTCTTTCGAGGATCCTTCGATCGCGCCGGCCGCGTCGCACGCTGGATGTCGGCCCGCTCCTTCGGCGTGTACGTCCTGCACGCGCCGATCATGGTCCTTCTCACCCTCGCGTTTCGGCCCATCGAGGCGGAGAAGCCGGTGCTGATCCTCCTGCTGACGGCGGCCACGCTCGTCGTCAGTTTCGCGGCCGCCGACGTCGCCAAGCGCACGCCGTTGCTGAAGACCCTGTTCTAGGACGACGATCGCCGCACGACGCCCGGAACACCTCGTGGAGGACCACTCGACTCTTGAGCCCCCGCGGATCGGGCGCCTGAATCGACGTCCGATTCGGCCGGAATCGGACTTCAGGGCGGGCCGACCGGCTTCATCTCCCATGCGACACCTTCGCCTTCCGCTTCATCCCTTAGCCACGGGCAGGCCTGCGCTCCTGCTCGGGCTGGCGCTGCTGCTTGCGCCGGCGGTGCGGGGTGAGTCGCGATGGCGGACCGAATGGCGGGCGGCGCAGGCGGCGGCCGCCGCGGGGCGGACCGACGAGGCGCTCGGGCGGCTCCGGGAGGTCCTGACGGCGCGGCCCGATTACCCGCGGGCGCGGCTCGTGGCGGCGCGGCTGTTCGCCGGCGCCGGAAGGACCGACGAGGCGGTGGCGGAGATCGAGGAACTGCTGCGGCGCGGGGTGACGGTGGATCTGGCGAAAGGGCCGGAGTTCGCCGCTCTCGCGGCGCACCCGCGTCACGCCGAACTCGCGGCCCGCGCGGCAGACAACGCCGCGCCCCTCGGGTCGGCGGTGACCGTGGCGGTGTTGCCCGCCCAGCGCGGCATTCTCGAGGCGGTCGTCACCGACGCCGCGACCGGGCGACGCTTCGTCTCGGACGTGCGCGCGCGCACGGTGTGGAGCGTCGCGTCTGAAGGCACGGTGTCCGCCTTCGCGTCGCCCGCGACCGCTTTGCCAGGTTGCTTCGGCCTCGTGCTCGATTCCGCCGGTGGCCGGCTTTGGGTCGGTACGGGCGTGGTGCTGGAAATGTCCGCCCTGCCGACGGGAACGTCGGCGTTCGCGGGGGCCGTCGCGTTCGATACGGCCACCGGCCGAGAGGTGCGGCGGATTTCCCTGCCCCCGGGATCCGGTGACTCGGTGCTCGGCACGCTGCGGTTCGGACCCGACGGCGCGCTCTACGCGTCGGACTCGGCGACCCCGGTCCTGTGGCGCGCCGCTCCGGACGCCCGCGAGTTCGAGCCGTGGCTGCGGCATCCCGACTTCCTCTCGCTGCAGGGCTTCGCCTTCGCGGCGGACGGGCGGACCCTGTTCCTCGCCGACTACGCGAACGGCCTGTGGGCGGTGGACGTGGCGACGCGCGCCGTGACGCGGGTGGAGCCGGCGCCGGACGCCTGCCTCTTCGGCATCGACGACCTGCACGTCGTCGGCGGCGACCTGGTCGCCGTGCAGAACGGCCTCGTCCCGACCCGCCTCGTGCGCGTGCGCCTCGACGGCGGAACGGCCCGCGTCGAGGTGCTGGCCCGGGCCCTGCCGGGCCTCGACGACGCCGCCACCGGCCGGGTCGTCGGCGACCGCTTCGAGTTCATCGGCGCGTCAGGCTGGGCGCTGTTCGCGCGCCCCGACGCCACGCCGCCCCCGCGCGATGTGCCGCTGCTGGCGATCGGGCTCGGGCGGCCCGAGTGAGACGCGCAGCCGGCGTCGGAGCGGCGGCACTGCACCTCGTCAACGTAGCGGAAATCGTGAGATTTTCGCCGTCCGGCGGATGCGGCGCCGTGGTTTTCTCTCGCTCGACGATTTCACGCGACGCGCGACGTCAATCCATCGTTCTCTTTCTCTTTCTCGTTCCTCGATCTCTTTCTATTGCTCCCCTCTCGCCGCGCGCGACCGAAGCCTCACGGCTTCAGCCACAGACCACTGGCGCGGCGTGGGGTAGCCGGCGACCTCCGGGCGCCGGGGCCCAGGGGCGTTGACGGGCGCGACGCCGCGGGCGGCGAAAGCCTCACGGCTTCCGCTACGGCTCGGGCTCGGACCTTGGGCCGGATCCCTCTGCGCTCTCCGCGGCCTCCTGTGCAGTCGATCGGTCGATTCGCAGTCGCCGACCGGCGCCGCCGGGCCGCGCCACGTCGAAGCGCTGGGAGCGCGGATAGCTCCCAATCTTTCTCTTTCCTCTTTCTCTTTATCTTTCTCTCAGCCAACCGCTGCGCGACGCGCGAAATCAGCCCCTCGTTCCTCGTTCTCGTTCTCTTTCTGTTGCTCCCCTCTCGCCGCGCGCGACCGAAGCCTCACGGCTTCAGCCACAGACCACTGGCGCGGCGTGGGGTAGCCGGCGACCTCCGGGCGCCGGGGCGTGGACGGGCGCGACGCGGCGCGCGGCGAGAGCCTGACGGCTTCCGCTACGGATTCTTGGGGCAACCCGACGGGCGGCATCCCATTCGTGGGACGGACGGATTTCATTTTCAGGTCTGCCGCGCCGCGTGTCCGCGGGCTCGTGAATTGGAAAGCGCTCACGGCCAGGCAGTAACACCGAACGGCCACCTTGGCACAACCCATGCGATGGGGGCGCCGTGCTCCCCGCCTCGCATTCCCTCCACTACCGCGTGCACACCCGCGTCGCGGTCACTCTGTTCATCGCGTTCGCCTGCGTGCTGCTGCTCTGCCTCTTCAGCCTGCCCCGCGGTGGCGCCGGCGCCGACCGCCGGGCGTCGACGGGAACCTCGTACGCGCTGTTCCTCTAACCCGGCCCCCGGCCGCCCCGACCCATGCTGCTCGAAACCGTGATTCAGGACATCCGGATCGGCTTCCGGGTCCTGGTGAAAGAGAAGGCCTTCTGCGCGCTCGCGACCGTCGTGCTGGCGCTCGGCATCTGCGGCGTCGCCACGATGTTCGCCGTCGTCAACGGCGTCCTGCTCCGGGGCTTCTCCTTCCCCGACGCGGACCGACTGGTGGACGTGCAGCTCGCCGACCCGACCAATTTCCAGCCGGGCAACTTCAATTCCCGGATGACGACGATGGACTACCAGGACCTCCGCGCGATGGACCTGAAGTCCTTCGAGGCGTTCACGGGGTACCTCAACGGCTCGACCGTCAACGTCACCTGGCAGGGCCAGCCCAAGCGCTACACGGGCGGCTACGTCTCGCACGATTTCTTCCGCACCCTCGGCGTCACGCCGGCGCTGGGCCGCGACTTCCTGCCCGAGGAGGACCGCCCGGGCGTGACCAAGGCCGTGCTGCTGAGCGACGCGCTGTGGCGCGCCGACTTCGGCGCCGACCCCGACATCGTCGGCAAGCCCCTGCGCGTGAACGGCACGCAGGCCGTGGTCGTGGGCGTGATGCCGCCGAAGTTCACCTTCCCGGCCAACGAGCAGCTCTGGATCCCGGTGTTCTCGTCCTTCCCCCCGCGGCCCCGCAACGACCGCGGCGTCAACTTCGTCTCGATCGTCGCCAAGCTCCGCCCGGGCGTCTCGCTCGAGCAGGCGCAGAACGAGGTGGACACCGTCGCCAAGCAGTTCGCCGCGGCCTACCCCGACACGAACAAGCAGTTCTCGATGGGCTACGTCCGTCCGCTCATCGAGCAGTTCACCGGCCCGCAGCTGCGGCAGATGCTCTTCACGATGCTGGCCTTCTGCGTCGGCCTGCTGCTCATCGCCTGCGTCAACGTGATGAACATGCAGTTCGCCCGCGCCACGCTGCGCGGCAAGGAGCTGGCCATCCGCTCCTCGCTCGGCGCCGGCCGGCTGCGGCTCCTGCGCCAGATGCTGACCGAGAGCCTCCTCCTCGCCTCGATCGGCGCCGTCGCCGGCGTGGCGCTCGCGGTCTGGAGCACCGACATGCTCAACGCCGCGGCGAAGAACCTCGCGAATCCGATCCCGTCGTGGATGTCGTTCGACCTCGATCCCGTCGTCCTCGCCTGGGTGGTCGTCGCGACGCTCGTCGCCGCCGCCGTCTCGGGCCTGCTCCCGGCCTGGCTCGCCTCCCGCGCCAACGCCAGCGAGGTGCTGAAGGACTCCGGCCGCGGCCACACCGGCGCGGCGGTCGGCGTCATCACGCGCGGGCTCGTCGTCTTCCAGATCGTCGTCACCTGCCTGCTCCTCATCGGCGCGCTCCTCCAGCTCCAGTCCATCCTGCGCCAGCAGTCGATCGACTACGGCTACGACACCAGCGCGGTGATCGGGGCGCGCGTCGGCCTGATGGAGGGCGACTACCCGACCAACGAGGCGCGGCGCGTCTTCTACGAGAAGCTGGTGCGCGAGCTCCGCGCGACGCCCGAGTTCGACGGCGCGGCCCTGACCAACCGCTTCCGGCTCGTCTTCTCCGGCGGCGGCCCCGTCGAGATCGAGGGCCGCGAGTACGCCAAGGACTCCGACCGCACGGTCGCCCAGTTCGAGAACGTCTCGGCCGACTACGCCGCCGTGCTCGGGCAGAAGGTGATCGAGGGCCGGTACCTGACCGACGAGGATTCCGACCAGCGCGAGCCCGTCGCCGTGGTCAACGCCACCTTCGCCCGCAAGCACTTCGGCACCGAGTCCGCCGTCGGCCGGCGCATCCGCACCGCCCAGCCCAACGGCCAGAACCCGGGCACGTGGCGCCGCATCGTGGGCGTGGTGACCGACGTGCGCATGCTCGGGCCCTTCAACAACCAGAACGACAACGCCGGCTTCTACGTGCCGTTCACCGGCAGCGCGTTCGGCCCCGTCGCGCCCGAGGCCCTCGGACCGCAGTTCGCCACCATCGTCGCGCGCCCGCGCGGCGGCGGACGCGGCGAGGCGGCCGCCAAGGCCGTCGCCGAGGTCGTGCGCCGCGTCGACCCCAACCTGCCGCCCTACTTCGTCGAGACGCCCAAGACGTCGGTCGACGGCTTCCTCGGCCAGAACCGCATCGTCGCGACGATGTTCACCATCTTCGGCGCCGTCGCCGTCGTGATGGCCGCCGCCGGCCTCTACGGCGTGCAGAGCTTCTCCGTCAACCAGCGCACCCAGGAGTTCGGCATCCGCATGGCGCTCGGCGCCGACCACGCCCGCATCCTCCGCATGGTCTTCCGCCAGGGCGGCTGGCAGCTCGGCCTCGGCCTCGCGCTCGGGCTCGGCCTGACCCTCGCGCTCGCCATCGTCGGCCGCCAGGGCATCCAGAACTTCCTCTTCGGCATCACGCCCACGGACCCCGCGACCTACGTCGCCGTCGCCCTCCTGCTCAGCGTCGTCTCGTTCGTCGCCGTCCTCATCCCCGCCCGCCGCGCGACCCGCGTCGACCCGATGATCGCGCTGCGGGCCGAGTGACGGCCGCCCGCGTTCTTTCTCTTTCCTCCTTCTCTTTATCTTTCTCTCCCCCTCCAACCGCCCCGGCCACACCGCACCCGATCCCTGACGAAAGAGAAAGATTAAGAGAAAGAGGAAAGATTCCTGCCCGTGCACCGACCCTCGACCCTCGCCCTTCGACCCTCGGCCCTTTCCCGCTAGGCGCCCCACCGTCCGCATGATCCACGACCTCCGCTTCGCCCTCCGCTCGCTCGCCAAGACGCCCGGCTTCACCGCCGTGGCGATCGTCACGATGGGCGTCGCCCTCGGCGCCTGCACCGCGCTCTTCAGCGTGCTGCAGGCCGTCGTGCTGCGGCCGCTGCCCTACCCGGAGCCGGAGAAGCTGGTGTCCGTCTGGGCCCGGAATCCCGAGCGCAACCTCGAGGCGCCGGCGCTGTCGTGGGCCAAGTACGAGGCGTTCCGCCAGCGCACCGACGTCTTCGCCGACATGGCGATGACCGCCGGCAACAGCTTCACCCTGACCGAGGGCGAGGGCGACCCGGAGCAGGTCGCCGGCCTGCACGTGACCCGCAACTTCCTGCCGCTGGTCGGCATCGCCCCCCTGCGCGGGTGGACGTTCGCGGCGGAGGAGGACGTCGACGGCGGCCCGGCCGTCGCGATGATCAGCCGCCAGCTCTGGCAGAGCCGCTTCCTCGGCGACCCCGGCATCCTCGGGCGCGTCGTCCAGTTCGACGGCGCCGGCCGGACCATCGTCGGCATCTTCCCCGACCTCCCGCCGCCGTTCAACGGCACGGCCGTGATCGTGCCGCGCGCCGACGACCTGCCCTACCTGCCCCGCGCGAACCGCGACAACGCGATCACCCACCAGGCCTACGCCCGGCTCGCGCCCGGCCAGACCGAGGAGTCCGCCAACCTCCGCCTCGCCGAGATGGTCGCGCGCTTCAAGGAGACCAACTCCTCCCACATCGACGCGGAGAACCGCAACGAGCTGCGCACGCTCACCCGCCAGGTCGTGGGCGACCTCCGCCGCACGTTCTGGACGCTCGCCGGCGCCGTCGCCGCCGTCCTCCTCATCGCCTGCGCCAACATCGCCAACCTCTTCCTCGCGCGCGTCAGCGCCCGCCAGCGCGAGATCGCCGTCCGCCTCTCCCTCGGCGCCCGGCCGGGCGAGATCGTCCGCCAGTTCGCGGCCGAGAGCCTCGTCTTCTCCGCGGCCGCCGGCGTGCTCGGCGTGCTCATCGCCTGGTGGAGCCTGCGCGCCATCCAGGTCGTCGCCGGGCCGCAGCTGCCGCGGGCCGACGAGATCGCGCTCGACCCGGGCGTGCTCGCGTTCGCGCTCGGCGCGTCGCTCGTCGCCTCCCTCCTCATCGGGTTCTACCCGGCCTGGCAGGCGGCGCGCACCGACGTGGGCGGCGTGCTCAAGGACAACTCCCGCGGCGCCGTCGGCGGCACGGCGGCCAAGGCCTTCCGCCACGGTCTCGTCGTGGCGCAGATCGCCCTCTCCCTCACCCTCCTCATCTGCGCCGGCCTGCTCGTGCGCAGCTTCGAACGCCTGCAGTCCACCGAGCTCGGCTTCACCGTCGAGCGCCGCCTCATCGCCCAGCTCAACCTGCCCGCCTCGCGCTACGGCACGCCGGAGAAGACCCGCGAGTTCTACCTCCAGCTGCAGCGCCGGCTCGACGAGACCCCCGAACTCGAGGCCGCCGGCGTCATCTTCGGCGCGCCGCTCGCGGGCGTCGGGGCCATCTCCCCGTACGCCGTGCAGGGCCGGCCGGTGCCCGACGTCACCAAGCAGCCGCTGGCGAGCATCCGGCAGGTCAGCACCGGCTACTTCGCCGCCATGGGCGTCGGGCTGCGCGAGGGACGGTTCCTCGACGCCAACGACCGCGCCGACGGCGAGAACGTCGTCCTCGTCAACGAGACCCTCGCGCGCCGGCTCTTCCCCGACGGCAACGTCCTCGACCAGGTCATCATCACCGGCCGCGCCGCCACCAAGTTCCGCATCGTCGGCGTGGTCCGCGACGTGAAGGCCGCCGGCCTGACCGCGCCGGCGCCCGACGAGATCTACTTCGCCCGCGCCCAGCGCGGCGGCGGCTTCATGCACGTCGTGGCCGCGGCCCGCCCGGGCCAGAGCGCGGCCAGCGTCCTGCCGGTCCTCCGCCGCGTGCTCAAGGAGCTGGACCCGACCCTCGCCCTCGCCAACCCGCAGCCCTACGAGGCGCTGGTCAGCCAGTCGATCGGCGTGCAGCGCGTGACCATGGCGCTGCTCCTCGTCTTCGCCGGCCTCGCCGCCCTCCTCGCCGCGGTCGGCATCTACTCGGTCATGGCCTACGCGGTCGCCCAGCGCACCGCCGAGATCGGCGTCCGCCTCGCCCTCGGCGCCACCGGCCGCGACATCCTCGCCCTCGTGCTCCGCTCCGGCGCCGGACAAGTCGGCGCGGGCCTCGTCCTCGGCTTCGCCGGCGCCTTCGCCGCGAGCCGCCTGCTGCGGCACGTGCTCTACCAGGTCGAGCCCTTCGACCCGCTCGTGTTCGGCGCCGTCGCCACCGCCTTCGCCCTCGTCGCCGCCGCCGCCTGCCTCGTGCCCGCCCGCCGCGCGACCCGCGTGGACCCCGTCGTCGCCCTCCGCACGGAGTAGCCGCGCACGGGGGCCGGTCCCTTTCTCTTTCCTCCTACTCTTCATCTTTCTCCTCCTGCCCGCCGCGCCCTGACGAAAGAGAAAGATTAAGAGAAAGAGGAAAGATCTCCGCGCCGCCCCTTCGACCCGGATCCAAACCTCCGCCCCGCCCGCCATCGCCCGCGCTCCGCGCCCCCGATTCACCGCCTCCCCCTCCCATCGGGAATCGAGACTCGATAATCGAAAATGCTCCACGACCTCCGCCTCGCCCTCCGCTCGCTCGCCAAGACGCCCGGCTTCACCGCGGTGGCGCTGCTCACGCTCACGCTGGCGCTCGGCGCCAACACCGCCGTCTTCTCCCTCGTCCACGCCGCGGTGTTCCGGCCGCTCGTGCCGCTCGCGCCGGAGCAGCTCGTCTCGGTGCACACCACCACCCGCGGCGCCGAGCGCAACTTCCGGCGCTTCTCCTACGCCGAGTTCGAGCGCATCGCGGCGGAGCGCGAGCTCTTCGCGGGCGTGTCGGCGTTCTCCGTCGCGCGCGTCGGTTTCGGCGCCGCCCCGGGCGAGAGCCCGCAGCGCATCCTCTCGCACCTCGTCTCGGCGAACTACTTCGAACTCCTCGGCGTCCGCCCCGCCCTCGGGCGCTTCTTCTCCGCCGAGGAGGGCGCGCCCGGCTCCGGCCACGCCGTGCTCGTCGCGAGCCACGGACTCTGGCAGCGCCACGGCAGCCCGGCCGACTTCGTCGGCCGGACGGTCTGGATCAACGGCCGGCCCTGCACCGTGATCGGCGTCGCGCCGGCCGGCTTCGGCGGACTCAGCGCGCTCCTGGCGCCCGACTTCTGGCTGCCGCTCGGATTCTACGGCCAGGTCGGCTCGACGGCGAGCCGCACGCTCGGGCACAGCGACCTGCGCCGCGCCGACAATCACACGCTCCTGCTCACCGCCCGGCTCGCCCCCGGACTCGACCTCGCCGCCGCCAGCCTGCGCCTGCCGGCGCTGGCCGAGGACCTCGACCGCCTCGCCGGCGCCCCCGCCGCGGCCGCCCCCGCCCCGCGCGAGCTGCTGCTCTCGCCGCCTTCGCGCTTCAGCGTCGGCCCGCAGCCCTCGGGCACCGCCGAGCTGTTCCTGCTCTCCGCGCCGCTCGTGTTCATGGCCGCCAGCGTGCTGCTCATCGCCTGCCTGAACCTCGCCAACATGTTCCTCGCCCGCGGCGCGGCGCGCACGCGCGAGATCGCCGTCCGCTTCGCCCTCGGCGCGTCGCGCTGGCACGTGGTCCGCCAGCTCCTCGCCGAGGGCCTGCTGCTCGCGCTCGGCGGCGGCCTGCTCGGCCTCGCCGTCAGCGCCTGGGGCAACCACGCCCTCGTCGCCGCGCTCGACGCCGCCTCGCGCTCGGTCGAGGACGCCGCGATCAACCTCCGGCCCGGCCTCGAGCCCGCCGTGCTCGCCTTCACCCTCGCCGCCTGCGCCGCCGCCGCCCTCGTCTTCGGCCTCGTCCCCGCCCTGCGGGCGTCGAACCGCGACGTCGTCGCCGACCTCAAGGCCCAGACCGGCGGCGGCAACGACCGCTGGAACCGCTTCTTCTCCGGCCGGCACCTGCTCGTGATGGCCCAGATCGCGCTCTCCATCATGCTGCTCTTCAGCGCCGCCCTCTTCCTGCGCGCCGCCCTCGCCGCCCGCCACGTGCCGCTCGGGTTCGACCCGACCCGCAGCCTCGTCTCGCAGGTCGACTACGCCCTCCGCCCGCCCGACCCCGCCGCCGTCCGGCGCAGCCTCGACTCGGTCCGCGCGCGCGTCGCCGCCCTGCCCGCGGTGGAGCGCGTCGCGTTCTCCACCCAGCCGCCGCTCTCCAGCGGCGAGACCAGCCGCCGCTTCGTGCCCGCCGGCGCGCCGCCCGACGCCCCGAGCGAGCGCGCGCTGTTCGCCGGGGCCAGCGACGGCTACTTCGCCACCCTCGGCATCCCCCTGCTCGCCGGCCGCGAGTTCTCCGCCGTCGAATCCTCGGACCGCGCCGCGCCGCGCGTCGCCATCCTCGACGCCGGGCTCGCGCGCCGCCTCTTCCCCGCCGGCGACGCCCTCGGCCAGCGCGTGCGCTTCGCGCTCGGCGCGCCCGGCGAGGAGTACGAGGTCGTGGGCATCGTGGGCGAGCATCGCCAGGAGTTCCTCGACCGCGCCGCCAGCCCTCGCCTCTACCTGCCCCTCGCGCACGCGCTCGGCGGCGAGGTCTACGTCCTCACCACGTTCGCCCAGGCCGCGGTGGCCGAGGCGTCCGTCGACCGTGTGCGCGCCGCGCTGCTCGCCGCCGACCCGGCGCTGCCGCTGCTGGCGCACGAGCCGATGCGCCTCTTCATCGAGGGCGAGGCCTCCCTCTGGTCGGCGCGGTTCGCCGCGTTCGTCTTCGCCGTCTTCGGGGTCGTCGCGCTCCTGCTCGCCGTGCTCGGCGTGTACGGCGTCAAGTCCCACGCGGTCACCCAGCGCACGCGCGAGATCGGCATCCGCGCCGCCCTCGGCGCCCGCCCCGGCGAACTCGTGGCGCTGATCGTCCGCCAGGCCGCGCTCCAGATCGCCGTCGCCGCCGCCGCCGGCGTCGCGCTCGCCCTCTCCGCCGGCCAGGGCCTCGCGTCCCTCGTCTACCACGTGAGCCCCGCCGACCCGCTGGCGCTCGCCGGCGCCGTGGCCGTGCTCGCCGCCTCCGCCCTCGCGGCGAGCGTCATCCCCGCCCGCCGCGCGGCCCGCGTGGACCCGCTCGTCGCCCTCCGCGCCGAGTAGCGACGCGCCCGGGCCGGTTCCTTTCGCTTTCCCCTTTCTCATCATCGTTCTCCCCCTGACCGCTGCGCCCTGAAGAAAGAGAAAGATAAGGAGAAAGAGGGAAGATTCTCCCACCGCCCTTTCGACCCCGCCTCCAGCCTTCCACCGTCCGTCGAGAATCGAGAACCAAGAATCGAACATGCTCCAAGACCTCCGCTTCGCGCTCCGCTCGATGGCCCGGACACCCGGCTTCACGGCCACCGTCGTGCTCGTCCTCGCCCTCGGCATCGGGGCCACGACGGCGATCTTCAGCGTCGTCCACGCGGTGCTGCTCGACCCCTTCCCCTACCGGCGCGGCAACGAGCTGCTCTTCGTCAGCTCCCTGCGGACCAACGTGGAGAACAGCCAGATGTCCGTCACCTACCCGGACTTCCTCGACTGGCAGAAGGCCGCCCAGACGACGGAGGAGCTCGTCTACGCCGCCAGCACCCAGGCGACCCTCACCGGCATCCCCGAGCCGGCCATGCTGCGCAACGCGACGGTCTCCGCCGGGGCCTGGCCGCTGCTGGGCCTGCGGCCCGTGCTCGGCCGCACGTTCACCGCGGAGGAGGACCAGCCGAACGCGACGCCCGTCGCCGTCCTCAGCCACGCCACCTGGCAGAACCGCTTCGGCGGCGACCCGGCGGTCCTCGGGCGCGTGCTGCAGCTCGACGGCGTCGCCCACACGGTGATCGGCGTCATGCCCCGCAACTTCAAGTTCTGGGCGGGCGACGTCTGGACCCCGGTCGGACTGCGCGCGGGCACGCCGATGCTGCAGAGCCGCCTGCTGCGCATGGACTCCTGGGTCGTCACCCTGCCCAAGGAGGGCCGCACGGCCCGGGACGTCGAGAACGAGCTCAACGTCATCGCCCGCCAGCTCGGGCAGCAGTACCCGGACACGAACCGCGACACCGGCGTGCGCGTCACCCGCCTCGCCGAGAGCACCGGCTCGCAGCTGCGCGACCCGCTGATGATCCTCCTCGCCGCGGTCGGCGGCGTGCTCCTCATCGCCTGCGCCAACGTCGCCAACCTCCTCCTCGCGCGCACCACGGCCCGCCGCCGCGAGTTCTCCGTGCGCGCCGCGCTCGGCGCGTCGCGCGGCCAGCTGCTGCGCCAGACGCTGGTCGAGGCCCTGCCGCTCGCCGCCCTCGGGGGCGCCGTCGGCGTGGTGCTCGCCCACTGGGGCCTCGCCGCCATCCTCGCCGTCATCCCCCCGGAGGCCGTCCCGGCCGAGGCCGAGATCCGGGTCAACGGGCTCGTGCTCGCCTTCTCCCTCGGGCTCACCGCCGGCACGCTGCTGCTCTTCGCGCTCTTCCCCGCCCTCGAGGGCTCGCGCGCCGCCCTCGCGCCGGCGCTGGCCGACGAGGCGCGCGGCACCGCCGGCACCCGCACCGGCCGCGTGCGCGCCGGCCTCATCGTCGCCGAGGTCGCCCTCTCCCTCATGCTGCTCGTCGCCGCCGGCCTGCTGCTGCGCAGCTTCGAGCGCCTGCAGCGCGTGGACCTCGGCTTCGACCGCGAGCGGCTGCTCGTCGTGCCCATCGTGCTGCCGGAGTCGCGCTACGCCACGAGCGAGCAGGCGATGCAGTTCTTCGAAGGCGCGGTGGAGCGCCTCCGCGCGCTCCCCGTCGTCGCCTCCGTCGCGCACGCGACCAACGCCCCGATGATGAACGGCAACGGCATGCCGCTCCTGGTGGAGGGCCAGACCTACAACACCCTCGACGACCTCCGCGGCGTCCAGTTCACCTTCGGCACCGCCGACTACTTCCGCGCGCAGGGCATCCGCGTGCGGCAGGGTCGCGGGTTCGAGCCGACCGACGGCGCTTCCTCGCAGCCGGTCATCGTCCTCAACGAGGCGGCCGTGAGGCAGTTCCTCCCCGAGGGCGACCCCCTCGGCAAGCGGGTCATGCTCGGCATCCCCGAGAACCTCCTCAAGCCCGGCGTCCTGCCGCCCGAACTGAGCCGCTTCCAGTGGGCCACCGTCGTGGGCGTGGTGGACAGCGTCCGCCACTTCGGCCCCGGCAACGACCCGATCCCCGCCGTCTACTCGCCCGTCCGCCAGGGCTGGGACTTCCCCGTCCTCCACCGCAACGGCTACCTCCTCGTCCGCACCAAGGGCGAGGCCCTCGACGCCGTGCCGATGGTGCGCGACGTCCTGCGCGGGATCGACCGCGACCTGCCGGTCGAGCGCATCTCGACGATGGACCTCACGCTCCGCGACGCCCTGCGCGGCACGCGCTTCAACGTCCTCCTGCTCGGCCTCTTCGCCGGCACCGCGCTGGTCCTGGCCGCGGTGGGCATCTACGGCGTCGTGGCCTGGAACGTGACGCAGCGCACCCGCGAGATCGGCATCCGCCTCGCCCTCGGCGCCGAGCGCGCCGCCGTGCTCCGCCTCGTCATCCTCCAGTCCATGCGCGTGGTCGGGCTCGGGCTCCTTCTCGGGCTGGGCGGCGCGCTCGCCACCACGCGACTCCTCCAGTCCCAGCTGGCCAACCTGAGCGCGTTCGACCCGCTGACCTTCGCCGCGGTCGTCGCCGTGCTCGCGGCCGCGGCCCTCCTCGCCTGCTGGCTCCCCGCGCGCCGCGCGGCCCGCGTCGACCCGATCGTCGCCCTCCGCACCGACTGAGCCGTCCGCCCCCGCCATGCTGCTCCTCCGGACCGCCCTGCGCACCCTGCTCCGCTCGCCCGGCTTCAGCGCCGTCGCCATCCTCACCCTCGCGGTCGGCATCGGCGCCAACACCGCGCTCTTCAGCATCTTCGACCGGCTGATGCTGAACCCGGTGCGCTTCCCCGCGCCGGACCGGCTCGTCGCCGTCTGGGCCGTGAACAACGAGCGGCAGTTCGTGGCGCCCGCGGTCTCGTGGCCGCGCTTCGAGGAGCTCCGCCGCGCCACCGGGCCGGTGTTCGCCGCGCTCACGACGTCCGCGTTCGATTCCCAGACGCTGACGGGCAACGGCGAGCCCGAGCAGGTCAGCGCGCTGCGCGTCACGGCCGACTTCTTCCGCGTCCTCGGCGTGGCCCCGGCGCGCGGGCGCGACTTCCGGCCGGAGGAGGACCTCCCGAACGGACCGGCCGTGGTCGTCCTCACCCACGAGTACTGGCAGACGCGCTTCGGCGGACGCGAGGACCTCGTGGGCCGGTCCATCGTCCTCAACGGCGCGCCGCACGAGGTCGTGGGCATCCTCCCGCCCCGCCTGGGCAACCCGTTCACCGGCACCCAGCTCTTCCTGCCCCGCGTCTTCGACGTCGGCGGCCTCCTCCCGGCGCAGATCCAGGCCGGCGCCGGCTACACCCAGGTGCTGGGCCGCCTGCGCCCCGGCGTCTCCCTCGAGCAGGCCCGCGCGGCGTGCGCCGCGCACGACCGCGCCTACCGGGAGCAGTTCGCCACGCGCCTCGACGCGGACAACCAGATGGACGCGCGACCCTTCACCGAGACGCTCGTGGGCGGCCTGCGTCCGACGATGCGCCTGATGCTCGGCGCCGTGGCCTTCGTGCTCCTCATCGCCTGCGGCAACGTCGCCAACCTCTTCCTCTGCCGCCTCATCGGCCGCCAGCGCGAGGTCGCCGTGCGCCAGTCGCTCGGGGCGTCCCGCGGCATGCTCGTGCGGCAGTTCGTCGCCGAGAGCCTGCTCTTCAGCGCCGCGGCCGGCACGCTCGGCGTGCTGCTCGCCGTCTGGTCGCTGGCGCTGGTGGAGCGTTCCTTCGCCGGCCAGCTGCCGCCGAACACGGACCTCTCGCTCAGCCTCCCCGCGGTCGCGGTCACGGTGGGCGTGACCGCGCTCGTGGGCCTCCTCATCGGGCTCTTCCCCGCCTGGCAGGCGTCGCGGGTCGAGCTGACCGAGGCCCTCAAGGAGGGCGCCCGCGGCACCTCCGGCGGGCCGCGCAGCCAGCGCTTCCGCGCCGTGCTCGTGGTCGCCGAGGTCGTGCTCTCGGTCGTCCTGCTCGTCGGCTCCGGCCTGCTGCTCCAGTCCTTCCTCAACCTCCAGCGGACGCCGCCCGGCTTCGCGCCCGAAGGCGTCGCCGCGGCCTTCGTCGGCGTGCCCAACACACGCTACCGCACGGGCCCCGAGCAGGCGGAGTTCTTCCGGCAGGCGCTCGAGCGCCTGAGCGCCGTTCCCCAGGTCGAGGCGGCCGCGGCCGTCATCGGGCTGCCCCTCAGCGGCAACGCGCCGCGCGCGCCCTACACCGTCGGCAGCGGCGCCGCCCTGCCGCTGCCCCAGCGGCCGCTCGCGGGCCTCCGCGTCGTCAGCCCGGGCTATTTCCGCACGCTGGGCATCCCGCTGCGCGAGGGACGCGACTTCACCGACCGCGACCGCGACGGCGCGCCCGGCGTCTGCATCCTCAACGAGTCGTTCGCCCGCCGCCTCTTCCCCGGCGAGAGCGCCGTCGGCAAGGTCATCCGCCGCGGCCGCGACGCCGAGATCGCGCACGAGGTCGTCGGCGTCGTGGGCGACGTCCGCACGCTCGGCCTCGGCCAGCCGCCGCCCGACGAGGTCTACTACCCGATGCACCAGCTCGGCCGGCCCGGCATGGCGATCGTCGCGCGCACCTCCGGCGACCCCGCCGCCCTGCAGGCGGTCCTCCGCACGGCGGTGGCCTCGGTCGACCGCGACCAGCCGATCTCGTTCTTCCAGACGATGGAGACCACGCTCGCCCAGAGCCTCGGCTTCCAGCGCGTCGTGGCCTCGCTCACGGTGGTGTTCGCCGCCGTCGCGCTCGTGCTCGCCGCCGTGGGGCTCTACAGCGTCCTCGCCTACTCCGTCGCCCAGCGCACGGGCGAGATCGGCATCCGCATGGCCCTCGGGGCCGCCCGCTCCGACGTGGTCGCGCTCGTGCTGCGGCAGGGACTCGGGCTCGTCGGCGTCGGGCTCGTGCTCGGACTCGCCGCCGCCGCCGGGCTCGGCCGGCTCCTGACGAGCCTGCTCTTCGAGGTCAGCCCCTTCGAGCCGACCGTCTACGCGGCGGTGGCGGTCCTGTTCGCCGCCGTCGCGGCCCTCGCCTGCTGGCTGCCCTCCTGGCGCGCGAGCCGCGTCGACCCGCTCGTAGCCCTGCGCAACGACTGACCCGCACCCGCCATGCTCCGCGCCGCCCTCCACGCCGTCCTGCGCCGCCCGCTCCTCGCGGGCGGCATCGTCGCGACCCTCGGCCTCGCCCTCGCCGCGACCATCCTCGTCCTCGGGCTCCTCGAGAGCTACCTCCTCCGGCCGCTGCCCTACGGCGACGCCGACCGGCTCGTCGCGGTGCTCGAGTACCCGCGCAGCGCGGGCCCGGCGGCGGGCAACGCCCGCGTGACCTTCGGCAACGCCGCGGACGTCCACGACCGCGTCGGGGCGTTCTCGCGGACCGCGATCGTCCGCAACGAATCGTTCACCGTCCACCTGCCCGGCGGCGGCGAGAACGCCTTCATCCAGCGCGTCACGCCGGAGTTCTTCCCCATGCTCGGCCTGCGGGCCCTGCACGGCGAGACGATCCATCCCGGCAACGCCGAGGCGGACGGCGAGCGGGCGCTGCTCCTGAGCCACGACTTCTGGACGCGCCGCTTCGGCGCCGACCCGGCCGTCGTGGGCCGACGCGTGCGCCTTGACGACCGCAGCTACCGCATCGTGGGCGTCCTGCCCGCGGGGACCGTCCTGCCCCTCGTGGGCGACGGCCAGCAGGGCTGGGTCGCGATGCTGCCCGTCGACTTCATCCGCGACGACCGCGCGGTGCGCCGGCACTTCCTCTTCGGCGAGCTCGCCCCGGGGCGCGGCCTCGGGTCGGCGCTGGCCGAGCTCGACGCGCTCGGCCGGACGCTCGCCCGCGAGCACCCGGCGACGAACGGGGACCGCGGCCTGACCGCGGTCGGCCTCCGCGACATGCTCCTCGGCGCCTTCCGGCAGCAGCTCCTCCTCCTGCAGGCCGCCGTCGCCCTCGTGCTCGTCGTCGCCTGCGTCAACGCCGGCAGCCTCCTGCTCGCCCAGGCGATCCGGCGCCGCCGCGAGTTCGCGGTGCGGCTCGCGCTCGGGGCCGGCACGCGCGACCTCGCCCGCCAGTTCTTCGCCGAGTCGCTGCTGCTCGCCGTCGCCGGCGCCGTCGTCGGGCTCGTCCTCGCCGGGTGGCTCGCGCCCCTGACGCGCGCGCTCGTGCCCGCGGCCTCCACGCTCCACCAGCTGCCGCCCCCCGCCGTCTCGCCGGCGGTGGTCGCCGTCTCCCTCGGCC
>CAYWTK010000039.1:0-28291 GCA_964460895.1 uncultured Opitutaceae bacterium
CGTCGGCGAGCACGCCGAGCGCGTCCGCCGCAAGGAAGGCAAGACCGTCGCCTAACGCCGCACCACCATGTCCAACACGATCCGCAAAGCCGCGCTGCTCCAGAAGCGCAAGTGGCGCATCCGCAAGACCGTCGTCGGCACCGCCGCCCGGCCGCGCCTCTCGGTCAAGTTCTCCGGCAAGCACATCTACGCGCAGGCCGTCGACGACGACGCGGGCCGCACGCTCGTCTTCCTCTCCACCCTCGATCCCGAGGTGCGCAAGCAGAGCGCCAAGGGCAACGTCGCGGGCGCCCAGCTCGTCGGCACGGCGTTCGCCGCCAAGGCGAAGGCCGCCGGCATCGCCGCCGTGGTCTTCGACCGCAACGGCCGGCGTTTCCACGGCCGGGTCAAGACCTTCGCCGACGCCGCGCGCGCCGGTGGCCTCCAATTCTGATCACCACCCATGGCTAACAACAACAGGTCCTATACCGCCAACTCGCCCGCCGAGGGTTCCGAGTCCGGCCTGATCGAGAAGGTCGTCTACATCAACCGCTGCGCCAAGGTGGTGAAGGGCGGCCGTCGCTTCAGCTTCTCCGCCCTCGCCGTCGTCGGCGACGGCAAGGGCAACGTCGGCATCGGCTACGGCAAGGCCAACGAGGTCCCCGACGCCATCAAGAAGTCCACCGAGGCGGCCAAGAAGCGCCTCTACCCGGTCAAGCTCCGCGGCGACACCATCCCGCACGAGGTGCTGGGCCAGTTCGACGGCGGCAAGGTGTTCCTCCGCCCGGCCACGCCCGGCACCGGCCTCATCGCCGGCGGCGGCGTCCGCGCCGTCCTCGAGGCGGCGGGCGTGAAGAACGTCCTCACCAAGTCGATGGGCTCCAAGAACCACATCGCCGTCGTGCACGCCACGTTCAACGGCCTCCGCAAGCTCCGCCTCGCGGAGGACTTCAAGGCCGTCCGCGCCTGACCCGAACCACTCCCTCCGAGTCGTCCCGCGTCCGCGGGACGGCGACCCAACCTCAGGAATCCAGCAAGATGCGTCTCCACACTCTCAAGAACGTCAAGGGCGCCGTCCACCGGCGCAAGCGCGTCGGCTGCGGCGAAGGCTCCGGCCACGGCAAGACCTCGACCAAGGGCGGCAAGGGCCAGACCGCGCGCTCGGGCGGCTCCATCCGCCCCGGGTTCGAGGGCGGCCAGATGCCCCTCTACCGCAAGCTGCCGCACCGCGGCTTCAACAACCACAACTTCCGCACGACCTACGCCGTCGTCAACGTGGGCGACCTCGCCCGCCTCGACGCGGGCGTGTCCGAGGCGAACGCCGAGACGCTCGCCGCCGCGGGCCTCGTGCGCTCCGGCGCCCGCCTCAAGGTCCTCGGCGACGGCGAGCTGACGCGCGCCCTCAAGGTCACCGCCGCGAAGTTCTCCGGCTCCGCCAAGGAGAAGATCGAGAAGGCCGGCGGCCAGGCCATCACGGCCTGACCCCTGCGTCACTTTAGGTTTTCGATTCTCGATTTCCCACGGGGGCGCGCTCCTGGCGCCCTTCCCGGAAGCGGAAGTCGAGGATCGAGGATCCCAGCCCGCACATTCTCCGCCCCGTGTTCTCCGCCTTCACGAATTCGATGAAGATCCCCGAGCTGCGCTCGCGGATCCTCTACACGCTGTCGCTGCTCTTCATCGCGCGCGTCGGCGCCCACATCCCGCTGCCGGGCCTCGACCCGAAGCCGCTGCTCCAGTTCTTCGCCGACCAGACGGCGGGCGGCGGCGGCGCGCTCGTCGGCCTGTACAACATGTTCACGGGCGGCGCGCTCCTCAAGGGCGCGGTCTGCGCGCTGGGCATCATGCCCTACATCAGCGCGTCCATCATCTTCCAGCTGATGACCGCCGTCGTGCCGGCGCTCAGCCGCCTCCAGCAGGAGGGCGACGTCGGCCGCCAGAAGCTCACGCAGTACACGCGCTACCTCACGGTCGCGATCTGCGTCATCCAGGGCGTCCTCCTCATCCTCGCGCTCGAGAACCCGGCCCGCCTCTTCCCGGGCTACGACGTCAACGCGTACGGCAACATCGTGCTCGTCGACAAGACCTGGTTCCTCGTCCAGTCCACGGTCTTCCTCACCGCCGGCACCATGCTCATGATGTGGCTGGGCGAGCAGATCACCCAGCGCGGCATCGGCAACGGCGTCTCGCTCATCATCACCATCGGCATCCTCGCCGACATCCCGGGCGCCGCGGCCGCGACCTACCAGCTGTTCTTCGCCCCGGTCGGCACCGCCAGCCTCGGCCTGCCGCAGGCGGTCCTCATGATCGGCCTCTTCCTCGTGGTCACGATGGGCATCGTCGCCGTCACCCAGGGCCAGCGGAAGATCCCCGTGCAGTACGCGAAGCGGGTGGTGGGGCAGAAGGTCTACGGCGGCCAGAGCTCCTTCCTGCCGCTCAAGGTCAACTACTCGGGCGTCATGCCCGTCATCTTCGCCAGCGCCATCCTGCTCTTCCCGCAGCAGATCTTCTCCCAGCTCGGCGCCGCGTTCGACATCAAGTTCCTCGTCGAGTTCTCGAACAACCTGCTGCAGGGCCACTGGGTCTACTACGTGACGATGGCCCTGCTGATCCTGTTCTTCAGCTACTTCTGGGTCTCCGTCATGTTCAAGCCGATCCAGGTCGCCGACGACCTCAAGAAGTACGGCGGCTACATCCCCGGCGTCCGCCCGGGCGAGCCGACGGCGAGCTTCCTCGACTTCGTCATGACCCGCCTGACGCTGGCCGGCGCCATCTTCCTCACGGTCATCGCCATCATCCCGGACCTGCTCCTGTTCAACCTCAAGGTCCCGCCCCGCATCGCCTACTTCTTCGGCGGCACGGGCATGCTCATCACCGTCGGCGTCATCCTCGACACGATGCGCCAGATCGAGACGTTCCTCCTGCAGCGCCACTACGACGGCTTCCTCAAGAAGGGCCGCATCCGGGGGCGCAGCACCGCCGCGCAGGTCTCGCTGGGCGAGGCGGCGTCCGACGCCACCGTCATGAAGCTCGTCGGCTTCATGGCCGTCATGCTGGTCGTGGGCCTCGCCGCCTGGGCGGTGCGCCACTACTCGCAATAAGCGCTTTACTTCGTTGCCCGGAGCTGAACACTCCAGCCCCTTTTCCGCCCTCGCTTCGGCGAAGGCCCGGTTCCTTGTCCTAGGTCCCGACGGTCCGCTTCCCGCGGACCTCGCCTCCCAGGCCCGTTCTTTCCCAATCGAGCACGTCTCTCCTGCGCGTCTCGTGCAGCAGGAGATTTCGCGTCGCACGCCGCTCGGCCAGAAGGCCGCCGCGGCGCTCGCCCGCCCGGGCTCCGGCCCGGACGCCGACCTGATCCTCGCGGTCCTCCGCAAGTGGTTCTGGGCGCGCAAACCCGATGCGGGGTTCCTCCTCGAGGGATTCCCGGCTACGCTGCTCCAAGCCAAGGTGTTCGACGACTGGGTCGAGGCGCGCGGTGAGACCCTCACCGCGGTCCTCGACCGTCCGGGTTCCGACCCGGAGGTCGTCGTCCACTACCGCACGCAAGGCCTCCTCACGGGGGCCGCCCGCGCCGCCTGATGGCCATCCCGATCAAGAACGCGGAAGGCGTCCGTCGGATGCGCGACGCCTGCGCCATCGCCGCCGCCGTCCTGGCGGAGATGAAGGCGCGGGTCCGTCCCGGGCTCACGACCTACGACTTGGACCAGATCGGACGCGACCTCATCGCGTCCCACGGCGCCCGCAGCGCCTGCCACGGGTACCGCCTGCACGGCGACCCGTATCCCGCCCACACCTGCATCTCCGTCAACGAGGAGGTCGTCCACGGCATCGGCTCCCTGAAGAGGATCCTGCGCCCGGGCGACATCGTCTCCCTCGACGTCGTGGTGGAGTTCAACGGCTACATCGGCGACAACGCGACCACCGTCCCGGTCGGCCCCGTGCCGGCCCGCGTGGCCGAGCTCCTCCGCGTGTCGGAGGAGGCCCTCCACCTCGGCATCGCGCAGGCGACGGTCGGCAACCGCATCGGCGACATCTCCCACGCGATCCAGTCCCACGTCGAGGCCGCCGGCTTCAGCGTCGTCCGCGAGATGGTCGGCCACGGCGTCGGCCGCACGATGCACGAGGAGCCGCAGATCCCGAACTTCGGGCGCCGCGGCTCCGGCGAGCGCATCCGCCCCGGCATGACCCTGGCGATCGAGCCGATGGTCAACCTCGGGCGCCACGCCGTCCGCACGCTCGCCGACCACTGGACCGTCGTCACCGCCGACGGCTCCCCCTCCGCCCATTTCGAACACACCGTGCTCACCACCGACGCCGGCCCCGAGGTCCTCACGGTCCCTCGCGCCGCGTCCTGATTCCCTTTCCTTCCTCACTCTCCAACTCCCACTTCAACTCGTAACACCATGCCTCGTCTCCTCGGCGTAGAACTCCCCGCCAAAAAGAAGATCGGATTCTCCCTCCGGTACATCTACGGCATCGGCCCGGCCCGCGCCGACCAGATCGTCGCGATCGCCGGTCTCGACGCCAACATGCGCGCTTCGGACCTGACCGAAGAGCAGCTCAACAAGATCCTCCACATCATCACCGACAACAAGTGGGTGGTGGAGGGCGACCTGCGCCGCGAGATCGCCGGCAACCTCAAGCGCCTCCAGGCCATCAACTGCTACCGCGGCATCCGCCACCGCCGCGGCCTGCCGGTCCGCGGCCAGCGCACCAGCACCAACGCCCGCACCCGCAAGGGCCCGCGCAAGACCGTCGGCGTCACCAAGGCCAAGGAAGCCTAATCCCGAACCCTCACCACCATGTCCGAAGAGAAGTCCGCCCCGAAGAAGGAGAAGGCGCCCAAGAAGGACGCCGCCGCCCCCGCCGCCGACAAGGCTGCGAAGGCCCCCAAGGCCGCCGAGGCCGCGCCCGCCGCGGCGCCGGCCGCCGAGGCCGCCGCCCCGGCGAAGCCCGTCGAGCTCGTCCACGGCGTGCCGAAGGCCCCGACCGCCGAGGAGCTCCTCAAGGAGGAGCTCGGCGCCATCAAGGTCCGCAAGGCCAAGGGCTCCAAGAACGTCACCTCCGGCATCGCGAACGTCACCGCGACGTTCAACAACACCATCGTCTCGATCACCGACGCCAAGGGCAACGTGATCTCCTGGTCGTCCGCCGGTAAGTGCAACTTCCGCGGCTCGCGCAAGTCCACCGCCTACGCCGCCCAGGTCGTCGCCCAGGACGCCGCCCGCAACGCCATGGCCCACGGCCTCAAGGAGGTCCAGATCCGCGTCAGCGGCCCCGGCCTCGGCCGCGACTCCGCCATCCGCGGCCTCCAGGCCATCGGCCTCGAGATCTCCTCCATCATCGACGTGACGCCGGTGCCGCACAACGGCTGCCGTCCGCGCAAGCGCCGCCGCGTCTGACGCGCCGCGCCGTCTCCCAACCGCAATCCCCATCCCTTCCCGTCATGGCCCGTTACACCGGACCCACCACCCGCGTCAGCCGCCGCTTCGGCACCTACGTCCTCGGTTCCGCCAAGGTCCTCGAGCGCCGCAACTTCCCGCCCGGCCAGCACGGCCCGAAGTCGCGCCGCAAGATGTCGGAGTACGCCCTCGGCCTCGCCGAGAAGCAGAAGCTCCGCTTCATCTACGGCCTGCTCGAGCGCCAGTTCCGCCGCGTCTTCGCGGTCGCCAAGAAGGAGCGCGGCGTCACCGGCGAGCGCTTCCTCCAGCTCCTCGAGACCCGCCTCGACAGCGTCGTCTACCTGCTCGGCTTCGCCAAGAGCCGCGCCCAGGCGCGCCAGCTCGTCAACCACGGCCACGTCAAGGTCAACGGCCGCAAGGTCGACATCGCGAGCTACACCCTCAACGCCGGCGACACGATCGAGATCAAGGCGAGCAACAACTCCCGCCAGATCGTCACCCGCTCCGTCGAGGAGTCCCGCGCCCGCGTCGTCCCGGGCTGGCTCACGCGCAACGACGAGGCCCTCTCGGCCGTCGTCAACCGCCTGCCGACCCGCGACGAGATGGACCCGTCGATCAACGAGCAGCTGATCGTCGAGTTCTACTCGCGCTTCTGAGCCCGCGCCCCCGGCCGGTCCCATCCTTCCCCCGCCAACTCTCAAACTGAGGCCCACTCACATGCCCAAGCGTCTCGGCAAGTTCGAACTCCCGTCCAAGCTCACGAAGGTCGAGGAGGGCGCCACGCCCACCTACGCCAAGTTCATCGCGGAGCCGTTCGAGGCCGGCTACGGCCACACCGTCGGCAACTCCCTCCGCCGCGTCCTCCTCTCGTCCATCGAGGGCAGCGCGATCAGCTCGATCAAGATCGACGGCGTGAACCACGAGTTCCAGTCCGTCGACGGCGTGGTCGAGGACGTGACCGACATCGTCCTCAACCTGAAGAAGATCCTCGTCGTCTCCGAGAAGCGCGAGGCCATGAAGCTCCTCCTCAAGGTCAACAAGGAGGGTCCGGTCACCGCGGCCGACATCCAGCTCGACGCCGGCGTCCGCATCATCAACCCCGACCAGGTCATCTGCACCCTCGACCACAAGCGCACCTTCGAGGCCGAGATCGAGATCAAGACCGGCCGCGGCTACTGCCCGGGCGAGGAGAACAAGAAGGAGGAGCAGGCGATCGGCGTCATCCCGATCGACTCCCTCTTCTCCCCCGTCCGCCTCGTCCGCTACGGCGTCGAGAACACCCGCGTGGGCCAGATCACCGACTACGACAAGCTCGTGCTCGAGGTCTGGACCGACGGCCGCATCACGCCGGACGACGCCCTCAAGCAGTCCGCCTCGATCCTCAAGCACCACCTCGACGTGTTCGACCGCGTCTCGCAGGAGAGCTACGAGTTCGAGTCGCAGGCCGCCGAGGTCTCCGAGGAGCAGAACAAGCTCCGCAAGCTCCTCAACATGTCGGTCAACGAGATCGAGCTCTCGGTCCGCGCCGCCAACTGCCTCAACAACGCGAACATCACCACCGTCGGCGAGCTCGCGATGAAGACCGAGCAGGAGATGCTCAAGTACCGCAACTTCGGCAAGAAGTCGCTCAACGAGATCAAGGAGAAGCTCGAGGCCCTCGGCCTCTCGCTCGGCATGAAGTTCGACGAGCGCCTCCTCGACACGAAGAAGGAACTCTGAGCGATTGCGGAGTGGGGAATGCGGATTGCGGATTGAGCTCCGCGGTCCGCGACACGCTTCAGCTGTCCCCTCTTCCGCACTCCGCAATCCGCAATTCACTTTCCCGGCCCTCGCGCCGTCCGCTGCCGCCCAACGCTGCGACCGGATTGCCGATCGGGGGCCGATAACCCAAACCACCCATGCGTCACAACAAGCACCACGCCTCCCTCGGCGTCACCCGCGAGCACCGCCGGGCGATGCTCTCCAACCTCGGCGCGGCCCTCATCCGCCACGGCCGCATCGAGACGACCTTCACGAAGGCCAAGGCCCTCCGTCCCTTCATCGAGAAGGTGATCACCAAGGCCAAGAAGGCCGCCGCCCTCCCCAAGAAGGACGGCAAGCTCACCGCCTCCGCCATCCACCTGCGCCGCCTCGCGCTGGCCGACATCCGCGACGAGTCCGCGGTCACCCTCCTCTTCAACGAGAAGGTCGCGCAGTTCGAGAAGCGCCCGGGCGGCTACACCCGCATCTACAAGCTCGGGCCCCGCCGCATCGGCGACTCGGCCGAGATGGCGCTGATCGAGTTCGTGGGCGCCGAGGACCAAGGCTACAAGAAGTCCAAGGGTTCGCGGAAGGCCAAGGCCGCCAAGGCCGCGCCGGCCGCCCCCGCCGCCGAGGCTTCGGCCCCGGCCGCCGAGCCCAAGGCCTGAGCCCCCGCCGGGTCTCCTTTCCGACGCGCCGCGCCCCCCGGGCCGGCGCGTCTTTTCTTTGCCCTTGGCGCCACCGCGGCGCCGCGCGAGCGTGGCCCCATGCCCGCCGAAGTCGCCGCCCCGTGGTTCACCGCCGAGGTCCTCACCGCCGGACTCGCGCTCTTCGGCTTCTTCGGCGCGCTGTGGGTTTACTACGACCGCCGCGACCGGACGCTCTACGACACGGCCCGCCGCAAGGTGTCCTTCCACTGCATCCGCTGCGACCACGTCTACGCGCAGCGGAAGGGCACCGAGACGGCGCCCTGTCCGCGCTGCGGTCACGTCAATACGCGGCTCAAGTTCTGACAGCCGGAGCCGCACCGGCCGGTGATGGGCGTCTGTGACCGGGCTGCGCCGGCCCGGTCCCCTTTCCCTGCACGGCGTTGGGGCTGAACGGTCCGCTGGAGCCGGGACGCCCCCGTCCCGGCGGATGGCATCGATGCGGCGAGGGCGCCGCATCCCCAGGATACACCGATCGATGCCGACGCGGCGAGGGCGCCGCATCACCGACGAACAGCCGCGGACGAAGCGCTGGAGCCGGGGCGCCCCCGCCCCGGTGGGCGGTCGGACGCGGCGAGGGCGCCGCATCCCCAAGTGGCGCCGTATCCCCAAGGGGCGCCGCATCCCCGAGGAGCGCCGCATCTCCAGGAGACACCCGACCGGGCGCGGCGCCCCGGAGATCGAGACCTCCCGGCCGGAGCATTCCAGTTGGAGTCGGCGGTCCCGCACGCTGCCCCCGGGCGCGTCCGCTAGCCGTTCGGCCCGCCTCTGCGCGGCCCATGGCGGGGAACCGTCGGAGGGCGTAGAGTGACCCAGTCGCCATGCGCCCGCTCCTCCTTTCCGCCCTCGTCCTCGTCGCCGCCCTGCCCGCCGCGTCCGCCCGGCTGAAGCCGGCCGCCCTGCACGTGCCCGCCGAGCTCGCCGCGTCCGAGCGCGTGCCGGTCAAGGGCCGGCAGGGCTGGAAGCTGCTCGAGCGGCTGGAATTCGGGGAGACCCGCGTCGGCGAGGTCAACCGCAGCCTCACCAAGGGCAGCGACCTCGGCCTCCTCGGCCTCTACGCCGGCAGCCGGCGGCGGCAGTCCTACGGCTTCACCGTGACGGACGGCGCCGCGTCCCCGTGGCGCGGGGCGGCCGCGACCAACCTCCGCCGCCGGGCGCTCGAGGTCGACGGCTTCTCCGTCGCGTTCCGGGAGAAGACCGGCTTCACCGCCCGCGTGGCGCCGGTGGACGCGCCCGAGCAGGAGTGGACGCTGGAGATGCAGCAGCGTTGGGACGGCCCGCTCGCGGGCGCGCTCCGGCGCGGGGCGCGGGAGTTCGCCGTCCGCAGCTCCAACCGCCTCGCGGGCACGCCGCTGCGCTACGGCGACGTCGCCGGCTACCTCGTCGAGGACGCCGGACGGCCGGTCGCGGCGGTCGAGGTGCTGGGCGACGGCGCGGTGTGGTTCGCCTCCGACCTGTCCCCGGCCGACCGCGCCCCCGTGGTCGCGGCCGTCGCGGCGCTGCTGCTCCTCGAGGAGCTGCGGCCGACGCTGCCGGACTGAGGCCGGGGCGCGGGACGCATCTCCCGCTTGATTCGCCCGCGGGATTCCCACTGACTCCCGCATGGCGCAGACGATTGCCGTCCTCGATTTCGGCTCCCAACTCACGCAGGTCATCGCCCGTCGCATCCGCGAGAGCGAGGTCTACTCGAAGATCTACCACTTCTCGACCCCCGCGGCGAAGCTGCGCGAGGACGGCGTGATCGGCATCATCCTCTCGGGCGGTCCGCAGAGCGTCTATGCGCGGCAGGCGCCGCACCCCGATCCGGCCATCTTCACGCTCGGCGTGCCGATCCTCGGCATCTGCTACGGCGTGCAGCTGATGGGCCACTTCCTCGGCGGCAAGGTCGAGCATTCCAAGGCCCGCGAGTACGGGCACGGCCACCTCACGGTCGTGAAGCCGGGCAAGCTCTTCAAGGGCCTGCCGCGGCGGCTGCGTATCTGGAATTCCCACGGCGACAAGCTCTCGCAGCTGCCTCCGGGCTTCGTCGCGGTTGGCACCTCGGAGAATTCGCCGTACTCCGCCATCGAGGACGCCAAGCGCCGGTTCTACGGCATCCAGTTCCACCCGGAGGTCTTCCACACCGAGCGCGGCGTGGACATCATCCGCAACTTCCTCGTCGGCGTCTGCGGCGCGCGGCAGGATTGGACGACCAAGGACTTCATCGCCCACGCGGTCGCCGACATCCGCGCCAAGGTGGGCAAGGGCCGCGTGCTCCTCGGCCTGTCCGGCGGCGTCGACTCCTCCGTGGCCGCCGCGCTCCTGCACAAGGCCATCGGCAAGCAGCTCACCTGCGTCTTCGTGGACAACGGCCTCCTCCGTAAGGGCGAGCGCGAGTACGTGCGCGACCTCTACGGGAAGCATTTCCACATCGACCTGCGCGTCGTGGACGCCTCGGCGCTCTTCCTGCGCCGCCTCAAGGGCGTTTCCGACCCCGAGACCAAGCGCAAGATCATCGGCCGCACCTTCGTCGAGGTCTTCGAGAAGACGCTCAAGGACCTCGGCCGCACCGCCGAATTCCTCGGCCAGGGCACGCTCTACCCGGACGTGATCGAGTCGGTCTCGATCCAGGGCAACCCCGCCTCGCTCATCAAGACCCACCACAACGTCGGCGGCCTGCCGGAGCGGATGAAGCTCAAGCTCGTCGAGCCGCTGCGCGAGCTCTTCAAGGACGAGGTCCGCAAGGTGGGCGCCGCCCTCGGCCTCCCGCGCGACGTCGTCTGGCGCCAGCCCTTCCCGGGCCCGGGCCTCGGCGTCCGCGTGATGGGCGACATCACCGCCGAGCGGCTGGAGATCCTCCGCGACGCCGACGCCGTGCTGCACGACGAGATGATGAAGTCGGGCTGGTACTGGAAGGTCTGGCAGTCCTTCGCGGTCTTCCTGCCGGTGAAGACCGTCGGCGTCTTCGGCGACGAGCGGACCTACGACTACGTCATCGCCCTGCGCATCGTCGAGAGCACCGACGCGATGACCGCCGACTGGGCCAAGCTCCCGCACGAGCTCATCCAGCGCATCTCCAGCCGCATCACCAACGAGGTCCGCGGCGTCTCCCGGGTCGTCCTCGACATCAGCTCGAAGCCCCCGGCCACGATCGAGTGGGAGTGAGCGCGTCCGGCGGGGCGGGGGAGGGCGCCCTCCGGGGGAAATGCCCTTGCGGGCGATGGCACCTCGGCCCAGTTTCCGGGTCCATCAGCCCATGAATTCCCGCCTCCTTGCCGCCGCCTTCGGCGCGGCCGTCGCCCTCGCCCCCGCCGCATTCGCCGACGCGCGGGTCGACACCTGGATCGCCAAGGCGCGCGCGGCGGTCGGCCCGGAGAGCGCCCTCAACCAGGTCACCAGCATCCACTTCAAGGGCACCCTCGCCACCACCCAGCCGGTGCCGGTCGAGGGCCAGGAGGGCAAGACCCGCGAGGAGCAGATCGTGCTGGGCATCGACATCGTCTTCCAGAAGCCCTACCGGCAGCGGATGATCCTGCGCTCGGACAAGGTGGTCGAGACCACCGCGCTGGACGACTACGACGCCTGGCTGCGCCGGGCGGCCGCGCCCGACGAGAAGCGCTGGCAGGTCACCCTGCTCGACGCCCAGCAGGTGAAGCGCCTCCGCGCCAACACCTGGGAGAACCTCAGCTTCTACGCCGGCCTCGACCGGCGCGGCGGGCGCGTCGAGTACGGCGGCGAGACCCAGGTGGACGGCCGGGCCTGCGTGAAGCTGTCCTTCGTCCACGACGACAGCATCGCCTTCATCCGCTACTTCGACCAGGCGACCGGACGGCTCGTGAAGACCGAGACCGAGAACGGCGCCGAGATCCGCGAGGAGGGCGAGATCGTCGTCCAGGGCCTCCGCTTCCCCCGCAAGCTGGTCAACCGCGCGCCGAGCGGCCAGGTCGCGACCATCACGTTCGAGACGGTGACGATCAACGAGCCGCTGCCGGCCGACGCGTTCATGGTGCCGGCGTTCGTCCCGGGCGGCTGAGCCGGGGACCGGTTCACATTTTCTAACGCGCGGACGCGCGGGGCTAATTCATGCCCGTGCGCCGTGTCATGCCGAGGCTTTGCTTTGCATGGCCCGGCGAATCGGCCAAGGTGCGGGACACCCCCTGCTTCCCCATGACCGCCCTGATCAAGATCGACCAGAAGGAGTTCTCGTTCCCGGTGATGACCGGCACCGAGGGCGAAAAGGCCATCGACGCCCGCAACCTCCGCAAGGAGACCGGCTACATCTTCTACGACCAGGGCTACGGCAACACCGGCTCCTGCGAGAGCGCCATCACCTTCCTCGACGGCGACAACGGCGTCCTCCGCCACCGCGGCTACCCCATCGAGCAGCTCGCGACCTACTCCGACTACGTCGAGACCGCCTACCTCATCATCTACGGCGAGCTGCCGAACGCGAAGCAGCGCCGCGACTTCGGGCGCCGCCTGCGCGACAACGCCGCCATCGGCACGCAGATGCAGCGCATCTTCGAGGGCTTCCCCGAGTCCGCCCCGCCGATGGGCATGCTGACCTCCATCGTCAGCTCGCTCGCCGCCTACTACCCGCACCTCGCGACGAACAACTTCGAGAGGGACCTCGCGAACTTCGACGAGGCCGCCGCCATGGCGATGTCCAAGATCCGGACCATCGTCGCGATGATCTACCGCTACCGCAACGGCCTGCCCTTCATCCACCCGCGGGACCTGCCCTTCGCCGACAACTTCATGCACATGATGTTCTCGGACCCGTACGTGGCCTACCAGCCGATCCCCGAGGTCACGCGCGCCCTGAACCTCCTGCTGCTCCTCCATGCCGACCACGAGCAGAACTGCTCCACCTCGACCGTCCGCATGGTCGCCTCGAGCGGCGCCAACCTCTTCACCTCCATCGCGGCCGGCGTGTGCGCCCTCTCCGGCCCGCTCCACGGCGGCGCCAACGTGGCCGTGATGCAGATGCTCCAGTCGATCCACGACGAGGGCGACGACGGCACGCGCTTCATCCAGGCCGCCAAGGGCGGCTCCAAGGCCAACCGCCTGATGGGCTTCGGCCACGCCGTCTACCGCAACTTCGACCCGCGCGCCCGCATCATCGGCAAGGCCTGCGACGAGGTCCTGACCCGCCTCGGCAAGTCCGACCCGCTCCTCGACATCGCCAAGAACCTCGAGCAGGCGGCGCTGAAGGACGACTACTTCGTCTCGCGCAAGCTCTACCCGAACGTCGACTTCTACTCGGGCATCATCATGCGCGCCCTCGGCATCCCGACCGACATGTTCACGGTCATGTTCGCCATCGGCCGCGCCCCGGGCTGGATCGCCAACTGGCGCGAGGTGGCCTCCAACGCCAAGGGCCGCATCTACCGGCCGCGCCAGGTCTACGTGGGCGCCCCGAAGCGGGACTACGTCCCGATGGACCAGCGGGCCTGAGCGCCCCTCCGCCGGCCCGGGCGCGGGTCGGTGATAGTTTTCCCGGCGGAATCGCGCATGGGAGAGGGCGGCATACCGCCGCGCCCCTCCTCCCATGACCCGTTCCCTCCTCCGCCTCGTCGCCCGGCTCGCCGCGGCGACGGCCTTCGCGGCGGTCGCCGCGACCGCCTCCGCCCAGGCCCCCGTCCTCACCGTCCTCCGTTCACTGGCCGCGACGGAGGGCAACTTCCCGACCGCCGGCCTGGTCCGGCACACCGACGGCGCGCTCCTCGGCGCCGCCCAGCAGGGAGGAAACGGGGGCGCCGGCACGGTCTTTCGCGTCAACCCCGACGGCTCGGGCTTTGCCGTCCTCCACCACTTCTCCGGAGGCGACGGCAGCTACCCGATGAGCGAGCTCGTCCGCACCCCGGACGGTTCCTACCTGGGCACGACCCAGTTCGGCGGCCGGTTCGGCTACGGCGTCATCTACCGCATCGCGGCCGACGGTTCGGGCTTCGCCGTCGTGCGCCACCTCCAGTACCAGGACGGGACCTATCCCGTGGCCGGGCTGACCGACGGCGGCGACGGCTGGTTCTACGGCGCCGGGCGGGCGGGCGGTGACGGCCTGACGAACTCCGGCACCGTCTTCCGGATGCGGCCGGACGGCGGCGACTACACCGTCCTGCACGCGTTCTCCGACGGGGACGGACGCGATCCCTACGGCACGCTCCTGGTCGGTCGCGACGGGGCGCTCTACGGCACAACGTTCGGCGGTGGCGGAAGCGGCCTCGGTACGGTCTTCCGGATCGCCCGCGACGGCTCCGGCTTCGCCACGCTCCGCCACTTCGGCGGCACTTCCGGCGAACGGCCGACCTCCGGGCTGGTCCAGGGCGCGGATGGCGCACTGTTCGGTGTCGTCTCGGCCGGAGGAAGCGGCGGGCGGGGGGCCGTCTACCGGCTGAACCCCGACGGCGGCGGTTTCGCGGTCGCGCATGCGTTCTCCGGCGGCGACGGGCAGTCGCCCTTCGGTCGCCTGCTCGTGCGGGGCGGCAGCCTCTACGGCACCACCTTCCTGGGCGGCACCGGCGGCGGCGGGACCATCTTCAAGCTCCGCGCGGATGGCTCGGACTTCTCGACCGTCTGGAACTTCGGGTGGGGAGAACCGGGCTTCATCTTCGCCGGCCTGACCGCGGGCGACGACGGACGGCTCTACGGCGCTGCCGCGTCGGGCGTGTTCCCCGCGACGGGCGCGGTCTTCGCCCTCTCGGATCTCCAGCCGCCGGAGATCACCAGCGCCCTCGCGGCGACCGGCGCCGCCGGCGCGCCGTTCACCTACGCGATCACCGCGACGAACGAACCGGACGACTTCGACGCCCTCGGCCTGCCCGCCGAGTTGGCGGTGGACGCTGCGACCGGCGTGGTCAGCGGCACGCCCGCGGCGGCCGGAGTCTTCCCGGTGACGATCGGCGCGAGCAACGCGGCCGGCACCGGCGTCGCGACCCTCGTGCTCACGTTCGAGGACCGCACCGCGCCGCAGTTCGTCTCGCTCACGGCGTCGCACCGCGAGCTCTGGCCCGCCAACCACCAGATGGTGGCGGTGCGGTTGTCCGCCGTCGTGCGCGACGCGGTCGACGCCGCGCCTTCCGTCCGCATCGTGCGCGTCACGTCGAACGAGCCGGTCGACGGCCAGGGCGACGGCTCGACGGGCCCGGACTGGGAGATCACGGGCGCCCTGACCGTCAACCTCCGCGCCGAACGCGCGGGCGGGGGCGGCGGACGCGTCTACACGATCACCGTCGCCGCCACCGACGCGTCGGGCAACACCGCCGAGCGCGTCGTCACGGTGACCGTGCCGAAGAGCCGGGGCCGCGGCTGAGCCGCCCGGCGACGCGGGGATTCGGGGCCGGTCCCGCGACCGGCCCTATTTCTTTTCCGGCGGCGGATGGAAGATCTCCTCCAGCCGCAGGCCGGTGAGGCGCTCGAGCCCCTTCACCAGGCGCCAGAGGGCGACCATCATCATCGCCATGCTCGGCACCACGATCACCGGCCAGCTCCACACCAGCATCCGGCCGTACTGGGCGTTGAACTCCGGCGTGTCCGGCGGCGCGGTGATGAGGTGGCGCGCGAGCGCGAAGTTGAGGACCGCGCTCAGCCCGAACGACGCCGCGAGCAGCCAGCTGCCGGAGCGCAGCAGCGCGTCGAATTCCGTCCGCCGCCCGTGCGCGTCGACGGCGTCCTGCACGCGCGGCAGGTTCACGACCTGCTCGTTGAGCAGGAACTGCCGGACCAGCGGACGCCGCGCCCACTGCGAGACCAGCACCGCCAGGCCGATCAGGGCCGGCACGGCGGCCTCCTTGACGGCGAACCAGAACGGCTCGAGCCGCATCAGGCCGAGTCCGCCCGTGGCCAGCGTGCTGGCGAAGCCGAGGGCCGAGACGAAGTTGAACGTCCGCCGCCGCCAGAAGTCGTAGAGTCCGTAGCCCAGGGGGAAGGCGAGGGCGAGGAGGAGCGCCGGCATCGCGCCGAGCCGGTCGGTGCCCTTCGACAGGATGAGCAGCGGGGCGGCGAGGTTGCAGCCGAGGTTGAGGAGCAGGTTCTCGCGCGGAGGCGTCGGGCCGGGCATCCCGCGGATGCAATCGATCCCCGGCCAAACCGGAAGCCGGAAGGCGCCGACCCGCCGCCTTTTCCGGATTCCCCGGAGCGGGCGGACCTGCTTTCCTCGCCGGCCATGATCCTCCTCGGCGTCAACATCGACCACTGCGCCACCGTCCGCCAGGCCCGCTACCGCGCGGCCGGGACGACCGTCGGCGGCGCGATCGAGCCCGACCCGGTCGCCCTCGCCCTGCTCTGCGAACGCGCGGGTGCCGACGGCATCACCATCCACCTCCGCGAGGACCGTCGGCACATCCAGGACCGCGACGTCGAGCGGCTCTGCGAATGCGCCGCCACCCGCGTGAACCTCGAGATGGCCTGCACGCCCGAGATGACCGCCCTCGCGCTCCGCCTGAAGCCCCACTCGGTCTGCCTCGTCCCCGAGAGCCGCGAGGAGGTCACGACCGAGGGCGGGCTCGACGTGGTGAAGCACCGCGACAAGGTCGCGCGGGTGACCGATGCGATGAACGCCGCGGGCATCAAGACCTCGCTCTTCATCGACGCCGACGAGCACCAGATCGACCTCGCCCGGAAGCTCGGCGCGCCGTGGATCGAGCTCCACACCGGCGCCTACGCGAACGCCTACTTCGGGCCGGCGCGGGCCGACGAATTCAAGCGCCTCTGCCTCGGCGCCACCCATGCCCACGCCCTCGGCCTCGTGGTCAACGCCGGCCACGGCATCAATTACGTCAACATCGCCGAGGTCCGCACCATTCCGCACCTCCACGAGCTCAACATCGGCCACAGCATCATCAGCCGTGCCCTCTTCACCGGCATCGAGGAGGCCGTCCGCGAGATGAAGGCGAGGATGAATGGCTGAGGGAGTAGCGAGTAGCGGGTAGCGAGTAGCGAGCATTCCGAAATCACCACCGCTTGCCCTTGCCGCCCTTCTACTCGCTACCCGCTACTCACTACCCGCTACTGCCCCATGATCTCCCTCCCCCCCGGCGGTGTCCTCATCGGCCTCGGCTGCGACCTGATCGAGACCGAGCGCATCCGCAAGGTGCTCGAGAAGCACGGCGAGCGCTTCCTCAAGCGCGTCTTCACGGAGGAGGAGCGGGCCTACTGCGATTCCCTCGGACACCCGCACAAGCACTACGCCGCCCGCTGGGCCGCGAAGGAGGCCGTGTCGAAGTGCTTCACCACCGGCATCGGCCCGCACCTCGACTGGACCTCGATCTCCGTCTACCACGGCAGCCGCAAGGAACCGCTCGTCCGCCTCGACGCCAAGGGCGAGGCCCTGCTGAAGCAGGTCGGCGCGACCCACGTCTGGCTCTCGCTCTCGCACATCGACTCGCACGCCATGGCCGTGGCCGCGCTCGTGCGGCACGATTGATCCCGTCCCGCCGGCCGCCTCGGCCATGAAGGCTCCCGCCGCACCGCCGCCCTCGACGCCGCGTCTGGTCGGTTGGCTGCTCGCCGCCTTCGTCGTCGCCGGTCCGCTGCTCTTCCTCTTCCTCGTCACGCCGCGCGAAGAGACCCCGGCCGACCCGCCCGCCCGCGTGGCGGCTCCGGCCTCGCCCTCCCGGCTCGGGGCGGTGGGATTGCGCGAAAACCCCGATTGGGACGGACTGCCGGAGATCTTCGCCCTGTGGGCGGGACGGGCGCACTGGGTCGACGACCGCACGCGGTTCGCCTGGTGGCATCCCGGCGCGCAGCGGCACGCCTACTTCTTCGAGGCGCGGCGCACGGCCGGTGGCGTGCGCTTCCGCGAGATCCGGGAGCCGCGCGACGAGGCCTTCGAATGGGACCCGCGGGCGGCGGATTCGCCGCTGCGACTCTACCTGCCCGTGGTCGTCGAGATGCGCGAGGCGCCCCCGCTCGCGCCGCCCCGGCCGCCGCCGGCCGTTCCGCCGGCGCGGCCCTGAGGTCGGGGTCGCGGAACCGGCAGCGGGTGAGGCGCGACCGCGCGGCTCAGGCCGTCCGGAAGACGAATACGTGGCCCTGCTCCGTGCCGACGGCGAGCAGGCCGTCGTCCGCGCGCCAGGCGAACTTCGTCGCCGCCGCGGGCATCTTGACCTCGGCCACGAGCGGATTCTTGCGGGTCGGGGCCCAGAGCGAGAACTCGCCGTCCGACGAACCCGAGGCGAGCAGCCCGTGGGTGTGCTGGAAGGCGACGGCCACCACGCGTCCGCCGTGGGGCAGCAGCAGCGGCTCGCGGCCCTCGGGCCCGGCGCCGCTGCAGTCCCAGATGCAGGCGTCGCGTCCTCCGCCCGTGGCGAGCCAGCGCGAGTCGTGGCTGAACGAGAGCTCCTTCAGGCGCGTCTCGTAGCCGCTCATGTGCAGCTCGAGGTCCTCGGCGGGCGCCCAGAGATGGACCGCGTTGTCGTGGCAGCCGGCGACCAGCCAGCGGCGGTCGGGCGACCAGACGAGGGCGTGGATGGCGTTGCCGTAGGAGAACTCCTTCACCGCCGTGAAGTCGGCCGTGTTCCAGACCGCCACGTGCCCGAAGCAGGCGGTGGCGAGGAGAGGCGGCTGAGCGCTGAGCGCGGAGGGCGGAGCGCCGGAGGTCGGTCCTGCGGTCAGGGCCAGGGCGCTGATCGTCTTCGGCGCGTCGGGGAAGGCGTGGGCGACGGTGCCGTCGGCGCGGAGGGCGACGAGCTTCCGGCCGGCCGCGGCGATGAGAGCGGAGGGCGGAGGACGGAGGGCGGAGGACGAAGCGGTCTCCGCAGCGGGCAGCCACGCGAGATGCTCGACCCAGGCGCCGCCGAGGTTCGTCTCGGCGAGTTCGGCGCCCGTCGCGGCGCTCCAAAACTTCACGGCGCCGTCCTGGCCTCCGGTCGCGAGCTCGCCGCCGGCGGGATTCCAGGCGACGGTGTTGGCGCCGTCGGCGTGGCCGGGGAGCTTGTGCCGGACCGCGCCGGTGGCGGCGTCGTGGAGCGTGACGGCCCCGCTCTGCGCGACCGCGGCGAGCGATTGGCCGTCCGGCGACCAAGCGAGGTCGATGACGTAATCCTCGAGCGTGGCCGCCCAGTGCTTCGCGAAAATCATGCCGGCAACTTCGGGGGAATCGCGCCCGGACGCAAAGTGCGAAATACGGCCGGCCGCCCGGTCGTTCCGGCGGGGACGCGCGCGGCCGGGACCGCCCGGCGGACGCTCAGGCCTGGGGCGCCGCGGCGGGCAGGCGGAGCTCGAAGCGCACGGCGCCGGGCGTATCGACCCGGCGCAGCGAGGCCTTCGCGCCGCACAGCAGCTCGAGCCGGCGCTGGAGATTGGGCAGGCCGATGCCGGTGGAGATGCGGGGCCGCTCGCCGGGGGCGTGCGTGACCCACGAGCCGGAATTCTCGACCGCGACGACGACCTCGCCGCGCTCGACCCGCGCCGCGACGCGGAGCCGCAGCGGCGGGGGCGACGTGGACAGCCCGTACTTGAGGGCGTTCTCGATCAGCGGTTGGATGAGCGCGGTCGGCACGGAGGCGGCGCGCGCCTCGTCGGTCGCGTCGATGCGCCAATCGAAACGGGCCGCCCCGAGGCTGGCCTGCTCCACATGCAGGTAGGCGGACATGGCGGTGATCTCCTCGCCGAGCGGAGCGAGGTGGGTGCCGTGGCGCAGGGAGTAGCGCAGGTAGTCCGACACGGCGTGCGTGGTGGCGGCGACGGCGGCGGGATTCGTCTCGGCCTCGCCGATGATGGTGCTGAGCGCGTTGAAGAGGAAGTGGGGGTTGACCTGCGCGCGCAGGAGCTGGAGTTCGGCCTCGCGGTTCGCCGCCTCGAGCTGGGCGAGGCGCAGCTCCGTGCTGCGGCGCGTGAGCTCCTGCCGCAGGAAGAAGTAGAGCGCGCTCCAGGCGATGTAGATCGCGAGCCGGGCGAAGAGGGTGCCGCGCGCGATCGCCGGCGGCAGCTCCTGCAGCGCGAAGGCGCGGACGCACCAATCGGTGAGCAGGACATCGGCGATTGCGGCGAGCATGCAGGCGGCCGCGACCTTCCAGGCGTGCCGCTTCAGCTGGAAGCGGTCCGCCGGCCAGCGCCGGTAGAACCGCCACAGCCCGAGCGTGAGCACGAAGCCGAACACCTGCCGCAGGACGCTGAAGAGCAGGACGCTGCCCCAGTCCGGGAACACCAACAGGGTCATGCTGACCGAGAGAGGAATGACCAGCATCCAGCCGCTGATCTGAAGCAGCCAGAACAGTCGCCTCATCTCTCGTCGCTCAGCTTCCACGGGCGCGAATCTGGGGGCCCTCAGACCCGAGGCAAACGGGAAGCCTCGCCGGGGGTAATCCCCCTAGATCGCACCGAGAGGTCCGGGTCGCTCCGCCTGCCGGCGGGCCGCGCAGGGAGTCGGCGGGCGCGGCGCGCAGTCGTCGCTTGGACCGCCTGTTCCGCGGCATCCCGCCGCGGCCGGCGAACCGAGCCCGCGCAGGCTGGCGGTGCGGAGGGCGGGGACGGTCGGGGGGGCGGGCGTCGTCGGGCGGCAGGCGCGCGTCAGGAGGCGAGACAGGCCTTGAACCCTTCGGTGAGGGCGGCGCGGTCGAGGTTCTTGCCGATGAAGACGAGGGTGTTGGTGCGGTCCTCGCCGGCGGCCCACTCGCGGTCGAACTTGGCGTCGAAGAGCATGTGGACGCCCTGGAACACGAGGCGCTTGGACGTGCCCTTCACGCCGAGCACGCCCTTCATGCGGTAGATGTCGCCGCCCTTCTCCTGCAGGAGCTTCGAGATCCAGTCGTTCAGCTTCTTGCCGTCGCAGAGCCCTTCCGCGCGGATGCCGACGGACGACACCGCCTCGTCGTGGGCGTGCTCGTGGCGGAACGTGCGGTCCCACGAGTATTTCAGGAACGTGCCGTCGGGCCGGTGGAGGTGCGTCGGCACGTCGTGGGCGGTGAAGAGCAGGTAGCGGCCGGCGGCGGGGATCGGGACCTGGAACTTGCCGTGTTCGTTGACGAGCTTCAGGCGGTTGAGCTTCCTGCCGACCTCGAGGGCTTCGCCCGGGAGCTTGATCGCCTCCCAGTCGGAGAAGGTCTCGACCGCGGCGTTGATGGCCGCGGTCAGCTCCGCCTCGGCGGCGAATGGAGCCGCGCCGCCCTCGGCGCGGTCCGGACGCGGCGAGGGCGCCGCATCTCCAGCTTGGGTGAGCGGTGCTTCGGCGCCGAGGCGCGCGACGACGACGTCGAGCTCGTTGTGGTCGTGGCCGCAGTCCGGCCCGCACTCGTGGTCGTGGGCATGCCCGTGCCCCTCATGACCCTCGGCGGGGTCGTGGCCGATCTCGAGGGCGTGGACGCCGGGCTGCAGCACGTAGCCGCCGGCCCATTCGAAGGGGTACTCCATCTCGAGGAACTGCGGATCGACCTCGATGGCGCGCTCCAGCTTGAAGGCCCCGAGGTTCAGCACGCGGTCCACGGGCACCTCGGCGTTCCGCGTGCGGTGCACCTTGGCCACGGCGTTGATCCGGCGCAGCCGGCGCTCGAGGGCGTCGAGGTCCTCGGGCGCGACGAGGTCGGTCTTGTTGAGGAGGATGACATCGGCGAACGCGACCTGCTTGAGCGCCTCCGGCGAGTCGTTGAGGTGGAGGAGGATGTGCTTCGCGTCCACCAGCGTGACGATGCCGTCGAGGGCGAATTGCTCGCGCATCTCGGGATCGGTGAAGAAGGTCTGCGCGACCGGCGCGGGGTTCGCCAGGCCGGTGGTCTCGATGAGGATGGCGTCGAGGCGGTCCTTGCGCTTCATCAGCCGGCCGAGGATGCGGAGCAGGTCGCCGCGCACGGTGCAGCAGATGCAGCCGTTGTTCATCTCGAAGATCTCCTCGTCGCTGCGGATCACGAGCTGGTTGTCCACGCCGACCTCCCCGAACTCGTTCTCGATTACCGCGATCTTCCGGCCGTGCTGCTCGGTCAGGATGCGGTTGAGGAGGGTCGTCTTGCCGGCGCCGAGGAAGCCGGTGAGGACGGTGACGGGAATGGGGGAGGGCATGACGGAGGGCGGAAAACGGAGGGCGGAGGGCAGTGAGCGGGGAGCAGTGAACGGTAAGTGGTGAGTGGGGAGTGGGGAGCTGACCGCTGACCGCTGACCGCTGACTGCTGACTGCTGACTGCTGAGAGCGCTCCAGCAAAGGGCGCTCTCCGAGGTTTGCAAACCTCGGGGTTGCCGGTGTGCTGGCGGCATGGCTGACGACCTGCCGCCGTTGCCGGCGCAACCGACTCCCGGACTCTACCGCCACTACAAGGGCAACGACTACCGCGTGCTGGGCCTGGCCCGGCATTCGGAGACGCTCGAGCCCGTGGTGGTGTACCGGGCGCTCTACGGAGCGGGCGGGCTCTGGGTGCGGCCGGCGGACATGTTCCTCGAGACCGTCGAGGTCGGTGGACGCCCGGTGCCGCGCTTCGCGCGGATCGGCGACTGACGCCGCACCGGCCGATGCCGGGCGAAGCACCGCGTCAGGGAAATTCCCTCGCTCACCCAGTCAATCGGCCGCTCCCCTGGAGCCGGGGCGCCCTCGCCCCGGTTCGCGCACGCGACGCGCCGATGGCGGCGCATCCCCGCAAGGTCTCTGGGGTAGCCCGGGCGCCTCGCGCACGAGTGTCTCGCGGCGCCAGGTTCGGTGCGGTTCCGCACCCCGTCGCTCGGAGATCGCCGGCTACCCGCGAATCGGTGCTCGGCCGCCGGGCGACCCCAGTCACTCGGGGGAACCGGTCCGAGCGATGGAGCCGGGGCGCCCTCGCCCCGGTTCGCGGACGCGACGCGCCGAGGGCGGCGCATCCCCAGCAACACGGGCCGCGGTGGCAACACTCCTGGGCGGCGCATCCCCAGGGCGGGGGGGCGGTCTCTGATTCCCTTTTTTTGGGGTGGCGGGCCGGTTCTGCGCCTCCGGTCGCTGCGGAGGCTCCGGAAGCCCAGTCGGGGCCGCGCCTCAGGCGGCGGGTTTCGCGGCGGCGCGGGCGCGGGCGAGTTCCGCCTGCAGCTCCGGGAGCTGGGCCCGTAGGGCGGGCGAGGCGAGGACGGCGCGGCCGACGGCTTCGCCGAGGCGGCGTCCGGCCAGCACGTCGCTCGGGAAGTGCGCCCCGCCGTAGAGTCGGCTGAGGCGCACGAGCTCGGCCTGCGCGTCCCACTCGGCCGCATGCGCCGGGTCGATCGCGCGGAGGAGGACCGCGAACATCGCCGAACCCGCGGCGTGGCCGCTCGGGTACGAGTACCCGTCGGGTCGCGCGACGGCGGGCTCCAGCCCCGGCAGGGCGAGGTGGGGCCTCGGCCGGGCGTGGACGCGCTTGGCCTCCTCCGTCACGGGGCGAACCTCGGGCAGCAGCTCGTCGATGAACGCCGCGAGCCGCGGCAGGGTCGTCGCGTTCGCCCAGTCCCCGAGCACCGGACGCACCATCTGGAAGATGTCGAAGCGCTCGTAGCGGCGCGCGAGGGCGGCCTGCGCTTCGGTGCGGTTCGCCGCGAAGAGGCGGGCGGCCAGCAGGTCCGCCTCCTCCGCGATCGAGCCGGCGGGCGGCGGGGGCGGCACGAGGGCGGCCACGTCCACGGCGCCCGGGGCGAGGTACTTGGCGGCCGCGGACGCGGCGAGGAGGAGGAAGAGGACGGTCCGGCGCATGGCGTCACTCCACCGTGCGCAGCTGGACGCTGTCCACCCGACGCTCCTCGTGGACGATGAGGTCCGAGACGATGACGAGCCGGTCGCCCGGCCGGACCCGGCCCGCGGCCTTCAGCTGGGCGATCGCGTTCGTGATGGTCCGCTCGGGGTCGCCGAGGCGCTCGACGAGGAACGGGTCCACCGCCCGGACCATTCGCAGGTGGCGGAGGGTCTCGACGGAGTCGGTGACGGCGAGGATGGGGGCGCAGGTCGGACGATGCGCGGCGAGGCCGGCCGCCGTGATGCCCCGGCGCGTGAAGCAGAGCAGCGCGGACTGCGGCAGCGCGTTGGCCAGGACCACGGCCGAGCGCAGGAACTGCAGGCGCTCCGTGGCAAAGCACGCGGGCTCGGCGACGTCGCTCGCCATCTCGTCCTCGATGCGGCGCGCGATGGTGTCGAGCACCCGCACGCACTCGAGCGGGTACCGGCCCACCGTGGTCTCCCCGGAGAGCATGACGCAGTCCGCCGACTCGAACACCGCGTTGGCCACGTCGGTGATCTCCGCCCGCGTCGGGATCGGCTGCCCGATCATCGACTCGAGCATGTGGGTGGCGATGATCACCGGGCGTCCGATGGCGAGGCAGGTGCGCACGGCCCGGCGCTGGACGACGGGGAGCTCCTGGAAGGGGATCTCGATGCCGAGGTCGCCGCGCGCGACCATCAGCACGTCGGTGGCGCGGATGATGCCGTCGAGGTGGTCGATGGCCGACTGGTCCTCGATCTTCGCCACGATGCGCGCGTTCGAGCCGCGCTCCTTGAGGAACGCGCGCAGCTGCAGGATGTCGGCGGCCTCGCGCACGAAGGAGAGGGCCACGAAGTCCACGCCCGCCTCGATGCCCACGAGGGTGTCGGCGCGGTCCTTCTCGGTGAAGGAGGGGAGGCTGACGTGGACGCCGGGGAGGTTGATGTGGCGGCGCGACTTGAGCTCGCCGGGCGTCAGGACGCGGCAGCGGATGTGCGCGTCGTTCTTCTCCAGCACCTCGAGGCGGATGAGCCCGTTGTCCACGAGCACGGTGTCGCCCACGCGGATGTCGTTCACGAGGTTGCGGTAGTTCACGTCCACCGAGCGGATCTCCTCGGAGCCCGTGCGGTCCTGCTCGGGCCGGACGGTGAAGTCGAAGATCTCCCCGGCCTTGAGCTCCATCGGCAGGTCCACGTCGCCCGTGCGGATCTCCGGACCCTTGATGTCCATCATCACCGCCACCTCGCGTCCCGCGGCGGCCGAGGCGGCGCGGATGCGGCGGATGACGTTCCGCGTCCAATCGTGCGAGGCGTGGGCCATGTTGAGGCGCACGACGTCCACGCCGGCGCGGATGAGCGTGGTCAGCATCTCCTCCGTCTCGGTCGCCGGACCGAGCGTGGCGATGATCTTGGTGCGGCGGAAGGACGGCGCGGACATGCGCGGCGAGGCAATCGGCCGCCGGCGTCGGGGGCAATGCCGAAGCCTGTCCTCGCCCCGCCGGCGCGGGTCAGACCTCGAGCTCGGCCGAGCCGCCGCCCGGCGGCACGACCGTGAACGCGCAGCCGAGGGCGGCGAGGGCGGGGCCGCAGGCGGCCTCGACGGCGGCGGGCGTGTTGCAGTCGCGGCTGAGGTGGGCGAAGACCACGTGGCGCCAGCGGGGGCGCTCGACCGACGCGAGCAGCTCGCGCGCGGCCTCGTTCGAGAGGTGGCCGTGGCGGCCGTTGATCCGCTGCTTCACCGCCCACGGCCGCTTCGCGTCGGCCTCGAGCAGGCGGGGGCAGTAGTTGGCCTCGAGCACGAGCAGGTCGGCCTCCCGCACCCGCTCGCGCACGTGCGCGGGGGCGTGGCCGAGGTCGGTGACCCACGCGACGGCGCGGCGCGGCGCGAAGAGGTCGCCCTCGTGTCCGTGGGCGAAGACGAAGCCGACCGGATCCTGCGCGTCGTGGGGCACGGAGAAACTGGAGACCTCGAGGTCGCGGTAGCGGAACGTCGCCCCGGTCTCGAACACCTGCCAGTCGACGCGGTGCTTGAGCCCGCGCTGCACGGTGCGCGCGGTGCCGGCGTTGGCGAAGACCCGGACGTGCGGGTGGCGGCCGAGGCCGGCGAGGCCGGACGCGTGGTCGCCGTGCTCGTGGGTGAGGAAGACCGCGTCGATCCGCTCCAGCGACTCGCCGGCGGCGGCGAGCAGCTCCTGCAGCCGCCGGGCGGAGAAGCCCGCGTCGACCAGCACCCGCGTCTCGCCGGTCTGGAGGAGGGCGGCGTTGCCTTCGCTGCCGCTGCCGAGGATGCGGAACCGCACGGGCATCGGCCGAAGGTGGGGCGCCGCGCGGCGCGCGCGCAAACGGAAAAACTCCCGCCGGGCCGTCAGGCCGCGGCGCGCCGCGGCGCCGCCGGCGCGGCGGCCTCGAACCGCGCCTTCAGGCGCAGGCAGGGCCGCTCCAGCACGTGGAAGGAAAGGGCGGCGAGCGCGAGCGAGAGGACCAGCTTGAGGGCGAGGCGGACGCCGAAGGGCAGGTGGGCGAGGTGGCCCTCGACGAGGAAATAGACCGGCAGGTGCAGCAGGTAGAGGCCGTACGAGATGCGGCCGACGTACACCAGGGGCGCCCGGGAGAGGACGCGGGCGAGCACCGAGTGCCGGCCGACGACGAGGTCGGCGAGGAGCACGGCCGAGGCGGCCGCGACCAGCACGTACCCGTAGCGGCCCATCCACGGGCTGTACCACGTGACCACGCGCGGCACGACGAGCAGCACCAGCAGCGCGGCCGGGGCCGCCACGCGGCCCAGCGCCCGGCTGGCCCCGTCGCCGAGGGGCGCGGCGGCCCACGCGCGGGCGAAGTAGGCGAGCGCCGCGCCGGCCATCAGCGAGTCGAGCCGGGTGTCGAGGCCGTAGTTGATCCGCTCGTCGGTGTAGAGGCCGACCATGCCCGCCCGGTACACGGCGACGAGCAGCGCGGCGCAGACGAGGAGGAAGCCCTTGGTCCGGTCGTCCGCCACCCGCCGCTCCAGCCCGAGCACGACGAGCGGCCAGAACAGGTAGAACTGCTCCTCGATCGCCAGCGTCCAGCAGTGGATGAGCCACGACAGGTCCGCGTCGGAGAAGGCCCGCACCCAGTTGGCCGTGTAGGTGAGCGCGATGCCGATGGCCGACCACGGCACGCGCCCCGTCGTCAGGTGGAGCGCGACGGCGACGAACGCGCACGTCAGCAGCAGGCAGGGCGCGAGGCGGAGGAACCGGCGCGCGTAGAAGTGGCGCAGGCTGAGCCCGCCGGTGGCCGCGACCTCGGCCGCGAGGATGCTGGTGATGAGGAAGCCGCTGAGGACGAAGAAGAGGTCCACGCCCACGCCGCCGCTGCGGAACCACGCCACGCCGCCGTGGGCGGCGAGCACGATGCCGATGGCGACGGCGCGCACGCCGTCGAGGGCGGGGTAGTAGCGGTGCATGGCGGCAGGTTCTGAGGGGGCGCGGACCGCCCGGGCAAAGGGATTCGCCATGAAATATCATCGGTCCGAGGCCGGCAGTTGACCCCAGGGGGCAATTGGGCTTTCGTCCCGGGTTCCATGCCCAGCCGCACCCGCCGCCGCTCCGCCGCCGCACCCGCTGTCCGTCCGCAGCGCGGGGTGGTGACCATCACGCGGCAGGTGCACTTCAATTCCGCCCACCGGCTCTACAACCCGACGAAGAGCCTGCGGTGGAACCAGGCCCAGTACGGCCTCTGCACCAACCCGCACTGGCACGGCCACAACTACGTCCTCGAGGTCTCGCTCCGCGGCGAGCCCGACCCGGTCACCGGCTACCTCATGGACCTGGGGGAGCTGAAGCGGATCCTCCACGAGACGGTCGTGGACCCCTGCGACCACCGGAACCTCAACGACGAGGTGGATTTCCTCCGCGGCATCATCCCCTCCACCGAGAACCTCGTCATCGCCTTCTGGAACCGGATCGAGCCCCGCATCCGCCCGCCCGCCCGCCTCCACTGCGTGCGCCTCTACGAGACGCCGCGCAACTTCGCCGAGTACCACGGCCCCTCCGCCAGCTAAGCGGGTCCCATCCCCGCCTCCGGTTGACGTCCAACCGCCTGGCCCCACCCATGGAAAAAACGTCATGCCCTCCCGTCCCCTCTACCTCCACCGCGCCCGCGGCGGCCACGAACCGCGCATGAGCCGGGGCTACGACAACGCCTTCCGCGTCTCCCCCGACTACCGGGCGAGCCTGCCCGACATGATGAACGCCGTGGATGCCATCCAGGGCTCCAACGTGCCGATCCAGCAGGTGGGCATCCACAACTTCCGGCTGCCGCTCAAGTACCGCTCCAAGGCGGGCGAGGTGCTGACGCTCGAGACCGGTGTGTCCGGCACGGTGTCCCTCGAGGCCGACCTCAAGGGCATCAACATGAGCCGCATCATGCGGACCTTCTACGCGCACAAGGACGAGGTCTTCACCCTCCCGTGGCTCGGCCGCATCCTCCGCGCCTACCTGCGCGACGTGAAGGCGAAGGACGCGCGCCTGATCCTCCGCTTCTCCTACCCGATCCTCCAGCCCAGCCTGCGCAGCGGGCTCGAGGGCTACCAGTACTACCAGGTCGCGCTCGAGGGCCGGCTCGGCCACACGGGCGGGTTCCGCCGCTTCGTCCACTTCGACTTCGTCTACTCCTCCGCCTGCCCCTGCTCGGCCGAGCTGACCGAGCACGCGCGCGACCAGCGCGGCGTGTACGGCATCCCGCACTCGCAGCGCAGCAAGGCGCGCGTCTCGCTGGAGCTGGCGCCGGGCCGGAGCCTCTCCTTCGAGGAGGTCCAGCAGCACTGCCTCCGCGCGCTCCGGACCGAGACGCAGGTGATGGTGAAGCGCGAGGACGAGCAGGCCTTCGCCGAGCTC
>CAYWTK010000040.1:0-28118 GCA_964460895.1 uncultured Opitutaceae bacterium
CTTCAACACCGTCAACGCCGTCGACTACGGCCTGATCGCGCTCTACTTCGCGATCATCGTCGGCGTCGGCTTCTACGCGGCGCGGAAGAACCGGAGCACCGACGATTACTTCAAGGCCGGCGGCCAGGTCCCGTGGGTGCTCGCGGGGCTGTCGAACTGGGTGTCGGGCTTCTCGGCCTTCATGTTCGTGGCCGCCGCCGGCTACACCTACCGGGTCGGGATCGGGGCGATCGTGGTGTTCACCATCGCGACGTGGGCCTACCTCCTCGGGTACTTCTTCTTCGCGAAGATGTGGCGGCGCGCCCGGCTGGACACGCCGCTGCAGTTCCTCACGCGGCGCTATTCCCCGTCCACGACCTACTTCTACTCGGTCACCGCCATCGTCCCCCAGATCGTCGGCATCGGCCAGGGTCTCTACATCCTCTGCATCTTCGTCTCGACGGCCCTCGGCTTCGGCGCGCGCGAGTTCCACTTCGCGGGGGTCACGCTCAGCGGCCTGCAGTTGTCCATCCTCTGCGTGGGCGTCGTGATGGTGCTCTACACCGTGATCGGCGGACTCTGGGCGGCCGTCCTGTCCGACGCCGTCCAGTCCATCATCATCGTGGTGATGACGGTCATCATCTTCCCCGTCTCATACCTGCACCTCGGCCAGGGCGGCGGACTCCTGGCCGGCTTCGAGCGGCTCGTCGCCGAGGTGCCCGAGGGCTACCTGACCACGCTGCAGGGCACGTCGGGCAACTTCTGGTTCCTGCTGGCCTACCTGCTCAACTGCATCCTCGGGTACAACGTCGCCTGGCACCTCGCCCAGCGCTACTACTCCGTCCCGGACGAGCGCGGCGCCCGGAAGATGGCGCTGCTCTGCGCGGTGCTCTCGTTCCTCGGACCGCTGCTCTGGATCCTGCCCGTGATGGCCGCCAAGGTCATCTTCCCCGACATGGCCGCGCTCTGGCCCACGCTGAAGGAGCCCGCCGAGGCCTCGTACGTCTCGCTCGCGCTCCTGCTGCTCCCGCACGGCCTCATCGGCTTCGTGGTCTCGGCCGTGCTGTCCGCGACCCTCGGCCAGGCGAACGACGCCTTCAACTGGCTCTCCGCCACCCTCACCCGCGACGTGTACGCCCGCCTCCACCGGCGGGCCCGCGGCGCGGCGCCGAGCGACCGCCAGCAGCTCCGCGTCGCGCGGCTCTCGATGCTCGTCGTCGGCGCGCTCGGCATCCTCGTCGCCTTCGAGATCCCCCGCTTCGGCGGGGCCTTCGACTTCGCCCTGCAGTACTACTCGCTGACCGCGGCGTTCATGATGCCGGTCGCGCTCGGCATGGTGTACCGCCGCACCCCGTGGTGGTCCGGCATCGCCTCGTGCTCCGCCGCGCTGGTCGTCGCCATCACCCTCATGCTGCTCGACGTCTGGCCCGAGAATCCCTTCGCCCGCAACGTCCTCAGCGAGGCGGTCGTGGCCACCCTCGTCTTCGCCCTCTCCGCCCGCTGGTACCGCGCCGACGACCCCAAGCACGCCGAGCTCCTCCGTCTCGACGCCGACCTCCGCACGCCCGTGCCCGACGCCCCGGTCGCGTCCGCCGACGGCCTGCGGGTCTACGGCGTGATCGGCACGACGGCGCTCGTGCTGGGCGCCGTGCTCGTCGCCTGCACCGCCCTGCCGGGCTCGCCTCTGGCGCCCGCCTCGCACAACCTCGTCGCCGGCGCCCTGCTCGTCGCCATCGGCCTCGCCCTCCGCCGCGTCGCCGCCCGCGCCGCCTGACCATGCGTCTCCCCGCCCGCCTCTACCGCCAGTTCGACGCCGACGACGCGCGGCCCGTGCCCGCCGAGGGCTTCGGCGGCTGGCACGAGGTCGAGGTGGACCTCGACCCCGCGCGCACCGCGCTCGTGGTGATGCACGCGTGGGACGCCCAACGTCCGGGCGTCCACCCCGGCTGGGACCGTACCGTCGAGTACCGCGCCCGGGCGCGCCGCATCCTCGCCGACGTCTTTCCCCGCCTCCTCGCGGCCGTGCGCGCCTCGCCCGTTCCCGTGCTGCACGTGGTCGGCGGCGGCGACTACTACCGCCACCTGCCCGGCTACCGCCGCGCCGTCGCGCTCGCCGGCCAGCAGCCCGACCCGCGCCCGGTGCCCGCCGACCCGTCGTGGCAGCGGCTGCAGGCGCTGCGGCGCGCGGAGGGATTTCCCGGCGGGCACAACGCGGCGGACATCGCCCGCGGCTTCGCGGCGCTCGACTTCGCCCCGGAGGCGCGACCGGTCGGCGACGAGGGCGTGGCGGAGAACGCCGCCCAGCTCGGGGCCCTCTGCCGCGAGCGCGGGATCAACCACCTCGTCTACGCCGGCTTCGCCCTCAACTGGTGCCTGCTGATGTCCCCGGGCGGGATGGTGGACATGGCCCGGCTCGGCTGCCTCTGCTCGACCATCGAGGAGGCCGTGACCGCCGTCGAGAACCGCGAGACCGCGGCGGAGGAGCGCGAGAAGGCGCAGGCGCTCTGGCGCGTCGCCCTCGAGTTCGGCTTCGTCTTCCGTCTCGCCCCCTTCCTTGCCGCGCTGCCGCGCGGGCGCATCGGTCCCCCGTCATGACCGCGCTTTCGCCTCCGTGCGCCCGACCCGCCGTTGTAGGGCGGGGTCTCCCGACCCCGCCATCGTCCGCGCGCAGCATCACGATCGACGCCTCCGGCGACGCTCGCGGCGGGGTCGGGAGACCCCGCCCTACACGAGACCCGTTGCCGGCGATGATGAATCGCGGGACGAACCGCCTCGCCTCCGCTTCCGCTCGCTCTGCTCACCTACTCGGATGAACTCCCCGACCCTCGCCCTCCACGGCGGCCCGCGCGCCGTCACCGCTTCGCCCGCTCCCCACGCCCGCTGGGGCGCCGAGGAACTGGCCCGCCTGACCGCGATGGTGGGACAGAAGTCCCTGTTCTACTGGAACGGCCCGCAGACGGCCGCGCTCCTCGCCGAGTTCGGCCGGACCTACCCGTTCCGCTGGAACATGCCCTGCTCGTCGGGCACCGCCGCGCTCCATATCGCCGTGGCCGCGCTCCGCCTGCCGCCCGGCTCGGAGGTCATCACGTCGCCGGTGACCGACATGGGCTCGGTCATCGGCATCCTCTACCAGCAGTGCGTGCCGGTCTTCGCCGACATCGACCCGCACACCTACAACCTCGACCCGCAGGCCGTGCGCCGCGCCATCACTCCCCGCACGAAGGCGCTGATGGTCGTCCACCTCGCCGGCAACCCCAGCGACATGGAGGGCCTGATGGCCGTGGCGCGCGAGCACGGGCTGCGCGTGATCGAGGACTGCGCGCAATCCTGGGGCGCCTGCCACCGCGGCACGCCCGTCGGGCTCTTCGGCGACCTCGCCTGCTACTCGCTCAACGAGTTCAAGCACATCAGCTGCGGCGACGGCGGCATCGTCGGGACCAACGACGGGCGCTACGGGACGGGTCTGACGAAATGGGGCGACAAGCACTACGACCGCGTCACCGGCGGACGGAACCCCGAGACCCTCTCGCCGAACTACCGCATGACCGAGCCGCAGGCGGCCGTGGCCGCGGCGCAGATGGCCAAGCTGCCCGCCATCGTCGGCCGCCACATCCACCTCGGCCGCCGCCTGCTCGACGGCCTCGCCGCCCGCGGCGTGCCGGGCGTGATTCCGCCGGCCGTCGACCCCCGCGACACGCACAGCTTCTGGTTCTGCCTCCTCCGCCTCGCCGCCGGCGCGCACCGCTGCAGCCGGGACGAGTTCGTCGCCGCCCTCCAGGCCGAGGGCGTCACCTGCAGCGCCGGCTACATCCCCAAGCCCGTGTACGCCTACCCGCTCTTCCGCAACCACGACTTCTTCGCCGGCGGCTGGCCGCTGCGCGAGGCCGGGCTCACGACGATGGACTACCGCCAGGTCCGCTGCCCCGTCGCCGAGGCCATGCTCGCCGACGGCATCTCCGTCGCCATCCACCCGGGCCTGACCGACGACGTCATCGACCAGACCGCCGACGCCTTCGCGAAGGTCGCGAGGCATTTCGCGGCCTGACCGCGGCGGCACGCCGCGTCACTTCTTCGCTTCGTGGGCGGCGGCGCGCTCGAGGCGCTGGATGGCGGGGGCGACCTGCGCGACACCGAGCTTGCGGGCGCGCTGGTACCAAGCGAGGGCGACCTTGGGATCGGCGGGAAATCCGGGCAGCCCGCGCTCGTAGGCCTCGCCCATCAGCGCACACGCAGCCGGAAGGTTGGCGTCGGCGGCGCGGCGGATCAGCTCCAGGCCGCGCGGCACGTCGGCCGCGAGCTGCCCGGGCACGCCGTTGACGAGCGCGCGGCCGACCTCGAACTGCGCGGGCACGAAGTTCAGCTCCGCGGCCTCCTGCATGAGGGCGAGGCCGCGCGCCGGGTCGCGGGCCGCGCCCTTACCCTGGAAATAGACGCCGCCGAGCCGGAACTTCGCCTCGGGGTCGCCCGCGACGGCCGCCTCCTCCAGAAGCTTCACGCCTTCCGTGAGGTCCCGCTGCGCGACGTCCAGCGCGACGACCCGCATCGCGGCCGGATGCTTCTTTCCGGCGGCGAACCGCACCCAGTCCATCGCCTCGTCCTTGTCCTTGCGGAACACCCGCTCGGCATAGGTCATCGCGGCGCCGACGTCGCCGGCGCGGGCCAGCCGGCGGAAGTGCAGGTCGGTGCCGGGCGCGGCGGCGGCCTCCGCCTCGTGCTCCTTCACCCGGCGCGCGGAGTAATCGCGCATGAGGGCGTTCGGGTTGGCGGCCACCTTGCGGAACCAGACCATGGCGCCGTCGAAGTCGCCTTCCTCCTCGAGCTGCGCGGCGTAGCTGAATTGGGCGCGGTCCTCGCCGGCCTCGGCGAGCTGCCGGTAAATGACGGTCGCGGCGGGGCGGTCGGTCTTCGCCAATTCCTCGGCGACCTTCAGGCCGGAGGCGCGGTCGCCGGCCTCCCAGGCCTTCCGATGCCAGACGAGGGCGTTGGCGGCGTCCTTCTTCTGCTCGTAAAGCGAGGCGATGGTCCTTTCCCGATCCTTCATGCCGGCGGCGCGGGCGCGCTCGTAGGCGGCGATGGCGCGGTCGAGATCCTTCGGGACGCCGCTGCCGTACCGATGCATCGTCGCGATGTCGTCCAACGCCGCCACCTCGCCCCCCGCGACGGCCCGCTCGTACGCGGCGAGCGCGGCCGGCCCGTCCGCCGGCTGGCCGCCCACGCCGGCGCGAAGGAAGCCGCCGACGGTCCGCCACGCCTTGACGTCACCGGCCTCCGCGGCCCGGCGGATCCAGGCGAACTGTTCGGCCGGCGACTTCTTCACGCCGTAGCCGCTGGCATAGTGGTCGGCGAGGCGCTTCATGGCCTCGATGCTGCCCTTTTCGGCGGCCTTGCGGTAATGGGCGACGGCGCGGGCGTCGTGCTGCCTCATTCCCCGGCCGGTGGCCAGCGCGTCGGCCAGCGTGAGCAGCGCCGCGACGTCGCCGCCCGCGGCGGCCTGCTCCAGCCGCGCGACCTCAGCCGGGGCGAACGGCGCGACCTCGGGCGGCAACTGCGCCATCAGCCGGTCGACCGGGGCGTTGTTGCGCTTCGCCTGGGCCTCGAGGCTGAGGCGGGCGAGCTCGGCCATCTCGCCGCCGCGCCGGATCATCTCGCGGAACCAACGCAGCTCGTGGGGGCGGGTGCCCATCTCGGACCCGCTGAAGCCGATCGGGTTGGTGCCGCCGTAGAGGAGGTAAAGCGCCGCGTCGGGGGGCATGACCGTGAAGTCGCCCGGCTGCGCGCGGGCGGCGGCCTCGAGGAGCCACTGCTCGACCTCGAGGAAGTTCGGCGCGACCCCGGCCTCCCCCGGCGCGTGGAACGCCTTGGCCAGCCGGCCGAGGCCCTGCACGCTGCCGGCCGCGGCGGCGCGGCGGTAGAATTCGACGGCGGCGGCCATGTCGCGGTCCTTGTCCCCCGGGCGGTACTCGATCTCCTCGCCCAGCAGCCAGAGGCCCGGCGCGTAGTCGGCCTGACGCACGAGCTGGCGCAGCTGCTCCTGGTTGCGCTGGAGCGCGGGAGGCAGCGGACCCTGCGTGAGGCGCTCGGCGGGCATCAGGTTGAGCAGGTAGAGCGCCTCGACCTCGCCCGCGGCGGCGCGCGAGCGCAGGGCCGGGGAGTCGGCGGGCGGAGGGACCGGGCGCACGCGGGCGCGCGTCGCGGCGACGGCATCGGCCACCATCTTCAGCGCCCAAGCGCCGGCGCCGGCGCGCTTGTTCTCGACGAGGGCCCCGTTGAGGTTGCCCCACTCCTCGATGGCCGCACCCGCGGGCGAGGCGAGCAGGCGGCGGTAGTCGCCGTCGTAGAATTCGGAGGTCCCGTCGGTGTTCAGGGCGACGGCGAGCGCCTCGGGGTCGGCATCGGCCGCGACGGCGGCGAAGATCTCGGCCGTGGTCCAGGGGCGGTGCTTGAGCAGGCTGTCGGGCGCCACGGGCGCGCGCGGGCGCTTCGGCGCGGCGGGACGCCCCGATCCGTCGAGCATCGCCTTCGCGCGGTTCTGCTGGATCGCCATGTCGCGGAAGCGCGCGGTCTCGCGGATGACCTTGGCCTGCAGGTCGGCCGACTCGCTGCCCTTGGCGACGGCCCGGTCGAACCACTGCAGGGCCTTCTTCTCGTCGCGCACGACGGCGATGCCCCGGCTGTAGATCTCGCCGAGGCGGACCATGGCCGGCACGTGGCCGGCGTCGGCCGACTTCTCGTACCAGGTGCGCGACTCGGCGTACCGCTTGGCCTCCTCGGCGGCCCGGCCCTGGGCGAACTCCGCGGCGCCCGGCCCGCCGCCCGTCTGGGCGGAGAGCGTGACGACGACGAACAGCAGCAGCCAGCCGCACCGGAGGAGGAGGCATCGGGGATTCATGCGGCCCCATCCTGCCCCAAACCGCCGGAGGCGGACAATACGCGGGACCGCGTAGGCCGGACGGCCGCGGCCTCACCGGGGTCCCGCGGCGCCCGGCGACCGCGCGCGTCTCAGGGGACGTCCCCGCCCGCCGCGCCGGGACGTCCGGCCACGGCGACGGCCGGACGCGGCTCGGGCGCGGCGCGGGCGGCGAACGCCCGCTGGAGGTGCGGCACCAGGCGGCGGGTGAACTCGACCGAGTCCGGCGCGGAGAGGTGCGACCACTCGGGCAGGACGAAGGCGTCGAGCTCCGGGTGGTCGGCGAAGTTGATCGCCGCGACGCCGTTCTCCCGCACGAGTCGGTCCCACGTGGCGGCCAGCGGCGCCAGCGTCTCCTCGCGCTCCAGCAGCGGGCCCTGCACGGGCAGGCGCACGAACACGACGTCGCCGCCGCGCGCGCGGATGGCGGCGACGTGGCGCCGGGTCTCGGCGAACCGCGCCTCGATCGCCTCGCCCATCATCGCGGCGAACCGCTCGGGCGGGATCGTCGGCGGCGGGGGCGGAGGCGAGAAGAGCGGCAGCCAGCGGCTGACGACCGTCTGCTGCAGCGGACTGCCGATCACGGCGGCCTCCGCCACCATCCGGCCCCGGCGCTCCGCGTCCACGGTGTAGAAGTACGGCGGCAGCTTGGGCGGCGCCCGGTACCCGTCGCGTTCCGGCAGCTCGATGCGCTCGAGCAGCTTCGCGAGGGTCAGTTCGTCGGCGTTGAGGAAGGCGAACGCCCCGTCGACGGGCTTCCCGAGCGCATGGCTCCAGCGCTGGGCGGGCGTCCCCTCGCGGTGGCGCTGCAGCGCCTTCAGCGACACCTCCATGGGCGGTCCGCCGGGCGCGAGGAACATCGCGGGCACGATGTCGAGGACGACGGTGCCCCGGAACGTCTCGTCCTGCGCCAGGTCGGCGAGCACGGGAAAGGGCGAGCTGCCGGCGAGCGCGAGCTGGACCGGACGCCGCCCGAACGCCTCCTCGAGCACGTCGAGGTCGGTGTCGAACAGGAGCCGCGAGGTGCCGACGAGCACGAGCGAGTCGGACCGCACCGCCGCGCGGCGCTCGGCCCAGAGGTCGGCGGTGTCGTCGAGCGCCGGGCCGTAGCCCCGCAGCCGGACCGCGGCCTCCCACCCGGCGGTGGCGAGCGCGGCGAGGAGCGCCGCGGCGGTCAGCACGCCGCGCCAGGGCACGTCGGGGATCCCGCGGGAGAACTCAGAACTGGAAGTAGATGAAGGCATGGCCGTTTCCTTGGTTGAGGATGAGGGAGAAGAGCATGAGCGACCAGGCGCCGGTCAGCGCCCAGCGGGGCGTGCGGGCGACGACGGTCTCGAGCGTGACGCGGCGCATCGCCCAGTGCGCGGCGAGCAGCGCGCCGACCACCAGCGCGACCTGCGCGATCTCGCGCGTGGGCAGCACCAGCTCGCCGCCGGACTGGCCGCCCGCGAGGGCGACGAAGAGGCGCAGGGCCGCGCCGAAGTCCGGCACGCGGAAGAACACCCACGCGAGCGACACCACGGCGAACGTCAGCAGCCCGAGCGCCAGCTGCGCGGCCGGCGTCGCGACCCAGCGGGCGTCGCCCCACGCGGCCTTGAGCAGGCGCTCCCCCACGAGGCAGAGGCCGTGGACCACGCCCCAGGCGACGAAGGTCCAGGCCGCGCCGTGCCAGAGGCCGCCGAGGAACATCACGATCAGCAGGTTGAGCAGCGCGCGCGCGAGGCCGGCGCGGTTGCCGCCGAGCGGGATGTAGAGGTAGTCGCGCAGGAAGGTGGACAGCGAGATGTGCCACCGGCGCCAGAAGTCGGAGAACCCGACCGCCGCGTAGGGCGCGCGGAAGTTGTCGTTGAGCGAGAAGCCGAGGCAGAGCGCCGCCCCGATCGCGCAGGTCGAGTAGCCGGCGAAGTCGAAGAAGATCTGGCCCGAGAACGCCAGCACGCCGGCCCACGCGTCCAGCGTCGCGACCGCCCCGGCCGCGCCGAAGACCTTGTCGGCCGCCCCGCTAAGCAGCGTGTCGGCGAGCACGGCCTTCTGGAAGAGGCCGAGCGTCATGAGGAACAGGCCCCACCCCATCCGGCCGGCCTGCGGCGCCCGCGCGCTGGCCATCTGCGGGAGGAAGTCGACCGCGCGCACGATCGGGCCCGCGACGAGCTGCGGGAAGAAGGTCACGTAGAGCGCGAAGTCGCGGAACGACCGCGTCGGCGCCAGCTGCCCGCGATAGACGTCGATCGTGTAGGAGAGCGTCTGGAAGGTGTAGAAGGAGATGCCGACCGGCAGCACGATGCCGAGGTCGGGCGCGACGTACGTCACGCCGGCGAGCTGCAGCGCCGCGGCGAAGTTCTCGAGGAGGAACTGCCCGTACTTGAAGTAGCCGAGCAGGCCGAGGTTGGCGACCAGGCTCACGGCCAGCCAGCCGCGCCGGGCGCGGGGGCCGGAGGCGGCTGCCATGCGGAGGGCGGCGACGTAGTCGACGACGGTCGAGAGCACGAGCAGCAGCACGAAGGGCGGGTTCCAGGCCCCGTAGAACAGGTAGCTCGCGCCGAGCAGGAGGTTCTTGCGCGCGGACCAAGACCGCAGCGCCCAGTAGGCGCCGAGCACGGCCGCGAAGAACGCGACGAAGGTGAGGGAATTGAAGATCATGCGTGGAAGTGGACCGACTCTACCGCGGACGCGGGTCCGTGCGTAACGGGCTGCCCGGAGTGGGCCGGCCGGCCCCCGGGATTCCCTGTAACCTCGGCGTCGACGACCGTCCGCGGATCGGGAGCGCTTCCACCGGGAGAACCGGAACGAGGACCGCACCCTCGAGCCGCTGGCGAAGCTGCCGCCCTTCCCGCCGCAGCGCTTCGCGCCGTCGGATCCGCGCCCGCGGAGGCGGCCGAATGCACCGGCCCTGACGCCCGGCGCGGGCTCCTGAGAGCACGCCGCGGGAGCGGCTACCCGGGCCGACGCCCCGGTCCCTCGTCCACCGTTCCCTTCGGTCGCGGCGTCCTGGAGGGCGGAAGCCCGGTCCGCGGGCGGCACGGGATTGCCTCCGCCCTAGCCGGTCGGTCACTGTCGGTCCCAGACGACCGACGCTAGGCTCGACGCTTCCCTTCCCATGATCCGCCTCCACTCCCTCCTGCTCGCGGTCGGCCTCGGCCTCGCGAGCCTCGCCGCCGCGGCGCCGTCCGTCCCGCTCTTCGACGGCACGGGCGCGCACACGCGCGCCGTCACCACGACCTCGCCCCAGGCCCAGCGCTACTTCGACCAGGGCCTCGCCTTCCTCTACGCCTTCAACCACGACGAGGCGATCCGCTCGTTCCAGGCGGCGACCGAGCTCGATCCGGCGTGCGCCATGGCCTGGTGGGGCATCGCCGCCGCGGCCGGTCCGCACATCAACTTCCCCTTCGTGCCCGAGGCGCGCGCGCGCCTCGCCTGGGACGCCGTCCGCCGCGCGCAGGAGCTCGCCCCCGGCGCCACGCCGGTCGAGCGGGCGCTCATCGCCGCGCAGGCCCGGCGCTACGCCGCGCCGCCCGTCGCCGACCGCGCGCCGCTCGACCAGGCCTACGCCGCCGCCATGCGCGGGGTGTGGGCGGACTTCCCCGGCGACCCCGACGTCGGCGCGCTCTTCGCCGAGTCGCTGATGGACCTGCGTCCGTGGGACCTCTGGACGCAGGACACGCGCGAGGCGCAGCCGGGCACCGCGGAGGTCGTCGCCACGCTGGAGCGCGTCCTCGCGCTCGACCCGCGGCATCCCTTCGGCCTCCACCTCTACATCCACGCCGTCGAGGCCTCGAAGGAGCCCGCGAAGGCGCGCGCCGCCTCCGACCGCCTGCGCGACCTCATGCCCGGCGTCGGCCACATGGTGCACATGCCCTCGCACATCGACGTGCTGCTCGGACGCTGGGACGACGCCGTCGTCGCCAACCAGAAGGCCATCGCGGCCGACGTCGCCTACCGCGCCGCCGGCGGCGTGCCGCGCGGCTTCATCTGGCTCTACAACGCCCACAACCGCCACATGCTCGTCTTCGCGGCGATGATGACCGGCCGGCGCGAGCTGGCGCTGCACCACGCCGAGGCGATGGTGCGCGAGTGGCCGGCGGACTTCGTCGCCGAGTACGCGCCGGTCGTGGACTTCTTCTACGCCGCGCCGGTCGAGGTCATGGTGCGGTTCGGCCGGTGGGACGACATCCTCGCCCGGCCGCTGCCGCCGGAAAACCTGCCCATCTCCCGCGCGCTCGCCCACGCCGCCCGCGGCATCGCCCACGCGGCGAAGGCCGACACCGCCGCCGCCCGCGCGGAGCAGGCGGCGTTCGCCGCGGCGCGCCCCCGCGTCGCCCCCGACGCGGCCTTCGGCAACAACGCCGGACGCGACGTGCTCGCGGTCGCCGAGGCGATGCTCGACGGCGAGATCCTCTTCCGCGAGGGGCGGACCGACGCGGGCCTCGCCCGGCTCCGCGACGCGGTCGCGGCCGAGGCGCGGCTGCGCTACGACGAGCCGCCCGACTGGATCATCCCCGTCCGCCACGCCCTCGGCGCCGCGCTCCTCGCCGTCGGCCGGGTGCAGGAGGCGGAGCAGGTCTACCGCGACGACCTCGCCCGCTGGCCCGAGAACGGCTGGTCCCTCTTCGGCCTGCGCCGCACGCTCCAGCTCCAGGGTCGCGACCGCGAGGCGGCCGAGGTCGCGACGCGCTTCCAGGCCACCTGGCGCGCCGCCGACTTCGAGCTGACCTCCTCCTGCCTCTGCCTGCCGGGCGCCTGACCGGCGGAGTCGCGGGCGAGCGGCATCCCGGCGATCGCGCCGTTTCCGCCGACGAACGGCGGCGGCGCACGCCGTCCGCGTTCAGCGATTTCGGGGAACAACGGAGACGCACGCACGCGGGCCTGGGCCGACCGGCCACCCCCGAGCGAGGAACGCACCGCCGCCGCACGGGACCAAGCTTCGACTTCCCCGCAGGCCAGGCGACCCGTCGCGTGGCCAGTACGGGAAGCAACCAAGCTCCCTCCTCATGAAATACCTCCCCTCCTTCCGTTCCCTCCTCCTGGCCGCCGCGGTCTCGCTCGGCCTTGCGTCCCTCGCGGGCGCCGCCGAAGGCGCCTCCGCGGCCTCGACGGCGAAGCTCCTCGGCACCCATTACGCGGGCGTCAGCTTCGGCTACGTCGACATCAGCGGCACAGGATTCGACGCCCGCAACTACGGCGTCGAGTACAACCACGTCCTCGCCTCCAACCTCGACCTGCGCCTCGAGGCCGACTACCTGCGCTCCGAAGGCCTGGGCGGCGCGCTGCTCCGGGGACGCCACTACAGCTTCCGCACCCTGTCCGCCGTCGGGCGCACCCACACGGACTGGCGTGGCGCCAAGGTCTACGCGGAGGCGGGCGCGGGCCATTCGTGGTTCAAGAGCCCCCTCGACTTCGACGACAGTTCGTGGCTCTGGCTGGCCGGCGTCGGCGCCGAGATCGCGGTCACGCAGTCGCTCACGCTGACTCCGTTCCTGCGCTACCAGGACGCGACGAACTTCAGCGATGGCGATGCCCTCAATTACGGGACGCGCGCCCACTACGCGCTGAACGCCCGCTTCGGCCTCACCGGTGAGATCAAGCGCGACGACGAGAAGAACGTGACCTACGCGCTCGGCGCCGCCCTGCGGTTCTGACCGTCCGCCCAGTTCCTTCGGCCGCGACTCCCCGGAGTCGCGGCCTTTTCATTTCCCTCGATTGGAGCCGGGGCGCCCCCGCCCCGGCGGTCGCCCATCGACGCGGCGAGGGCGCCGCATCCCCAACGGCCCTGGGATCACCCCCACCGGGCGTCCGCCAATCGGCGAAGGTTGCCTCCGGCGATCGCCGCGCGCACCGCGGGCGGGACCGCGGCGGAGGCGACCTTCGCCCGTCCGGCCGCGGGCATCAGGAGCGGGACGTTCGTCGCGAAGACCAGCTGCTCCGGACGCGCCCGGGTCAGCAGGTCCGGCACGGTGTCGAGCCACTCGGCGAACGAGAGGTCGAAACGGACCCGCCGCAGCCGCGGCGCGACGGCCTTGATCTCGCTGCGGAGCAATCCGCTCGCGAGCAGGTCGAGCCCGGGCGCGCGCCGGGCGAACGACTCGAGCGCGGCCAGCGGCACGGGGCGGACGCGCACGGCGTGGTGCTCGTGGCGTTCGTCCACCAGCCGCACCTGCACCGCCACCGCGAGCCCGCGCGCCTGCGCCGCCCGGGCGCAGGCGAGCGCCGCGCGGCCGTCGAGGCGGTAGGCGTGGTAGGCCGGCAGGAGCCGGACGAGCCGCACGCGGGCATCGGCCGCCACCTCCGCGAGGTCCGATTCCCAACCGGGCACGGCCGGATTCACGACCGGGACCGGAACCAGTCCCGGCGTGGCGCGGGTGTCGTGAAGCAGGCGTCGGTTCGCCGGTCCGGGCTCCGGGGCGAAGACCGCCTCCAGCGGCGAGACCAGCGCGCCCGCGATGCCCTGCGCGGCCAGCTCCGCGGCGAGGGAGCACGCGTCGTGCGTCGCGATCGGCGCGAACGGCCAGGGTCCGGTCCAAGCGAGGGCGTCGACGAATTTCATGCGCGGCGCCCCTCCCCCGCGGACCGCAGGCCGAGCAGCTCGCAGGCGTTGTCGTGCAGCAGCCGCCGCTTCGCGGAAGCGGGGATCGCCGCGCCGGCCACGCGGGCGATCGCCACCGGGAAGTCGCGGATCGGCGCGTCGGACCCGTAGAGCACCCGCCGGTCGCCGAGCTGCGCGACTGCGTACTCGACCAGTCCCGCCTCGGGCGCGCCGCCGGACGTGTCCACCCAGACGTTCGGGCTGTCGCGCACCGCCCGCACGCCGCGGAAGCCGCAGCCGGTGAGGTGGGCCATGATGATCCGGACCCGCGGGTGGCGCCGCGCCAGCGTGGCGACGTCCTCGGGATCGGTGTGGAACCGCCGCTCGCGGATGTTCACCTGGCTCCACGCGTGCTGGAGCACCACCCACCCGCGCGCCTCGGCCTCCTCCATCACGGGACCCATGCACGCGTCGCGCGCGTTGTTCGCGATCTCGAGTTTGATCCCGCGGAAGCCCCGCGCGGCGCACCGCGCGACCTCGCGCCGCACCGCCCGCTCCCCGAGCGTGGGGTTGAGGTGGCAGAAGCCCGTGACGAATCCGCCGGCCCGCTCCAGCAGCCAGGCGGTGTCGTCGTTGATGCGCCCGACCTGCGCCGCGTTCGGCGAGCGCCCGTAGGCCAGGACGTCGCCGAGGCAGACGAGGTGCGCGATGCCGTTCCGGCGCGCGCGCTCGAGGAATCCGTCGGCCTCCCGCCGTCCGCGCCGGTCCTGCCGGAAGATCGGGTGCGTGTGCGGGTCGACGATGCGCATGAATTTTCAGCGGCTTTCCGCTTGGCAACGCGGAACGTGGGCCCGCGAATCGCCGCTGACAAGCGCCCGTTTGTCCGCCCCCGCCATGCCGCCGACTCCCCGCACCGACCAAGCCATCGAGGACCTGCTGTCGGCGCCGCCCCCGGCGGTCGTCGACTGCGCGCGGCGGCTGCGCGGCGACTGCGCGGTGCTCGGCGTGGGCGGCAAGATGGGCACGACGACGGCCCTCATGCTGCGGCGGGCCCTCGACGCCGCCGGGCGGCGCGACGTGCGCGTGCTCGGCGTCTCGCGCTTCAGCCGCCCCGAGGCGCGCGCCGCGCTCGAGGCCTCCGGGATCGCCACGGTCCCGTGCGACCTGGCGGACGCGCGCGCCGTCGCCGCCCTGCCCGACGTCGCCGAGGTCCTCTACCTCGCGGGCCAGAAGTTCGGCACGTCCGGGGCGCCCGAGCTGACCTGGATCCAGAACACCGTCGTGCCCGCCCTCGTCGCGCAGCGGTACCCGCGGGCGCGGACGGTGGTCTTCTCGACGGGCTGCGTCTACCCGTTCGCCGACACGTCCGGACCGGGCTCGCGGGAGTCCGACCCGGTCGCCTTCCTCGGCGAGTACGCGAGCTCCTGCGTCGGCCGCGAGCGGGTCTTCACCCACTACTCCAAGGTCCACGGCACGCCCCAGCTCCATTTCCGCCTGAACTACGCCGTCGAGCTCCGCTACGGCGTGCTGGTGGACATCGCGCTGAAGGTCCGCGACGGCGCGCCGGTGGACGCGACGATGGGCTGGCTCAACTGCATCTGGCAGGGCGACGCCTGCGCGCGCGCCATCCGCTGCCTCGAACTCGCCGCCAGCCCGCCCCGGATCCTGAACGTCACCGGCGCGGAGAAGCTGTCGGTGCGTGCGCTCGCTCGGGAGTTCGGTCGGCGGCTCGGCCGCGACCCCGTCGTCACGGGAACGGAGGCGCCGACGGCGTGGCTGGCGGACGCGGCCGAGTCGGTCCGGCTCTTCGGCCCGCCCGAGACCCCGCTCGCGCGCATGCTCGACCTCGTCGCGGACCACGTCGCCGCGCGCGGACCTCTCCTCGGCAAGCCGACGCACTTCGAGACCCGGAGCGGGAAGTTCTGACCATGGACCTGCGCGCCCACCTCCTCGCCGGTCAGGTGATCCCGGCCCATCCCCTCGCCCTCGACGCCGACCGGCGGTTCGCGGAGCGCCACCAGCGCGCGCTCACGCGCTACTACCTCGCGGCCGGGGCCGGCGGCCTCGCCGTCGGCGTCCACTCGACGCAGTTCGCCATCCGCGAGCCGCGTCACGGGCTCTTCCGACCGGTGCTGGAGCTGGCCGCCGAGACGGCCCGCGCCGAACTCGCGCGCGCCCCCCGCGACGTCGCGCTCATCGCCGGCATCTGCGGACGGACCGCCCAGGCGCTGCAGGAGGCCGCCCTCGCCCGGGAACTCGGCTACCACGCCGGGCTTGTCAGCATGGCGGCGTTCAAGACGGATTCCGAGGAGGCCATCCTCGCCCACGTCGCGGAGGTCGCGCGGGCGATCCCGGTCGTCGGCTTCTATCTCCAGCCCGCCGTGGGCGGGCGCGTGCTCTCGCACGCCTTCTGGCGCCGGTTCGCGGAGATTCCGGAGGTCGTCGCGATCAAGATCGCGCCCTTCAACCGCTACCAGACCCTCGACGTCGTCCGCGCCGTCGCCGCCGCCGGCCGCGACGACCTCGCGCTCTACACCGGCAACGACGACACCATCGTCACCGACCTCCTCACCCCGTTCCGCTGCGTCGTGGACGGTCGGCCCGTCGAGCGCCGCATCGTCGGCGGCCTGCTCGGCCACTGGGGCGTCTGGACGCAGGCGGCCGTCCGCCTCCTCGCCGCCGTGCGCCACGCGCGGCAGGCGGACGACCTCGACACCGCGTGGCTGACCGACGGCGCGGCCGTCACCGACATGAACGCCGCCCTGTTCGACGCCGCGAACGGGTTCCACGGCTGCATCCCCGGCATCCTCGAGGTCCTGCGTCGGCAGGGACTCGTGCCGACGAACCTCTGCCTCGACCCGCACGAGTCGCTGTCCCCCGGTCAGGCCGGGGAGCTCGACCGCGTCTGCGCCGACTACCCGCACCTCGTGGACGACGCCTTCGTCGCGGAGCACCGCGACGCGTGGCTGTCCTGAGCCCGGTCCGTCGAGTTGGCGTCGCATCCCGGGTCAAGGACCGGAGCGGCGGGCCCAACTCGGCGATCTCCCGACTGGCGGGCCGCCGAGCAGGGATATCCGAATCGAGCCGCCGATCGGCGGCGTAAGTCTGGCGGACGACTTCCGAAAGCCCGCAGCTCCGGCGCGCCGCCCCGGGTCCGCACCGCTGTGGTCGAGGCGCCGCTTGGACGCCATGTCTCTGCGATTCCGCTGCGCCGATCGCGCCCCCTCGCGCCCCATCCCTCGCGTTGCCTGGCGTCCCCGCACCCGAACCGCGTCGCGCCCCGCTTCCTCCCGCCCCGACTCCGGTAGTAACGCAATGCGTTACTACCGGAGTCGGTCCGCTTCAGGGCGGACGGCCGTCCGGCACTGGATGCCCGCTCCGGACCGCGGCCTCACACGTCCGGGGACTGAACCCGGGAGCCTCCTCCGTGCGCCCCGCGTACCTCGAATTCCACGGTCATGCCGTCGATCCCACCCGGCGGCGATCTCCGCCTCCCGCCCGTCGAGCGCGTCGCCATCCGCCCAGCCGCCTCAGCGGCTCCGCCACAATCCCGTAGTAACGTATTGCGTTACTACGGGAGGCGGCCGCGGCCCTGGGGAGGAGGAGCGCTGTCCGCCGTGTCCGGGGAGCGGGGCGCCTCCGGAAGGGAGGCTCGCTCGGGGTGAGTTCGGGTGGCGGACGGCGCCCGCAGCGGTCCAGGCCCGACTCCGGGAACGGCGACGGCGGGCCAGTGCAGCGATCCGCGGCGCGCCCGCTTGCGCCGGCTTTCGGCGCGCCGGAATTTTCATTCGTTTTCACTTGGCTTCGCCTCCGCGCGGCGGGGAAACTTTCATGATTCCGGAGAAATTTCATCGCCCGCCGCGATGAGCTCCGGACCGCCCCGGCTCCCCGCATGCCCTCTCCCTTTCCCGCCTCTCCCGAGGAACTGCTGGCCGAACTGGTGCGGTGCCCGTCGGTGAATCCCGACTTCGGAGGGGCGCGCGACGGCCAGGCCCAGCTCGCCGCCCGCATCGAGGCGCTCGCCGCCGCCGCGGGGCTGCGGACGCGCCGGCTGCCCGTGGGCGACGTATCCTTCAACCTGCTCGTCCACGCGGAGGCGATCGCCGGCGCGGAATGGCTGCTCTTCGAGAGCCACCTCGACACCGTGGCGGTGGACGGCATGAGCGTTCCGCCCTTCGAGCTCACCCGCCGGGGCGAGCGCCTGCACGGACGCGGCGCCTGCGACACGAAGGGTTCGGGCGCGGCGATGCTCTGGGCCCTGCGCGGCTGGGCGGCGGAGCCCGGGCGGGCGCGCAACGCCGGCGTGATCTTCGTCGTGGACGAGGAGGCGCGCATGACCGGCGCGCAGGCGTTCGCCGGGGCCCTGGCCGACTTCCGGCCGCTCCGCGGCATCGTCGTCGGCGAGCCGACCCGCCTCCGTCCGATCGTCGCGCACAACGGCGCGCTCCGCTGGCGGACCGTCACGCGCGGCGTCGCGGCCCATTCCGCCGACCCGACCAAGGGCCGCTCCGCCATCGCGGCGATGCTGCCCGTGATCGCCGCCCTCGAGGCGCGCTTCATCCCGCGGGCGACGCGCGACTTCCCGCTGACCGGACGGGCGGCCGCCAGCATCAACGTCATCCGCGGCGGCTCCGCGGTGAACATCGTCCCGGACCACTGCGAGATCCACTGCGACCGCCGCCTCGTGCCGGGCGAGAGCGTCGAACAGGTGCTCGCCGAGCGCGACGCCGCGCTGGCCGGCCTCGCCTGCGAGCACGACGCCGTCTACCTCGCGCCCGCGCTGCCCCCCGGCAGCTCGGCGGCGCTGCACGCGTGGATGCGCCCCGCCTTCGCCGCCCTCGGGCTCGACGCGGAGCCGGCCGGCGCGCCCTACGCCACGGACGCGAGCCACTACGCGGCGGCCGGCGCCCCCGTGCTCGTGCTCGGCCCGGGCGACATCGCGCAGGCCCACACCCACGACGAGTGGCTCGACCGCGGCGAGCTCGCGCGCGCCGCGGCGCTCTACGCCGCGCTCCTGCGCCTGCCGTGACGCCCGCGCTCCAGTCGCTCGAGGACTTCGCCAGCGCCGCGCTCGTCGTGCGCGCGGGGGAGCCGTTCAATCCGCCGGGCCTGACCAACCGCCTCGGCTGCCTCCAGGCGGCGTTCGACCTCGCCGGCGTGCAGCACGTGACCTTCCCGCCGTACTCCTGCGGCGACGCGGTGCTCGGGGCCTGCGCGTTCAACGGCCGCGCCACGGCCGCGGCCGGGGTCCCCCTGACGTTCCGCTGGCGCCCCGACCGCATCGAGCGCGCGATGGAGTGCGACGGCTTCGCGCTGACGAGCACCACGGTGATGGCCGTGGGCACGCCCGCGCTCATGGTCGAGGTCCGCGTGCGCAACCTCGCGGACCGGACCCGCGAGGCCCGCCTCCGCCTCCTCGCCGGCGAAGGCGTGGTGCGTTCCGACGACGGTTGGCGCACGCCGGATTCCCCGCGCGAATCCCCCCGCATCTCCACCACGCCCTGGGAGGGCACGCCCCCGCCGTCCACGCTCGTGCGCAACGCCCGCGAGCCCGCGCCCGCCGGCGACGGCCTCGTCCTCCTCTCGCGCACGAGCGCGGCCGCGCTGGCGCAGCGCACGGCGCCCGCGCCCGCGCGCATCGTCGGCCGCGGACTCGAATTCGCCTGGACGCTCGGCCCGGGGGAGGAGGCGTCGGTCGCGCTCTGGGTCGGCATCGGCGCCGACCGCACCGCGGCCCTGGCCGCGGGCGCGCCCGGCGCCTTCGCCGCGGCGGCCGCCGCCGCGGAAGGCGACTGGCGCGCGGAGGTCGCGGCAGCCTTCACCGCGGGCAACGGCCGCTTCAGCGGACACCTGCCGGTGCTCGCCACGACGAACGACGCCCTGCACGCGCTCTACCTCAACGCGGTCGGCGCGGTCCTGATGATGCGCCGGCTCACGCCGCAGGGGCCCCATGCCCACACCTACGTGACCCTGATGCCCCGCTACTGGGTCACGACGAGTTTCCTCAACGACTGGTCCCTCGCCGCGCTCCTGCTGGTCCTGCTCGACCCCGCCTGCGTGCGCGCCCACCTCGAGCGCTGGCTCGAGCGGGGCGTCGATCGTCATTTCGGCCTCGAGTACGTCTCCGGCGCGGGCACGGGCAACTGGTACTCGTGCAACGCGTACGCGATGACCCGCCTCGTCTCGACCTACGTGCGCGTCACCGGCGACGAGGCCTGGCTCGACCGTCCGGTCGCCGGCCGTTCCGTCGCCGCCCACCTCGACGCGCTCGCCGACCACGTGCTCGGCCTCGACCGCGGCTCCGGCCTCGGCGACTACGGCGACCGCAACAGCCTCCTCGAGGCCGTCGGCACCTACGAGCACGAGGTCGCCTCGCTCAACGCGGCGGCCGCGTGGGTCCTCCGCGAAGTCGCGGCCGTCGCGACGCGGCGCGGCGCGACCGCGCGGGCGGCGGAGCTGCGGGCCCACGCCGCGCGGATCGTCCGGGCGCTCGACGCCCTCGCCGCCCCCGACGGGACCTGGGCCTGCCGGCGACCGGACGGAACGCTCGTGCCGGTGCGCCACGTCTGGGACTTCATCCACGTCCTCAACCTCGTCCCCGACGACGTCCCGCCGGCGCGGGTGGACGCGATGGTCGCGTTCTTTGAGCGCGAGCTGCGGACCGACCTGTGGCTGGCGGCGCTCTCGCCGCTGGACGAGGACGCGGGCTTCTCGCTCCGGCCCGACCACCAGTGGAACGGCTCCTACCCCGCGTGGGTCGCCCACGCGGTGGGTGCGCTGGCCCGCCACGGCCAGGACCGCCTGGTCGCCGACTGGCTGCCCGGCCTGGCGCGGGCGACCGCGCAGGGCCCGCTCGCCCAGGCGCACTTCACCGAGGCCGCCGCCGCGCCGCTCGCGGGCGGCGCGCGCAAGGCGCCGGCGGAGTGGCCCTTCATCACCGACTGGGCGGCGCTCTGCGCCGGGGCGTTCCTCGACGTCACCGTGCTCGACCTCTTCGGCGTCGAGTTCGGCTTCGACCGCCTGACGGCCCGCCCGCGCCTCGCCGCCCTCGACCCCGCCGCGGAGCTCCGCGGCCTGCGGTGGCGCGGCGGCAGCCACACCGTCCGCGCCGACGGCACGGTCGCGCGCGAGGACCCCTCCTGATTCCCCACCCCGCCCCATGACGACGACCCACCGCCTCAGCCCCGACCAGCAGAAATTCTACCACGACAACGGCTACCTCCTCGGCCTGCCGCCCATCTACTCCCGCGAGGAGATGGCGCGCATCAACGCCGAGCTGCCGAACCTCCTCGCCCTGCTCCGTCCCGGCGAGACGACCAAGGACATCCGCGAGTGGCACGAGACGAGCACCTATCTCTTCGAGATCTGCATGAACCCGCGGATCCTCGACCTCGTCGAGGGCGTGCTGGGGCCCGACTTCTACTGCTGGGCGAGCAACTTCTTCATCAAGGAGCCGCGCTCCCTCTCCACCGTCGGATGGCACCAGGACTCCTACTACTGGCCGATGGCCCCGCACCACTCGGTCACGGTGTGGCTGGCGTTCGACGACGTCGACGAGGGCAATGGCGGCATGAAGCTGATCCCGGGCTCGCACCGCGGCGGCGTCATCAAGCACCGCCGCTCGACCGAGACGACCTCGGTGCTGACGCTGGAGCTCGAGGACGGCAGCGACTTCAGCGCCGCCAACGCCGTCCAGTTCAAGCTCAAGGCCGGCGAGTGCTCGCTCCACGACGACCGCGCCATCCACGGTTCGCAGGCGAATCCCTCCGACCGGCGGCGCGCCGGGCTCACCATCCGCTACTCCGGCACCGACGTGAAGAACGACCTCGCGGTGAACCCCAACTTCAAGACCTACCTCTGCCGCGGGGTGGACCGCTTCCGCCACAACCCCGTGGGCACGCCGCCGACGCAGCGCTACGGCCGGCCCGACTTCAAGCCGGTGAGCAACGAGGAGGCCGGCCGCGGCTGAACGCCGTCGCCACCGTACCCCCGCCATGACCGCCTTCCGCCTCGCGCTCCTGCTCGCGCTCCTCGCCGCCCCCGCGGCGGCGTCCCCGCCCGAGCTGCCCGCCGACCTCGTCGAGCGCGCCGTGCGCACGGCCGCGCCGCGCTGGAAGTTCCAGGGCTCCCAGCGCTACCGCGAGATGCGCGAGACGTTCGCACTCCAGGTCACCGCGGTCGCCGCCTTCCGCGACCCGGACCGCGCGGTGGACGGTCGGCCGCTCGCCGAGCACCTCGCCGGCAAGCTCCGGCACTTCCTCGTCACGCCCGCCTCCGAGGCGGACGGCCCCTCGCGCGAACCCGAGGCGCAGGGCGGCATCGGCGGCTGGACCCACCCCGTCGCGGCGCACGCCCTCCTGCTCGCGAAGCGCACGCCGGCCGTCTGGGAGCGGCTGAGCGCGGACGAGCGCGCCCGCGCCGACCTGCTGATGCAGGCGCTGGCGGTGGCCGCGCACCACAGCCTCGACGACGACAACGACTACTACCTGCTGCTCGACGGCACCTCCCTCCACCACAAGAGCTGGAACCCGAACATCGTCGAGGGCTACGTCGGCGTCATCCTCTCGGCCTCGCTCTACTTCGGCCCCGACGAGCTGAACGCGTTCTTCCGCGGCTTCGACTTCGACGCCTTCCTCGCGCGCCTGCGCGCGGCGGACTTCCGCAACATCGCCGCGTGCTGGACCGCCAACCCGGAGATCCGCGGGCTCCTGATGGACGGCGGCCCGGTCACGGTGCGGATCGGCGCGGAGCGGCAGGAGGTCGTCTCGCGCGGCCGCGGCGTGCGCAACGACTTCACGATGGACGGCCTCGCGCTCCACGACCCCTGGGCGCTGCACCGCGCGCAGTCGGTCCGGCTCTACTCGAAGGCCGTCCGCACGCGCGTCGTCGTGCACGCCGGCTTCACCTCGGGCCTGATGAACCTGCGCAGCGCCGCGACCGAGTCGCCGTGGGAGGGACAGATGGGCATGCTGCACGAGTTCGAGAGCACCGACTGGGACGGCCTGCGCACGAGCGCGGCCTACGCGTTCGAAGGCGCGATGATCAACCTCCCCACCGCGGTCACGCTCAAGCTCGTCGGCGTCTGGGACCCCGCCCGCGGCGGCGACGTCATCGAGCGCCGCATGGGCGTCGGCCTCGCCGACCTGCGCTTCAAGGCGCGCGAGGGCTACCGCAGCTTCTCGCTCGGCAAGGCGCGCGAGTACAACTGGGACCGCGACCTCGTGCCGATGGGCGCCGACTTCATCTACGGCCTCTGGGAGGCCCACTTCGCCCCGCCCCCGCCGCCGTCCCGCTGATCCCCCTTCCCATGACCGCCCCGATCCATTCCGCCGTCGAGATGCGCCAAGGCCGTCCGACGCTCGTGCTCAACGGCAAGCCGCACGCGCCGCTGATCTACGCCCTCTCCGACTGCCCCGGCGCCCGTTGGCCGTGGGAGGAGGTGCCCGCGCGCAACGTGCGGCTTTTCGCCGAGCACGGCGTGCGGCTCTTCCAGATCGACCTCTGGCTGGCGGACATGCTGGCGCCCGACGGCACGGTCGACCTCGCGCTCGCGCACCGGATCGTCGCGGCCGTGCGGGCCGAGGCGCCCGAGGGGGCGGTGATGTTCCGCCTGCACCTGAATCCCCCGCGCGCCTGGTGCCGGGCGAACCCGGACGAGTGCGTCGGGTACGCGGACGTGGCCGCGAAGGACGAGGAGCCCTGGGGCCTGGCGCGTCCGCTCGTGGGCGACGGCGGCAATCCCCTGCGCGCCAGCTTCGCCTCGACCGTCTGGCGGGCCTGGGCGCTGGCGCGCCTGGAGGAGTTCTGCCGCGGCCTCGGCCCGACCGAGTCGGGCGGCGGGGTCTTCTCCATCCAGCTCGCCTTCGGCCTCTACGGCGAGTGGCACCAGTTCGGCTTTCTGCACCACGACCCCGACACGGGCGTGGCCGCGACCCGCTCGTTCCGCGCCTGGCTGCGGGAGCGGTACGGCGACGACGCCGGCCTCGCGCGGGCCTGGCATCGCCCCGGCGCGACGATCGACGCGGTCGTCCCGCCCGGCACCCCGGAGCGCGAGACCGTGCCCGCCGGCGTGCTGCGCGACCCGCGGACGCAGCAGGACGTGATCGACTACTTCCACTGGCTGCACGGCACGATGGCCGACGCCCTCCTCGCGATGGCGGAGAAGGTGAAGGCGACCTGGCCGCGTCCGGTGGTGACCGCCGCGTTCCAGGGCTACTTCTACGGCCAGTTCGCGCGCAACGCGGCCGGCAGCCACCTCGCGATGGACCGCGTCCTCGCCTCCCCGGCGCTCGACTGCCTCTGCTCGCCCGCGTCGTACTCCTCGGGCGTGCGGGCCATGGGCGGCTCCGGCCACGGACGCGGCATCCTCGGCGCGGTGCGCCGCGCCGGGAAGCTGTGGCTCGACGAGAACGACCACGGCACGTTCCTGACCGGCTGCCCGTGGGACCGGCACTTCGAGACGAACCTGTCGGACGACATCGCCTACATCCGCCGCAACGCGCTCCAGCCCGTGCTGCGCGGCGGCGGGCAATGGTGGTACGACTTCGGCATCGTCGCGGGCACGCCGGCCTTCGCGACCCACGGCAACATCGGCTGGTGGGACCACCCCCGCCTCGCCGCCGAGATCCGCGCGGTGCAGGCGGTGGCCCAGTCGCGGCACGGCCGGCCCTACAGCCGCCCGGCGGACGTCCTCGTCATCCACGACCCCTGGTCCTACGCGCACACCGTGGCCCGGCGCTGGTCGCTGGAGGGATTCAAGTTCGGCGACCAACCGCCGGTCGGGCCGAACCCCTACTCGGGCCGCGGCTCGGACGGGCTGCTGGAGGCGCTCTTCCGCTCCGGCCTCGTCTTCGAGGAGGCGCTGCTCGGCGAGCTCGGCACGCTCGACCTGACGCCTTACCGGCTCGTGCTCTTCGGCACGACGCCCGTCCTCGACCCCGCAGCCCGCGCGCTCATCCGCTCCCGCGTCGCCGCCGGCGGACGCCATGTCGCCCTGCTCGGCTTCGCCGGCTGGGGCGACGGCGCCGCGGTGGGACCGGAGCTGGCCACAGCATTCAGCGGCTTCGCCACGACCCTGCGTCCCGCGACGGAGCCGCGCTCGCAGCTCTGCCTCGACGACGCGACCGAGGACCAGCGGTTGGAGCCGCCCAAGGACGTGCCGGCGTACGACGTCGCGCCGGAGCAGGTCGTCGGCCGCTGGGCCGACGGCAGCGTCAGCGCGGCCTGGCGCCGCGACGCGGACGCGACCTGGTGGACGTTCGCCGTGCCGCCCGTGACGCCCGGCCTCGTCCGCGCCCTCGGCCGCCGGGCCGGCTGCCACGTGGTCAACGACCACGACGACGCCACCTCCGTCGGCGACGGCCTCCTCATGGTCCACACCCTCGCCGGCGGTCCACGCCGGCTCCGCCTGCCCGGCGGGCCCGCGGTGGACCTCGTCCTTCCTCCCCGCAGCACCACCGTCCTCGACGCCGCCACCGGCGCCGTCCTGCTCGGATCCGACCCTTCCCCATGAGACCGTTCCTCCTCATCACCCTCGCCCTGGCGCTCGCCCTCCCGGCCGCCGCGGCCAATCCCGCCTTCGCCGGCCGCTGGCGCCTCGACCCGGCCGCGAGCTCCGCGCTCGACGGCTGGCAGAAGGCCGACCTCGTGCTGGCCCTCGACGGCAGCCGCGTGGACGTGCGCTACGACATGACCTGGCGCACCACCCGCCTCGAGGCGGTCAACCGCCTCGACACGGCGGCGCCGGTCGAGCTGAAGGACTTCTTCCGCATCGAGGCCCGCCACATGGCGGTCTATCCGGCGAAGGGCGGCGTCACCCGCGCCACCGCCGAGTGGATCGACGGCGGCCGCACGCTCCGCACGGAGGCCGTCACCCCGGTCGAGGTCTCGCAGGGCGTCGTGCCCCTGCGGATCACGACCGAGTACCGCCTCGGCGAGCTCGGCGACACCCTCACCGTCATCGAGCTCCGTTCCGCCCGCAACCGCCCCCTCGTCTACGTCTTCCGCAAGGTCGCCACGCCATGATCCGCCGTCTCCTCCTCCTCCCCTGCCTCGCCCTCGCCGCCCTCGCGGCGCCGGACGCGCCCGCGGCGCGGACCGCCGCGGTCATGCGCTTCGACCTCGACTGGCGCGTCGCCGGCGGCCTGCCCGAGAAGGCGCTGGTCGTCAGCCTCCAGGGCCTCGCCAACCGCACGGCGCCCCGGCTCTACGTCGTGCACCCGCCGGAGTTCCAGTGGGAGATCACCGGGCCGCTCTTCGAGTTCTATCAGCGGAAGCACCGGGTCGCCTTCGACGAGCTGCGCGACGCGGACGCCGCCCTCGCGGCCTTCAAGGAGCATGCGCGCGGCTACGTCGTGTGGGACCCCGCCGTCGGCGCCTCGCTCAACGTCGCCTTCACCCTCGCCGGGCTCGAGGACGCGGTCGTCGTCACCGAGGCGCTGATCCCGCTCGTCGAGCGCCACGGCCTCCGCCGGATCGACGACCTGCGCGGCCGCTACGCGGGCTGGACCGACGACCGCATCTACGCCGACGCCTACGACCGCTACTGGGCGCGCTGCAACAAGGAGAAGATCATGCTCATGGGCGGCCACGCCGGCGCGGTCCGGATGCCGGCGATGGCGGACTGGGGCGTGCGCGAGCGGATGTTCTTCCACGACCTGTCGGCCAATCCGGCGCATCCCGCCGAGGTCGCGCTCAACCGCCGCCTGCTGCGGGAGCTGAACCCGGGCGGCTTCGTCTTCGGCTGGCACTCCTACGCCAAGGACACGGAGGAGCAGTACACCACGCTGCTCTCGATGTACGGGCTGAAGATGGAGGGCCTGCACAACCTCCCCAACCTCTCGTTCAACTGCCAGTTCACGTTCACGCCCGGCTTCCGCTTCACGAACAACCACAGCGTCGCCCGCGACGCCCGACTCCAGGCGGAGGACAAGGTGTACCTCACCTTCGTGCAGTCGGACTCGATCGGCATCGGCGTCTGGACCAAGCCCGGCCGCGGCAAGCTGCCGTTCGGCTGGCAGGTGACGATGAACTGGACGCGCTTCTCGCCGGCGGCGCTGGAGTACTTCCACGAGAGCGCGACGCCCAACGACTACTTCATCGGCGGCCTCTCCGGCCCGGGCTACATGTACCCGAACCACATCCCGCCGCACCGCTTCGGGCCGCTGATGGCCGACGCGCGGGCGCTGATGGAGGTGCTCGACCAGCGGGTGATGGAGATCATGGACAACTCCGCGGCCGACGGGAACGTGGGCAACGCCGACCTGACGAAGGAGACGGTGGACCGGTACTACGCGGCGTTCCCCGACGTCATCGGCTTCATCAACGGCTACGGCCCGGCGCGCACCCGCGACATGCGCGACACGCGCCCGCTCCTCTCCTACGAGTACTACGTCGACCCGCGCCGCCCGCGCGCCGAGGTGGCGGCGGACCTCAATGAGCTCATCGCGCTCAACGCGAAGCGGCCGTACTACCTCCTCGTCCACGTCCGCGAGTCCAACGACGTGAACAGCCTCGTCGAGGTCACGCGCCAGCTCGAGGGCCCGGTCGAGGTCGTCCCGCTCGACAAGTTCCTCAAGCTCGCCGCGAGCCGGCCGAACTGGACGATCCGCCACCAGGACCCCGACGACCCGAAGCACTTCGCCGGTTACCCGCCGGAGTGACCGCCATGCCCGCTCGCCCGCTCCTCTTCGAATTCCGCAACCTCACCGTCTATCGCGGCGAGCGGCGGGCGCTGGACGGGCTCGACCTGGACCTGCGCGCGGGCGAGCACGTGGCCATCCTCGGGCCGAACGGCGGCGGGAAGTCCACGCTGGTGAAGACGCTGCTCCGCGAGGTCTACCCGGTGCCGGACACGCCGGGCTACCGCTTCCGGCTGCGCGGCGAGGAATTCGCGGACATCACCGACTTCCGCCGGCACCTCGGCGTCGTCGCGCCGGACCTGCTGCAGAAGCTCTCGCACGAGGTGAGCGTGCGCGCGGTGCGCGGCCTCGAGCTCGTGCTCTCGGGGTTCTTCGACAGCATCGGTCTCTGGCCGCACCTCCGGCCGAACCCGCGTCAGCGCCGCCGGGCCCGCGCCGCGCTCCGGCAGGTCGGCGCCGCGCGGCTCGCGGACCGGCCGGTGGCGGAACTCTCCTCCGGCGAGCAGCTCCGCCTGCTCATCGCCCGCGCCCTCGTCCACGACCCCGCGGCGCTGCTGCTCGACGAGCCCACCGCGCACCTCGACCCCGGCGCCGCACTCGCTTTCCGCACCACGCTGCGCCGGCTCTGCCGCCGGCGGCGCAGCGTCGTGCTCGTGACGCATCACGTGGAGGACATCGTGCCCGAGATCGAGCGCGTGGTGCTGCTCCGCGGGGGACGCATCGTCGCCGACGGGCCGGCGCGCCGGGTGTTGTCCTCGCGCGCACTGTCCGCCCTCTTCGGCGCGAGCCTCCGGCTCCGGCGTGCGGCGGACGGCTGGCGGGTGGGGCCCGCGTAGGGCGATCGCCACTCCTCGAGCCGGGCTCGCTGAGCCCGGTGACGATTCCAGCGTTGCGTGGACGTCCTCTCTCGGGGGACGGCGACCCGGGCGGAGAAATTTCCAAGGAGTCGGGAGGGCCGTCCATCGGGCCTCCGGGAGAAGGCCGCCTCCTACCGATTGCGGCCCGCGCAAGTTCTCCTGAGGGGGCGCTGTCTGACCACGCCCGCTTCGGGCGGACCAAGGTCCGCCCCTAC
>CAYWTK010000041.1:0-28062 GCA_964460895.1 uncultured Opitutaceae bacterium
TTCTGGCAGATGATCGACCGGCACGGCATCACCATCCTCTACACCGCGCCCACCGCCATCCGCGCCTTCATGCGCTGGGGCGACGCCTACGTCCTCCGCCACCGCCTCGACTCCCTGCGCCTCCTCGGCTCCGTCGGCGAGCCGATCAACCCCGAGGCGTGGATGTGGTACCACAAGATGATCGGCAAGAAGCGGTGCCCGATCGTGGACACGTGGTGGCAGACCGAGACCGGCGCCATCATGATCACGCCGCTCCCCGGCGTCACACCGACCAAGCCCGGCTCCGCCACGCTGCCGTTCTTCGGCGTCGCGCCCAAGGTCGTGGACAACGCCGGCAAGGAGGTCCCGCGCAACAGCGGCGGCAAGCTCGTCATCACGCAGCCCTGGCCCTCGATGCTCCGCACGCTCTGGGGCGACGACGAGCGGTTCAAGAAGGCGTACTTCTCCGAATTCCCCGACCAACCGGGCTACTACTTCACCGGCGACGGCGCGCGGCAGGACAAGGACGGGTACTTCTGGATCGTCGGCCGCATCGACGACGTGCTCAACGTCTCCGGCCACCGCATCGGCACGGCCGAGATCGAGAGCGCGCTCGTCTCGCACCCGTTCGTCGCCGAGGCGGCCGCGGTCGGACGCCCGGACGAGCTCAAGGGCCAGTCGCTCGTCGTCTTCGTCACGCTCAAGGCCGGCCACGAGCCGACCGACGCGCTGAAGGAGACGCTGCGCAATCACGTCGGCAAGGAGATCGGCTCCCTCGCCAAGCCCGACCAGGTCCGCTTCGCCGCCGGCCTGCCCAAGACGAGGTCCGGCAAGATCATGCGCCGCCTGCTCAAGGAACTCGCCACCTCGGGCGAGATCAAGGGCGACACCACCACGCTCGAGGACTTCTCCGTCATCGCCGCGCTCAAGTCCGACGACGAGTGACGCCCGCCGCGCGGGGCCCGACCTGGAGCCGGGGCGCCCCCGCCCCGGTGGATCCGCCCCACGCGGCGGGGGCGCCGCATCCACCTCGGCCGGTCGCGCCGGTGGGGCGTGGCCGCGGCCTCGCAGCCGGGGACATCGTCCGCGCGGCCGGCTAACGGCATTGCCTGCGGCCCTCCGCTGCCTCCATGCTGCCCGGCGTCCTTTCCCGACCATGCCCGCCATGCCCCACGTCCTGATCGTCGATGACGACGCCACCACGCGCCGAATCCACAGCGGCAGCCTGGCCGCCTCCGGCATCCCGTGCGACATCGTCAGCTCCGCCGAGGAGGCCCAACAGATCCTCGAGACGAGGAACGTGGACGTCATCGTCACCGACCTGATCATGCCGAAGTACAGCGGGGTGGACCTGATCACCGCCGTCCGCGAGTGCGACTACACCCGGCACATCCCGATCCTCGTCCTCACCGCCGGCGGCAGCCTCGAGCTGATCCAACAGGCGGTGAATGCCGGGGCCACCGAGATTCTGCAGAAGCACTCGTGCCCGCCCACCAAGCTGGTGGCGAGGATCCTCGAACTCGCCAAGGACGCGCGGTGACGTCCGCGGCGTGGAGGCCGCCTGCCGCTCGCGCGGCTCGGTCGTCCCGGCATCGCCCCCTCGACCCTACCTGAAGGACGCCGCGGCCGCGTCGGTGCGTCTCGTGGAGGCGGCCGCCGCCTCCCTCCCGATGCCCCGCCTCGCGCCAACCTTGGTCGGGAGGCGACGAGCCCGGCGTCCGGTCGCGGACGGCGGCGTCAATCCACGCGCGTGATGACGACCCGGCCGTCGCGGCGGCGCAGTTCGATCCGCAGGGGGGAGTCGATGGGTTTCTCGACGATGATGCGCTGCGGTATGTCCACGTGCCGCCCGATGGAGGAGGTGCTCGAACTTTCCAGGACGTTCCCGTCCTTGTCGCGGTACCACACGATGACCGCGCCGACCGGATCGAACTGGGCCTGGACCACGCGCACGTCCGGTCCGGCGCGTTTCCGCGCGTCGTGTACGACGACCCGGACCGATCCGTCCCGCCGTCCGAGGAGCCACACGTTGCGCTCGACCTGGAAGGAGATGCTCGTCGCCGCGTCCTCGAAGACCGAGCAGCCGGCGAGGACGAGGAGGAGCAAGCCGGCGAGCACGCGCCCGCCGCGGGCACCGAGCAGGACCGGCCGGGAGAAGCAGGAAGTCGCGGGCATCCGGCGCGACACCATGCAGGAATCGCCCGCGGACGCCACCTCGGGAAGCGGAACGGCACGGGCTCGCTCCGCGCGGTGCCGGCGCCGGCCCCACCGTCTCCGCGGCGAAATCCGTCCGCCGGGGATGCGGGGCGCCCGCCGTCGGCCGGACCGGGGCGGCGGTCAGCGCGAGATGTCGTACTCCTTCGTCTCGTGCAGGAAGAAGAGTCCGTAGACGAGGCTGAAGGCCGCGATCGCCATCGGGTAATAGAGGCCGGCGTAGATGTCGCCGGTGTAGACGACGATGGAGGTCGCGATGAGCGGGAGGAAGCCGCCGAACCAGCCGTTGCCGATGTGGTAGGGCAGCGACATCGAGGTGTAGCGGATGCGCGTGGGGAAGAGCTCGACGAGGAACGCCGCGATCGGGCCGTACACCATCGCGACGTAGAGCATGAGGATCGAGAGCAGGCCGACGACCATCGGCCGGTCGATCTTGGCCGGATCCGCCGCGCGGGTCGTCCCGTCCCCGTGCGGCACCGTGATCTGCGCGTAGGGCGTCTGGGCGAAGAGCGCGTCGTACGCCTTCGCGTCGAAGCCCTCGACCCGGTGCTCGTTGACCGTCAGCACGAGCGGCAGGCCGTCCTTCGCCGGCGCGAGCCGGAACGGGATGCCCTTCGAGACGAGGTAGGACCGCGCCCGGTCGATGGTCGTGACCGGCGCCGTCGGCAGCACGATCTTCTTGGCCGCGTCGCCCATGGCCGCCAGCGTGAGCGCGACCGGACCCTGGTAGTCGGCGGTGTGGAGCGTCACGGGCGAGAGGTCCATCGCGTCCGCCAGCACCGGATTCGCCCGGGCGGTGAGCGCGTGGAAGATCGGCTGGTAGGTCAGCACCGCGAGCGCGAAGCCCGAGAGCATGATGGCCTTGCGGCCGACCTTGTCGGAGAGCCAGCCGAAGAAGACGATGAAGCCGGCGCCGATCACGAGCGCGATCGAGACGAGCTCGTAGGCGTCCATGTAGTGGAGCTTCAGCGTGCCGGTGAGGAAGTAGAGCGCGTAGAACTGGCCCGCGTACCAGACGACGCCCTGGCCGGCGGTCGCGCCGAGGAGCGAGGCGAGCACGTAGCGGGCGTTGGACCACTGGCCGAAGCTCTCGCGCAGCGGCGCCTTCGAGCCCTTGCCCTGGGCCTTCATCTCGGCGAACACGGGCGACTCGTGGAGCTTCATGCGGATGAAGACCGAGAGGCCGAGCAGCACGAAGGAGAAGAGGAACGGGATGCGCCAGCCCCAGGCGGCGAAGGCCTCGGCCGACATGAACGCGCGGGTGAGCCCGATGACGCCGAGCGAGAGGAAGAGGCCGAGCGTCGCCGTGGTCTGGATCCAGCTGGTGTAGATGCCGCGCTTCCCGTGCGGCGCGTGCTCGGCCACGTAGGTCGCCGCGCCGCCGTACTCGCCGCCGAGCGCCAGTCCCTGCGCGAGGCGCAGGACCACGAGGATGACCGGCGCCCAGAAACCGATCTGCTCGAACGTCGGCAGGAAGCCGATCACCGCCGTCGACACGCCCATCACGACGATCGTCACGAGGAACGTGTACTTGCGCCCGACCAGGTCGCCGATCCGGCCGAAGACGATCGCGCCGAAGGGCCGCACCGAGAAGCCCACGCCGAAGAGCGCGAGGCTGGCGAGAAAGCCGGCGACCTCGTTGTCCGCGGGAAAGAAGAGCTTGCCGAAGAACGCCGCGAGGGTGCCGAAGATGTAGAAGTCGTACCACTCGAAGACCGTGCCGAGGGAGGAGGCGAAGACGACGAGCTTGTGCCGGCGGTCGAGGCCGTCCTCCAGCGGACGCGGGGCGGCGGGGGCGGAATCACTCATGAGGTAACGGGACTGCCGGGCGCGACCGGCGGATGGGGTGGGGTGGGGCGCGCGGCGGGGAGGATTCAGCCCGCCCGGACGAGCGCCAGCCCCAAGTTCGCCATAATTCCGGGACAGTCCGGCCGTGCGCCCGTCCGCGGGGCGCGGAATCCTCGCCGCCGCCCCGACCGGGGCCGTGATGCTCCCGCCGCCCAACCGCCTCCCCACCGCGCCGTGCCGCGCGTTCACGCTCACGGAGCTCGTCGTCGCGCTGGCCCTGCTCGCGACGCTGGCCGGTCTCGCCCTCGGCGCCGGGCGGCGCGCGCTGGAGTCGACCCGCGTGTCCCGGGCCCGCGCGGAGCTGGCCGTCCTCGCGGCCGCGCTCGAGGTCCGCGACCTGCGGCGCGGCGGGGCGTGGACCGACCCGGACCCGGCCGCCCTGCTGCGGGAACTCGCCCGGCCCGCGACGCCCGCGCGCGGCGGCGGCCCGGCCCGGCCGTTGCTCGATGCGGCGCGCTTCCGGGTGATCGACCTCGCGACGGGCGAGTCCGGCGACGTCGGCTCGGCGGCGCGGCCGGCGCTCGCCGACCCCTGGGACCGACCCTACCTCTACCGGCCGCCGACCGGCTCCGGGCGGCGCGGCTGCGTCTTTTCCGCCGGACCGGACGGAGACCCGGCGACGGAATCCGACAATGTGCTTCCCGACTGACCGTCCGCCCCGACGCGCCTTCTCCCTGCTCGAGCTGCTCGTCGTGCTCGCGGTGGTCGCGCTCCTGCTCGGACTGCTCTTCCCCGGGCTGACCTCCGCCCGCGACGCCGCCGACCGCGCGCGCACGCGGATGCGCTTCGGGCAATGGGCCGCGGCGATCGAGGCGTTCCGCGCGGAGTACGGCGCCTACCCCGACTTCGGGCCGGACGGGCTGGTCAACGGCTCGGCGGGGCCGGATCCGCGGGAGGAGCACGTCTTCCACGACATCCTCGCCGGACGCCGCCGCGACGGCTCGCCGCTCGGAGCCGGACCGCCCGGCTCCGCGGCCGGACAGAACTTCCGCGGCGTGGAGTTCCACGCCTTCGGCGAGGGCGAGTTCGTTCCCGCGGGGGAGGCGGCGGCCGGCCTGCTCCGCGATGCCCACGGCTCCACGTCCATCGCCGTGCTCGTGGACCGCAACCTCGACGGCCGGGTGGATGCGTCCGACTACGCAGCCTGGCCCGAGGTCCATTCCGCGACGGGCGTCGCGGTCCGTCCCGGTCCGGAGGACGCGCCGCCCTCGGGTGTCCGCGCCGGCGTGCTGTTCTACTCGGCCGATCCCCGGGCGACTCCGGCGTCGCCCCGGCTGGTGCGGAGCTGGTGATGCGTGCGACGAACCGCGCCTTCTCGCTCGTCGAGCTGCTCGTCGTCGTGACGCTGCTCGCCGGCCTCGCGGGCGCGGTCGCGCGGGTCGCGTTGGGTTCGGGCTCGACCGACCTGGAGGCCGCGCAGGCCCAGCTGGTCCACCTGCTGGAGGCCGCCCGCAGCCGCGCCGTCGCCGCGCAGGCGCCCGCCCGCCTGCTGGTGCACGTGGACGCGGTGGCTCCCGCGGCGCGCGAACGCCTCCTCCGGCGCGTGCTGGTGCAGGAGCGGCGGCAGGGCGACTGGCGGACAGTCATCGGCGTCTCGTTGCCGCGCAACGCGCGCCTTCTCCCCGGCAACCAGCCCGCGCCGGCGGGGCTCCTCGCGGGCCCGGCGGAGGAGTGGGTGCGCGGGGACGGCTCGCCCCTCCGCTCGACGGCCCTCCGGGCCAATTTCGCGGTCGCGGCGCGCGAGGACGACGGCCCGCCGGAATCGTGGATCGCCCTGACGCTGTCCGAACACGGCACCACCTTCTCGACCGGGGACCTTGTCGTCGCGAGGGTGCGATTCCGCGCCGGAGCGCCGGTGGGCGCCCAGGCACCGTTCGAGTTCCACCGGCCCGACCAAGTCCGTGGCGCGAGCGTGAGCTCCTACGGTGTCGCCCTCCTGCTCCATGACCGGACGTCCTTCTGAACCGGCCGCCGGTCGGCGTGGATTCTCGCTGGTCGAGATCGCGTTCGCGGCCGCGGTCTTCGGCGGCGGCGTGATCGTCGTGCTGGCGCTGGTCGGCGCACTCCTTTCCCAAGCGGGGACAGCCGGAGAACTCGTCCGCCTGCAGGCCGCGGGCGACGCGGCGCGCGTCGAACTGCGGCGCCGCGTGGCGGTCGAGGGTCTCGCCGCCTTCGGGGCGCGGCTGCCCCCGTGGGACGAATCGGGCCGCGGGGGAACGGTCCTGACTCGGGCAGGCTCCGCGGATCCGTGGGATGGCGAACGCTCGGGAATGCGGCTCGAGGCCTGGCGCGCGGGAGCGACCGGTTCCTCGTTTCTGATCGTGGTCGTGCGGGTGTCGGGGCTCGCCGGCGACGCCGCCCCGGCGTTCCCCGTCGTGCTCCGGCCATGAAGCCGCGGGACGCGGGCGCGTTCACCCTGATCGAGCTGCTCGTCGGGCTCGTGCTGACGACCGCGCTGGTCGGCGCGATGCTGGCGGTCGCCGGGCCGATGCTGGAGCTCTGGCGCCGCGTCGGCGGCGGACTGGTCGCGGAGGCGCAGGCGACGGCGGCGCTCGACGCGCTCGAGCGCGACGTCCAGTCGCTGGTCGTCGCCCCGCCCGGCGGCGGCCAGTGGCTCGTGGTGTCGCTGGACGGCGACGTCGCGGAATTGGGACGACGGGGATGGACGCTCGGCCCGCGCATCAAACCGGACGCGCGCCGCGACCTCGCGACCCGCAGTCCCGTCGGGGACGCCGTCCTCCCGGAGAGCGCCCGCTTCGGCCGGGGCGGAGCGTGGCTGCGGCTCTTCGCGGCGCAGCCGGAGGCGGACGGCGGTCTGCCCGTCGCACTCTCGTACCAGATTCTCCGCCGGGCCCCGGGCTCGCGCCCGGGACCCGCCACCGCGATCCGCTACGTGCTCTGTCGGTCGGCGGTCGATCCCGCCCGCACGCTCGCGGCGGGATTCGACCTGGGCGCGGCCGACTACCGCAGCGGCTCGGCCGCCGCGCGTCGGCCGGCGACGATCACGCGACCGAACCTCTCCGACGATGCGTTGGCCGTGAACGTGCTCGATTTCGGCGTGGCGGTCGCGCGGGTCGATGGGCGCGGGGAGGAGGAACGGGTGTTTCCCGCCGGTCCGGCGGGAGGTGCGCTGGTCCTCGCCGGCGAGCCGGCGGAGGGAATCACCTGGGTGGTCGACGTCGTCGTGCGGATCGCCACCGAGGAGGGGGCGCGCCGCCTCGCGGCGCTCGAGGCGGCCCGGTCGGCGTCGCCTCCGGGAGCGACCTGGGAGGAGGCGTGGTGGCGCGTCGCCGAGGCGCATTCCCGGGTGTACCGCCGGCGGGTGCTGGTCCGGTCCGGAGGATCCTGATGAGGCGAACTCCCGACCGCGGTGCGGCGCTGCTGCTCGCCCTCCTGCTGCTCGGGCTGCTGGTCGGCATCGCGCTCGCGCTGAGCGTGTCCGTCCGGCTCCGGGTCCAGGCGGTCGGAGGCGCCACGGCCGGAGTCGCGGCCCGGGCGCACGCGCTCGCGGCCCTAGACCTCGCGCTGGCGCGGTTGGACGAGGCGGCGGGTCCGACGACCCGCGTGACCGGGACCGCGGCGTTCGTTGCGCCCGGCGAAGCGCCGCTCCGCGGGGGCGCGTCGCCGGTGGCCATGGTCTGGGAGGAGTCGGGTGCGCCCCTCGCCCGCCTGTCGTCCGACGTCGCTTCGGCCGGATTGCCGTCCCGGACGCTGCGTCTGGTCGGCCGGGCGACCTTCGATGAGGTCGCCGTCGAGGCCTCTGCGTTTCCCCTGCCGGGCGTCGGTCCGACCACGGGGTGGGGCGCGTACGCGGTCTTCGACGAAGGTGCGAAGCTCGCGGTGCGGACCGCGGCTCCCGATGAGTCCGGCGTGCAGCTGCGGTCCGTGGCGGACGGGCCGATGGCCGCATTCGGGCCGATCGCCCGCGCGGATGTCTGGGTCCTGCGCCAACTCGTGATCTTCGAACAACTGCGCCTCCTAGCTCCGCCCTCGCTCGTGCGGACGGCGTTCTCCGACCTGTCGCTCGAACCGATTTGGCGCACCGGCGGTGGGCGCGTCTCAGGGCGCGTCAACGTGAACACCGCCTCGCCCGTCGCGTGGCACGCGATCCTCGCGCAGGCGGGAGTGCCGCAGGCCGCGGAACGGGCGGTCCGGCTGGCGTCCGACGCGGTCGCGTTCGCCGCGCCCGGCAAGCGACCCGGCGGTCCCTTCACCGACCTCGACTCCGTGCGGGAATTCCTCGCCTCCGAGATCCCCGGGGACGCGGACGCCCGGACCGCGGCCTGGGCCGCGGTGGAGCCGCTGTTGATGGTCCGCTCGGACACGTTTCGCATCCGGGCCGCCGGGCAGGGGGCCGATGCGAGCGGCGCGCCCGCTCCGGCCGTCGCGCGCGTGGAGGCGGTCGTCGAAAGGCGCGGCGACGCCGGCGACCGGCCGCGATTCGGGATCAGGCACTTCCGCTGGCTGGGCCCCGACGATTACTGAGGGCGCGAACGCGCGCCGGGGCTCGGAACCGGTGCCCGGCTCCTCCGTTCCGGGCGGGCGCGGGCGGGAGAAAAATCTTGTGGCGTCGGGGCAAAAGCTGTGCCTTCTACGCCGCTTCCCGGTCCGCTGGACCGGGCCGTGTCCGCCAGGGTAGCTCAGTGGCAGAGCAGGGGACTCATAAGCCCTTGGTCGCCGGTTCAATCCCGGCCCCTGGCACCACGGTCGCCCCCGCCCGACGGGCGACATTCCGGGATTTCCTTCCGTCGGCCGCTTCCTTTGTCTCGCGCCGTGAGCGCGTCCTCCTCCTTCGACCTCGTCATCCTCGCCGCCGGCATGGGCAGCCGTTTCGGCGGACTCAAGCAGGTGCAGCCGGTCGGGCCGCACGGTGAACTGATCATCGAGTACTCGGTGTTCGACGCGCTCCGGGCGGGATTCGACCGCGTGGTGCTCGTGATCCGGCGCGACATCGAGGCCGATTTCCGGGCGTCGATCGGTCGGCGCCTCGAGGGGAGGGTGGCGGTGGAGTACGTCTACCAGGAGCTCACGGACGTCCCGTCCAGCCACGCGACCGCGGCGGCCGGGCGCGCCAAGCCGTGGGGCACGGGGCACGCCGTCCTCGCGGCCCGGAGGGCGGTGCGGCGTCCGTTCGCGGTGATCAACGCCGACGATTTCTACGGCGCCTCCGGCTACCGTGCGCTCGCGGCGCATTTCGCGGCGTCGCGCGACTACGCGCTCGTCGGCTACCCGCTGCGCCAGACCCTGTCCGAGCACGGAGCGGTCAGCCGCGGCCTGTGCGGCGTGGACGCGGCGGGGCGCCTGCGCGAGATCACCGAGGTCACGAAGATCGAGGCCCGGCCGGAGGGCGGCGCGCGCTACGTCGCTCCCGACGGCGGCGTCCGCGAGCTGACCGGCGACGAGATCGTGTCGGTGAACTTCTGGGGCTTCACGCCCGCGCTGTTCGGCCAGCTCGAGCGCGGCTTCGCCGAGTTCCTGGCCGCCCGGGGCGGCGACCCGAAGGCGGAGTTCTTCCTGCCCACGGCGTTGAGCGACCTCAACCTGCGGGGCGAGGCGGGCATCGCGCTCCTGCGCAGCGAGGACGCCTGGTTCGGGCTCACCTACCGCGACGACCTGCCGGCCGTGCAAGCGTCCGTGCGCGCGCTGACGGCGGCCGGCCGCTACCCGTCGCCGCTCTGGGGCTGATCCACCCGCGCTCGGACCGGTTTCCGTCCGCCCGCCGCCGTTGCGACTGCGCCCGCTGGAGCCGGGGCGCCCCCGCCCCGGCCAACGGCAGCGCCGCGACGCGGACGTCGCCGCCCCAGGAAGAGACGCGGGAGGATCGATTCACCACCGGAGGGAAAACCGGGAGGGGATCAGCCGTCACCCCTCGCCGGACGCCTCAGCGGTCCGCGGCGGCGAGGTCCGCGAGCAGCGCGCGCAGTTCCCGTTCGGGGTCCTCGTGGTGCTGCGCGACCGCGAGGGCGAGGGCCTGCTCCAGCCAGGGCCGCGCCTCGGCGGGACGGCCGAGCGAGGCGAGGGCCTTGCCGAGCAGGATGCGCGGCATCATCCAGTCGGCCTGGTGTCGGCAGCAGAACTCGAGGTGGGGCAGGGCGGCGGCCTGGTCGCCCTCGCGCAGCAGGGCCTGCGCGAGGCTGAAGCGGAAGCGCTCGTTGTCCGGCTGCGCGGCGACGAGCGCGGCGAACCGCGCGGAGCTCATGGCTCGACGAAGAGCGCGACGACGGTCGCGTTGTCGATGCCGCCGCGGTCGCGCGCCAGCTCGACGAGGGTGCGCGCGAGGGGCTCGGGGGCGGTCGCGTCGCGCACGTGCTGCGCGAGCTCGCGGTTCGAGATGCAGCGGGTGATGCCGTCGGTGCAGAGCAGGTAGCGGTCGCCGACCGCGAGCGGGAGCCGGGCGATGTCGCCTTCGAGGGGCGGGGGCTGGCCGACGCAGCGGGTGAGCGCGGCGCGGTTCTCATGGGTCAACTGCACGAGCTCGCCCCGCGCGGTGCGCGCCTTGATCTCGTTCTCCAGGTTGTGCTCGACGGTGAGCAGGTCGAGGCGCCCGCCGCGGAGGCGGAAGAGGGCGCTGTCGCCGACGTGGACGACCGCCAGCTCGTCGCCCGCGACGTGCGCCAGCGTGACGGTCGTGCCGATGCCGGAGCGGGGGCTGAGCTTGCGCCCGAGCTGGAAGACCGCGTCGTTCACGGTGTCGACCGCGTCGGCGTAGTTGACGTCTCCGTGTCCGGCGTTGGTCGAGAACCACTCGCGGAACACCTCCATCGCGCGCAGGCTGGCCTGCGCGCCGCCCGGGAGGCCGCCGATGCCGTCGGCCACCGCGTACAGCCGCAGCGCATCGTCGCAGAGGAAGTTGTCCTCGTTCTCGCGGCGGATGCAGCCGATGTCGCTGGCGGCGGACGAGCGGAAATTCATTCCGGTCGATGCTGCGGGCCGTGGCCTCAAATGAAAGGACGAAAAGCCGCGGCGCGGTCCGCGCGGGTCAGGCGGGTGACGGCGGGATTCGGCAGGCAGGCCACGAAGTCGGGGCCGTACGGCTTCGTGAGGAGGCGGGGGTCGAGGATGGTCACGACACCGCGGTCGCTCTTCGAGCGGATGAGCCGGCCGACGCCCTGCCGGAAACGGCCCAGGGCCTCGGGCAGGGCGAGCTGGGAGAACGGGTTGCCGCCCTCGCTGGCGACCCACTCGGCCCGCGCCTGGGCGACCGGATGGTTCGGCGGCTCGAAGGGCAGGCGCGTGATCACGACCTGCGACAGCGCCGGTCCCGGCACGTCGATCCCGGTCCAGAAGCTCTCCGTGCCGAGGAGGACAGCGTTGCCCGCCTGCCGCAGCTGCGCGGCGAGCTCGCTGCGGGAGCGGCCGGCCTCCTGGACGAGGAGCGGGCGGCCCGCGTCGGCGCAGTCCGGGGCGATGCGGCGGGCGACCTCCTGCAGGTCGCGGAAGCTGGTGAACAGCACCAGCGAGCCCCCCGGCACGGCGAGGACGCAGAACCGCACGTAGTCCGCGAGCGCCTCGAGCGCGAGCCGCGCCTCGGCGCCGCTCGGCTCGGGGATGTCGGCCGCGACGTAGACGCGCATGTTGCGCTCGTAGTCGAAGGGGGAGCGCTCGATGAGCGACTCGACCGCGTGCGCGCCGACGCGCTCGCGGAAAGGCCCCATCCCGGCGCCGGTCGCCAGCGTCGCGCTGGTCAGCACCGCGGACGTGCCGCGACGGAAGAGCCGGGCGTTGAGCTCGCCCGAGACGTCGAGCGGCGCCGAGCGCAGCGCCACCGCGAGTTCGCGGCGCCGGGGTTGGGCCTCGGCCCAGTGCACGTGGCTCTCGCGCGCCAGGTCGAGCCAGGACTTGAGCCCGGCCGCGTAGGCGGCGACGCGGCGCTGCTTGCCCTCGACCTCGGCCTGCGCGGGCGACTCGTCGGGCAGGGCGGTGCGCAGGGCGTCGAGCCGCGACGCGACGCTCTCGAGGGGGCCCTGCAGGGGATTCTCCAGCGCTCCGGCCTCGCGCCAGCGGAGGAGGCCCGGACCCGGCGGGACCTTCTCCGCGACGGCGGCGAAGAAGGCGTCGGCCCGCTCCAGCGCGACCTCGACCGACCGCCGGCCCGCGCCCTCGTCGTGCCGCGCGAACAGGCCCTTGCGCGTCGCGGGATTGTGGAGCGAGAGGAGGAGACGGCGCAGGCCGCCGGACGCGAGCGCGAGGCCGAGGTGCTCGGTGGCGATGTCCGGCACGGTGTGCGCCTCGTCGAGCACGGCGAAGTCGTCGAGCCGCAGCAGGCCGCGCGCCGGCGTCCGCTCCTGCGCGTCCTGCACCGCCATCAGCGTGAAGAGCAGGCTGTGGTTCACGATGACGAGGTGCGCCGACTCGCGCCGGCGCCGCGCCCGCTGGTAGAAGCAGGTGTCCGGCGAGCAGAACTTCGCCGAGCAGGCGTCGGAGTCCGCCGAGACCTCCTCCCACAGCTCGGGCGGCAGGCGGGCGGGGAAGTCGGTCAGCAGTCCGGTGTCGGTCTCGCCGCGCCACCGGTCGAGCCGGGCCAGCAGCTCCTGCTCGGGCGTGGTGAAGAGCTCGTGCCGCGCGGCGAGGGCCCGCGCAAGGCGCGAGGGGCAGAGGTAGTTGGCCTTCCCCATCAGCACCGCGCTGGTGAACTCCCGGTACGGCGCGAGCGCGGGCACGGCGCCGAAGAGGCGGCGGCAATTGGCGAGGTCCTGGTCGCGGACCTGCTCCTGCAGCGTCTTGGTGTGGGTCGAGACGACGAACTGCCGCCGCGTGTCCACCGCGTGCACGAGGCCCGGCACGAGGTAGGCGAGGCTCTTGCCCACGCCGGTGCCGGCCTCGCAGAGCAGCGGCGTGTCGCCGGCGAACGCGGTCGCGATGGCCCGCGCGAGCCGCTCCTGCTCCGGACGGTGCTCCAGCCCGAGCGCGCGGCACAGCCAGCCGTCCGCGGCGAACGTCGCGGCGGCCAGCTCCTCGGCGCGGGACGCGGCGGGTCCGCCGCCCTCGTTCAGGCTGATCACGCCGCGAATCAGCGCCGCCCGGCCGGCGGGCGCAAATTCATTTGCGACGGCCGGCGCGCGCTCCACCCTCCGGTCATGCAAGCGGCGGAGCGGCAGGCGGCGGATTGGACCGGCGAACTCGTGCGGTTCCTCCAGGAGGAGCCGGGCGTGGCCGCGGTGCGGCTCGACACGGCCGACCGCAAGGTCGCGGTGGCGACGCTCGGCCCGGTGGACCAGGAGCGGCTCGACGCGCAGATCCGCGAGGTGCTCCGCGCCATCGAGGCGCGGCTGGACGCGGGCCGGGCGCCCGCGGCCGCCGCCGGCGCGGCGGGCTTCGTCGTGAGCCGCGCGGGCGACGTCACGACCGTCGAGCGGCCCGCCTGCGCGACCGCGCCGCGCTTCTACCGCTGGCAGGAGTACGCGCTGCCGGAGGCGGCGGAGCCGGAGCCCGCGCCCGGCGAGGAGTCGGAGTGGCGGCTGCTGGCCGGCCTCGCGGCCGGCTGCGGCGTCGCGGGCCTCGCCGCCTTCGCGGCCGGACGCCTCGGCGCCCCCGGCTGGGTCGAGACGTCGCTGTACGCGGTCGCGCTGGTGGCGGGCGGCTGGGATGCCGCGGTCGACGCTTGGGACAACCTGCGGCAGCGCCGGCTCGAGATCCATTTCCTCATGCTCGCGGTGGCGGTCGGGGCGGTCGCGGTCGGCGCGTGGGGCGAGGCCGTGCTGCTGCTGTTCCTCTTCTCCGGCGCCGGGGCGATGGAGGAGTACGCGACCGAGCGCACCCGCCGCGAGGTGTCGTCGCTCCTCCACACCGCGCCGAAGCAGGCGACCCGCGTCGCCGCCGACGGCGGGCACGAGGTGGTGCCGGTGGACGCCCTGCGCGTCGGCGACCGGCTGGTGGTGAAGCCCGGCGAGGCGTTCGCCGCGGACGGCGAGGTCGTGCGGGGCGAGTCGGCGAGCGACGAGTCGAACCTCACCGGCGAGGCCGCGCCGGTGGACAAGGCCGTCGGCGCGGCCGTCTTCAGCGGGACGCTCAACCTCTGGGGCGTGCTGGAGGTGGACGTGCGCCGCCTGCCCGCCGAGAGCACGCTGCAGCGGATCATCCGGCTGATCCACACCGCCCAGCGCCTGAAGGCGCCGAGCCAGCGCTTCACCGACCGCTTCGGCGGCGGCTACACGCTGGTCGTGCTCGGCGCGACGGCCGCGATGTTCCTCGTCTGGTGGCTGGTCGTCGGCCTGCCGCCCTTCCGGGGCACGGCGGAGCAGGCCTCGGCCTTCTACCGCGCGATGACGCTGCTCGTCGTCCTCAGCCCCTGCGCGCTCGTGCTCTCGATCCCCTCGGCCATCCTCGCGGCGATCGCCTGGGGCGCGCGGCACGGGGTGCTCTTCCGGGGCGGCGCGGCGATCGAGAAGCTGGCGGACGTGGACCTCGTCGCGCTGGACAAGACCGGGACGCTCACGACCGGCGAGCTCGCGGTCGCCGCGGTCGAGAGCTTCCCGCCGGGCCGCGAGGTCGAACTGCTCGCGCTCGCGCACGGGCTCGAGCGCAATTCCCAGCACCCGATCGCGCGCGCGGTCACGCGGCACGCCCGCCGCGAGGGCGTCGCCCCCGTGGAGGTCGGGCGCTTCGAATCCATCACGGGGCAGGGCGTGCGCGCGGTGGTGGACGGCTCCCCGGTCGTGCTCGGCCGGCGCGAGCTCGTCGCGGCCGGGCCGTTCGCCGACTGGCTCGAGCGCGTGCCGGCGGCGCCGCCGGAGTTCTCGGAGGTGTGGGTCGTCGGCCGCGGCCTCGTCGGCCGGCTGCTGCTGCGGGACCAGCTGCGCCCGGAGTCGCGGGCGACGCTGGAGTGGCTGCGGTCCGCGGGGCTGCGCTCGGTGATGCTCACGGGCGACCGGAGGCACACGGCGGAGGCCGTCGCGCGCGAGCTCGGTCTCGACGAGGTGCGCTCGGGCCTCTCGCCCGAGGAGAAGGTCGAGGCGGTCGCGGAGCTCGGACGCGCCGGCCGGCGCGTGGCGATGGTCGGCGACGGCGTGAACGACGCCCCGAGCCTCGCCGCCGCGCACGTCGCGGTGGCGATGGGCGCGCGCGGGAGCGATGCGGCGCTGGAGCAGGCCGAGGTCGTGCTGATGCACGACCGGATCGAGAACTTCGCCGCCGCCTACCGGCTCAGCCGCCGCGCGCGGCGGGTCATCCGCCAGAACCTCCTCGTCTCGCTCGGCACGGTCGTGGTGATGGTCTTCGTCTCGCTGGCGGGCGCGATTCCCTTGAGCGTCGGCGTGCTCGCCCACGAGGGCAGCACGGTGCTCGTGTGCCTCAATTCGCTGCGCCTGCTGCTGGGCCGCGACCGCTGAGGCGCGGCGCGGCGGCGTCCCCCGCGGTCAGGCGCCGCCGCGTGCGGCCGGCGGGCCGGTGACGCGCGCGATGGTCGCGGCCAGCCGGTCCAGCTGGAGCGGCTTCGTGAGGTAGTCATCGGCGCCCGCGGCGAGGCAGCGGCGACGCTGGGCCTCGTCGGTGTGGGCGCTGAGCATCACGATGCGGGGCTGGGGCCGGCCGGTCTCGGCGCGGATCGCGGCGGTGGCGGCGAGGCCGTCCATCACCGGCATCTCCATGTCCATCAGGACGAGGTCGAACGGTCCGCTGCGCCAGGCCGCGACCGCGTCGCGTCCGTTGGCGGCGGATTCGGCGGAATAGCCGAGGCGCTGGAGCAGGTAGGCGGCGATCTTGCGGTTCACCGGATCGTCCTCCACGAGCAGGATGCGGCAGGGGTGGCGCCGCGCGAAGTCCGCGCCGATCGTCCGGTCGCCGGTGGCGCCCGCGGGTTGCACGCGCACGGTGAAGGCGAACGTCGCGCCCTCGCCCGGCCGGCTGTCGACGGTGAGGCGGCCGCCGTGCAGCTCGACCAGGCGCCGGCTGATGGCGAGGCCGAGGCCGGTCCCGCCGTACTTGCGCGTGGTGGAGGCGTCGGCCTGAGTGAACTCCTGGAACAGGTGCTCGGCCTGCGCGGGGTCGAGCCCGATGCCGGTGTCGCGGACCGCGAAGCCGAGGAGCAGGGAGTCCGACTCCCGCCGGTCCACGCGGACGCGCAGGTGGACGGAGCCCGCGGCGGTGAACTTCACGGCGTTGCCCAGGAGGTTGATCAGCACCTGGGTGATGCGGGTCGCGTCGCCGCGCACCAGCGCGGGCACGTCGTCGGCGACCTCGAGGTCGAGCCGCAGCCCCTTCGCGACGGCGGACGGCCGCACGAGGTCGAGGGAGCGGCGGACGCAGTCGCGGGGGGAGAAGGGCGCCAGCTCGAGCTCCATGCGGCCCGACTCGACCTTCGCGAGGTCGAGGACGTCGTTGACCAGCCGGAGAAGGAGTTCGGTGCTCGCGCGGATGCCCTCGACGGCCTCGCGGTGCTCGGGAGCGAGGGGCGCGTCGTCGAGCCACCCGGCGAGGCCGGAGATGGCGGAGAGCGGGGTCCGGATCTCGTGCGTCATCGTCGCGAGGAAGCGGCTCTTCGCCTCGGTCGCCGCCACGGCGCCGGCCCGCGCCTCCTCGAGGGCGCGCTGGGTCGCGTGGAGCTGCTCGATGGTCGCGCGCTGCGCGTGGAGGAGCCGGCGGAGCTCGAGCGCGTTGACGACGTGCCGCCGGAGGACGCGCAGGGTGCGCTCCTGCGCGGACGTGAGCGTGCGCGGGCGGCGGTCGATGACGCAGAGGGAGCCGAGGGCGAAGCCGTCGGACGAGACCAGGGGCGCGCCGGCGTAGAAGCGGATGTGCGGTTCGCCGGTCACGTTGGCGTAGGAGGCGAAGCGCGGGTCGCGGGTGGCGTCGGCGACGACGAAGAGGTCGTCGCCCGGCGCGCGGATGGCGACGGAGCAGAACGAGATGTCGCGGGGCGTCTCCCGCTCGGCGAAGCCGACCGCCGCCTTGAACCACTGGCGGGACTCGTCCACGAGGCTGATGGCGGCGATCGGGGCGCCGCAGATCTCGGCCGCCAAGGCGGCGAGGTCGTCGTATTCCCGCTCCGGAGGCGTATCGAGGATGCGGTACGCCTGCAGCGCCGCGAGTCGGGCGGCCTCGGAGGAGGGGGTGGTGGGCGACATGGTGCGGTGGCCGGGCCGCCAGAGGAAATGGAGGAAAAGGTGCGGCGGGCAAACCGAACTTCGCGGTTCCGAGAACCTCCGATCCGTCCAGCTCGCCGGCCGGGACGGGGCGCTCCGGCCCCAGCGGGCGGAGCGGCGCAGGGCGTGGCGGCGATTTTCCTGCGACTTTTCCGGCGATCGGGGGGTTCTGCCGTGGTTCGCCGCCACCTCGTTCGCTGGCCTCCCGGTCGGCGGACGGCGGCATTTCCCTTCCGTCCGATGCTCCACGATCTCCGCTTCGCCCTTCGTCAGCTCGTCCGCCACGGCTGGTTCTCCGCCGCCGTCATCGCGACCCTCGGCCTGGGCATCGGCATCAATTCGACGGTGTTCACCCTGGTGAACGCCGTCCTCTTCAAGCCCGTGCCCGTGCCGGGCGGGGAGCGGCTGGTCGTGGTCTCCAACGACCACGCGACCGACCGCAACGACCGGCAGCCCGTCTCGCTCGCCGAGTACCGCGCCTACCGCGACGGCAACCGGACCTTCGAACGGCTGGAGGCGGTCGCCCGCAGTTCGCCGGTGATCAGCGAGGCGGGGCTGCCGCCGGAGCGCTTCCGCGCCGGCCTGGTCACGACCGGGCTGTTCGACATGATCCCGACGCCGCCGATCCTCGGCCGCGGGTTCACGGCGGCGGACGGCGAGGCCGGCGCCCCGGCCGTCGTGCTGCTCGGCCACCAGGTCTGGCGATCCCGCTACGGCGGCGCGGCGGACGTCGTGGGGCGCCCGATCCGCGTCAACGGCGCGCCGGCGACGATCGTCGGCGTCATGCCCGAGGGCTTCGCCTTTCCCGACACGCAGCAGGTGTGGCTGCCCTACGCGCCGAACGCGGACCGGGAGCTCCGCACCACGCGCCAGCTCATGGTCTTCGGACTGCGCCGGGAGGGCGTGAGCGTCGCGGACGCGCAGGCCGACCTCGGCGTGATCGCGGCGCGGCTCGCGCGGGACTATCCCGACAGCAACCGGGACACCACGGTCCGCGTCCAGACCTTCCACGACGTGATGAACGGCGGGCCCATCCGGCTCATCTTCCTGCTCATGCTCGGGGCGGTCGGGTTCGTGCTCCTCATCGCCTGCGCCAACGTGGCGAACCTGATGCTCAGCCGGGCGCTGGTGCGCCGCCGCGAGATCGCCGTGCGGGCCGCGCTGGGCGCCTCGCGGGGCCGGCTCATGCGCCAGCTGCTGGTCGAGAGCGTCCTCCTCAGCGTGCTGGGCGGCTTGGTGGGCCTCGGCTTCGCCTCGTTCGGCGTCCGGGCGTTCGACCTCGCGACCCAGGACGTCGGCCGGCCGTACTGGATCCACTTCACGATGGATTGGGTGGCCTTCGCCTACTTCGCGACCGTCTCGGTCGCGAGCGGGCTCGTCTTCGGCCTGGTGCCGGCGCTGCGGGCCTCGCGCGTGGACCTCAACACCGCGCTGAAGGACGGCACGGCGGCCGGTTCGGCGCGCGGCGGACGCCTGAGCGCGCTGCTGGTCGTCTTCCAGTTCGCCGCGACCGTCGTGCTGCTCGCCGGCGCCGGGTTGCTGATGAAGGGCTTCCTCGAGGTGCAGCGGATCAATCCCTTCGTGCCCGCGCACGAGATCGTCGGCCTGCGCCTCGCGCTGCCCGACCGCAAGGGCGAGCGCTACGAGTCCCCGGAATCGCGCCGGGCCATGCACGACCGCCTCCAGCAGCGCCTGCGGGCGCTGCCCGGCGTGACGCACGTCTCGCTCGCGTCGGAGCTGCCCGGGCTCGGCTCGCAGATGCGGCCGCTGGAGATCGAGGGCCGCACGCCCGAGCCGCAGGCGCCGCTGCGGGTCTCCGTCGTGTTCGCCTCCCCCGACTACCTGCCGGCGATCGGCCTTCCGCTGCTCGCGGGCCGCCTGCTCGAGGACCTCGACGGGACGACCGGCCGTGAGGCGGCGGTCGTGACGCGCCAGTTCGCCCGGCGCCATTTCGGCGACGAGTCGCCGGTGGGCCGGCGCTTCCGGATGCTCCTCGACGACCGCACGCCCGGGCCGTGGGTCACCGTCGTCGGCGTCGCGGGCGACGTCGTCCACAACACGCAGGACCGCGACGCCCCGCCGCTCGTGTTCCTGTCGAACCGGCAGGAGCCGTGGGCGTGGGTCGGCGTCATGATCCGCGCGACCGGCGACCCGTCCGCGCTCGCGCCGGCGGTGCGCGCGGCCATCCAGGAGCTCGATCCCGACCTCCCGGTCTCCGAGATCCTCACGCTGCGCGCGGCCATCGAGCGGAACCACTGGTTCCTGCGGGTCTTCGGCGCCCTGTTCCTCTCGTTCGCGGCGATCGCGCTGCTGATGGCCTCGGTCGGCCTCTATGCGGTCGTGGCGCAGAGCACGGCCCAGCGCACGCGCGAGATCGGCATCCGCCTGGCGCTCGGCGCCACGGCCGGGCGCGTCGTGCGGCTGATGCTGGGGCGCGGCCTCGCGCAGCTCGGGGTCGGCCTCGCGGTCGGCCTCGCCGCCGCGTTCGCCGCCACGCGGCTGCTGAGCTCGATCATCGGGCTCGTCTCGCCGACGGACCCGGTCGTGTTCGGCGCCGTCGTCGCGCTCCTGTCCGCGGTGGGCCTGCTCGCCTGCTGGCTGCCGGCGCGGCGCGCGGCGGCCGTCGCGCCCACCGAGGCGCTCCGCGCGGAGTGAGCGGGCCGCACGGGGTACGTGCGCGTCCCGCGGACGGAGCTCGGTCCGGCAGAGATCGCTTCCTGCGGTCGGGTTCGCGGCGGGGTTGACGCGTCCGGGGGAGACTTCCCCGCGATGCGCAGCCCACGCTCCGCCGGGCCGGACCGGGCCGAACCAACGCCACCCTCACCCCTGTCCGCTGCGCTGCCGTCGTGCACCGGAGCGGATGCGGTCCACGTCACGGTCGGGGAGCGGCGGTTCGGGGGAGGGGCCTTGTCCCCGGGGAGCGTCTCTGCATTCTCCCGATTCATGCCGCGCCTGAGATCCTCCGCGCTCCTCCTCGCCGCCGTCGCCGTCCTCGCTGCTCGGGCGGATTCCCCCCGTTTGGCGTCCATCGACCGGCTGGTCGAGGCGGAGATGGCGGAACTGCGGGTGCCGGGCATGGCCGTCGCCGTGGTGAAGGATGGAGAGGTCGCGCACCTGGGTGTCTATGGGCTGGCCAACCTGGAGTGGGATGCGCCCGTCACCGCGTCGACGGCGTTCCAGATCGCGTCCGTCACCAAGCTCTTCACCTCCACGCTCGTCATGCGCTTCATCGAGCAGGAACGCATCCGGCTCGACGATCCCGTCGTGCGCCATCTGCCGGACGCGCCGGAGCGCTGGAAGGACGTGAGCATCGCCCATCTCCTTTCGCACCAGTCGGGAATTCCCTGGCCGCCGTCGATCGGCGGTTTCCTCGGCACCGGGCCGGGAGGGACCGAGGGCGCCGTCACGCAGGAGCGGATCTACGAGGAGATGCGTGCGGGTGATCTCGCGTTCCGGCCCGGCGAGAAGGAGGATTACCTGAAGGGGGACGCGTTCGTGTTGCAGATGGTGCTCGAGAAGGTCGGTGGACGGCCGATCACCGAGGTCTTCGCGGCGGAACTTTTCGCTCCGATGGGACTGTCCGGCACCGGCTTCGACGACGAGGTGCGGCGATTTCCCGCGCAGGTGATGAAGCCGCTGCGGCACAGGAGCCAGCTGTTCACGCGGGGGAAGGGAGGGCCGCTCCTCTTCAAGAACTACTACAACCCGGCCTCCTACTGCAGCGGCGGCCTCTACACGACGATCGAGGACGCCATCCGCTGGGCGGTCGCGCTGGACAAGGGGACGTTCGTGCGGCCGGCGACCGTGGCGCAGCTCGCGAGGAGAACGCCCCTCGACGGCTCGTTCACGGCCCTCGGGTGGAACCGGCAGGTCATGGGCGGCCGCGAGGCGTACGGGCACTCCGGCGGTCCCGGGCTCGGGGATGTCCTGCGCTTTCCCGAGGAGAAGCTGACGATCATCGTGCTGAGCAACTACGCGGACATGTACCCCTACATGGCTGCGGCGGTCGCCCGGCTGTTCTTCCCGGAGATCGTGGCCCCGGCGGGGCCGAAGACGCTGGAGCGTGGATTCGACCGGGGGCGGTGACGCCTCCCGGCCGTCCCCCGGGCTCAGATCGACTTGGCCGGCTTCTTCCGCAGGGACGCGGGCATCGTGAGCGTCGCCAGGTCCCAGCCCTCGAGTTCGAGGATCCGCGCCAGGCACTCCTCCATGAGTTCGTGGGAGCGGGCCGTGGCCGCCGCGATCGTCTCGTGCACGACGCGGTCGTTGGCCGTGTCGTTGGCGCAGTTGAGCTGGTAGGCGTGGAGTTCGCGCAGCTCGAAGATCGCGCGGCAGACCTGCGCGGGGCAGGCGCACTGGTAGAGGAGGGCCTGGTCGATGACCTTGCTGATCTGGGAGGTGCTGAATCGTTCGTTCATGGGAGGGAGGGGGTGGGGGACGGAGCCGCGCGGAAGGCCACGCAATCCACGCTCTCCGCGAAGCCGCGGAGGGCGACCGGTCCCACCGGGCGCGCCTCGGGCGTCTCGGCGCGGGCCGCGAGCTGGAGGCGCCGGGTCGTCACCAGTTCGCCGGGATGCGCGAGCGTGCAGAGGCGGGCGGCGAGGTGGACGGTCGAACCGATGACGTCGTACTGCGCGCGGCGTCCGGACTGGTGGGAGTCGCCCACGAAGCCGCCGAGGACCAGGCCGTGGGCCAGTCCGATGCCGAAGGGCAGGATCTCCTGCGCCTCGTGGTTCGTGAGCTCCAGTCCGGCGCGGAGGGCGAGCCGGGTGCTGCCCAGGCCCCGGAAGATCGCGAGCACGCCGTCGCCGGTGTACTTGACGACCGAGCCGCGGCCGGATTCGAGCACGCGGCTCTGCGCGCTGAGCGCGCGGTTGAGGGCCGCGAAGTAGTCCTCCGGACGGAGGGTCGCGATCAGCTGCGTCGAGCGCCGGACGTCGGTGAACAGGACCGCGGCCTCGAAGAGCTCGGCCTCGCCGGGGCGGTCCTGGCGGAGGGCGTCGAGCGCGGGCTCGGGCACGAGGTTCGTCAGCCGCGCGAGGTGGGCCTGCTGCCGGCGGACCGCCTGGCGGGCGGAGGCCAGGTCGCCGACCACGACGAAGAACCGCTCGTCCGAGAGCGGCTTCTCGATCACCACGTCGATGTGACGCGTCCGGCGCGCCCACGCGCTCACGTGCTTCAGCGCCGGGCCGGCCGAGGCGATCGCGACCACCGGCACCGCCGGCGCCAGCCGCTTGACCTCGGCGCAGGCGTCGAGGCTCCGCTCGCTGTCGAAGTGGTAGTTGACGATGACCACGTCGGGCTCGCCTCCCGCGAGCGCGGCGCGCAGGTCGCCCGCCGGGTCGCCATGCGCGACCCGCGGGAAGCCCCGGCGCAGCAGCTCGTCCCGCAGCAGGGCGGAGGAGTAGTCCTGGCTGTCGAGCAGGAGCAGTTGGGCCTCGGGCGGTGCCATGGTCATCGGGGAGTGACGTTACGCCCGGATTCCGCCCGCGGATGCGCGGGGCCGGACCCTGCTCGGAGCGCGGGCGGGGCGGGCGGCCCGACGCGGGGACCGGGATGCGCCCGCGCGTCAGGATCCGCGCAGGAGCGCCCGGGTGAGCACGAGGTGCCCGAAGAGGGCGCCGCCGACGCAGACCGGGCCGATGAGCGCGTAGGGCCAATGCCAGGCGAGCACGAGCGGTGGCTGCTGGCCCCAGCCGAAGGGCAGGGGCGAGGAAAGGACCGCCACGCGCATGACATTGAGCAGCAGGAGCAGCCCGACGACGTTCGCGCCCCAGGCGACGCCGCGACGCCGTGCCGCGAACGGCGCGGCGAGCAGGGCGACGAGGCCGGCGACGATGTCCCAGTTCTGCCCCGACCAGGTCATCGTGCCGGGAATCGTGCCCTGACGCGCCCAGTCGTGGAGCACCAGCTCCAGCGGGAGGCGAAAGCCTTGGAAGCCCACCAGCGCGCCGAGCGGCACGGTCGCGGCGAAGCGCGCCCCTAGGGGCGAAAGCGCGGCCAGCGTGCTGACCAGCAGCACCGCGCCGAAGAAGAGCGGCAGCCCCGGAAGGCGTCCGCTCGCGACGAGCGCGGAAAGTCCGCCGAGCCAGGCGGCCAGCGTCGCCGCCAACGCCGCGGTCGCGCCCGCCCGGCGACCGAAGGCCCGATGTCCGGCGGCGAGGAAGGCCGCGACCACGAAGGCGACGACGACCAGGAAGACGGCGAGCGAACCGGGGCTGGCGGGCGTGAAGGTCACGCGCCGAAGTCAGCCCGGCGGACCGAGGCTGGCAATCGAGGACTCCTCCGCTCCACCATCCGGCAGGTCGGCCGGACGAGTCAGAACCGGGCGAAAGCCCCGCCTCGCGACGGCTCGGCGGACCTAGGCCAGGCGAGCAGCCACCTCCTTGGTTGGAGCGGGAGCGGCGCGTGCGTCATTCCGGATGCCCCTGCGTCCCTAGGTGCGAATGTCTCTGTCCCGAAAGTCACGCGGTCGCCGGGTAGGTTGACACGATTCGGTGCCTCTGGCGTCCTCCTGCCCGCTACCCCGGCGTCCTCGCCACCCCGCATGGACCACGCTCGTCTCCCCCCGCAACGGGTGACTCCCCCATCCGCCGTCCGTGGCGACGCCGTCCCGTCACACTTGGCGGCGTCGTCAGGCGCACCAGACCCTGTCTGCAGCGCCGCCCTTCCGGGCCGACGGCCGGCACGGAGCGCCTCGCAGACGGAGCTGGCATGAAATCTGCCGGGTGCCCCTGGTCGAAACGCCACCGTCACCCCCGCCCCGAGCGCGGCGAATCCCCTCGCACCCCATGAAATCCCTCTCCCCCCGCTGGTTGGTCGCCCTGCTCGGCCTGTTTGTCGGCGCCTCTCTGGCGCGCGCGGCGAACCTCGATTTCTCCGGCAACTACTCGTGGCAGACGCTCAGCGCCTCCACGGCGGTGATCCGCGTGGACCGCATCACGAACAACTCCACGAGCGGGACGAGCGGCACGATCCGGTTGGAGCTGTGGGCGACGTCCTCCGCGTATTCCGGGGGCAACATCTCCGGCTACAAGCTCGCCCAGCACACGCTCTCGCCGCTCAACGCCGGGTCGTCGTGGGTCAACGTTTCGTCGGGCACGATCGCGTACAGCGCGCCGCCGACGGGGACCTGGCACGTCACGCTCGTGGTCTCCGAGTACACGGCCGCCGGCTCCAACGACGGCTTCACGATCCGCGACTTCGGCGGCTTCGGCAGCCGCCTCGTGGTCAGTTCGAGCGGCGGCTCCGGCGGCAGCAACGGCGGGTCCGGCACGTACCTGCAGATCGGCGGACTCTGCACCTACACGCCGGGCAACAACAACACGACCGTGGTCCTCGGGGTCGGCGAGGTGCGCAACAGCGCGGCCAACCGCACCGGCAGCCTGCGGGTCGAGCTCTGGGCCACCGCCTCCCCCTACAACGGCGGCGGCGCCAGCGGCCACAAGCTCGCGCAATTCTCCCTCAGCCCCCTCAACGCGGGCAGCTCCTACCTGAACCTCAACAGCGGCACGCTCGCCTTCACCCCGCCTCCGACGGGCACGTGGTACGTGACGATGATCGTCACGGAGTACGACGGCTCCAGCCTCAACGACGGCTACGTCGAGCGCGACTTCGTCAACTTCGCCACGCCGATGGTCATCACCGGCGGATCGAGCGGCACGCCCGCCGCGGCGCCGAAGATCGCCGCCGGCTCGAATTCCTCCTTCTACATCAGTGCCGACGGCAAGATCTGGGCGATGGGTCGCAACAACTACGGCGATATCGGCGACGGCACGACCACCAGCCGGCTGACACCGGTCAACACCGGCGTGAGCATCGCCTCGGTCGCGGCCGGACCCCACGACTTCACCTTCCTCGTCCGGACCGACGGCTCGCTCTACGCCACGGGCCGCAACGAGGCCGGGCAGCTGGGCGACGGCACGACCACGAACCGCGTCGACTGGACCCGGGTCAACAGCAGCGTCGCCGCCGTCGCTCCCGGAGGCGACGCCACCCTCACGCTCAAGACGGACGGCACCCTGTGGGTGCATGGCTGGAACCAGTTTGGGTCCCTCGGCAACGGAAGCACCACGCGTCGCCTCTCGCCGGTGCAGCTGGCCACGAGCGTCACCGCCATCGCGGCGGGCGTCGACCACGCGGCGTTCGTGCGCGCGGACGGTTCGCTGTGGACGATGGGCAACAACTCGAGCGGTCAGCTCGGCGACGGCACCACCACCGCCCGGACGAGCGCGGTCAAGGTGGTCCTCAGCGGCGTCTCCCGCGTCAGCGCCGGCTACGGCCACACCATGTTCGTGAAGACGGACGGCACCCTCTGGGGCATGGGCAACAACTCGAGCGGGCAGTTGGGCGACGGCACGACCACGAGCCGGAGCACGCCCGTGCAGGTCGCCACCGGCGTGACGGCGGTCGCCTGCGGCCAGTACCACACGCTCTTCGTCAAGACCGACGGCTCCCTTTGGGCCATGGGCTACAACGTCAACGGCGCGCTGGGCGACGGCACCACGACGAGCCGCTCGACCCCCGTCCGCATCCTGAGCTCGGGGGTGTCGGCCGTCGCAGGCGGCGCCTACCACTCCGTTTTCCGCCGGACCGACGGCACGGTCTGGGGCATGGGCGCCAATCTCGGCAGCCTGGGCGACGGCACGACCACGAGCCGCACGACGCCGGTCCAGCTCGGCGTCGCCGCCGGCAGCGGCTCGGGCGGGGGCGGCTCGGGCGGCTCCGGAGGTTCCGGCGGCGGCTCCGGCGGCGGTTCGGTGACCGTCCCGGCGACGACGCTGGTGGCCGGCGTCAAGACCTCGTACATCGTGAAGTCCGACGGCACCCTCTGGTCGGTGGGGAACAATATCGTGGGGCAGCTCGGCGACGGCACGACGACCCATCGCTCGACCCCGGTCCAGGTCGCGACCGGCGTGACGTCGGCCTACGCCGCGATTTCCCGCCTGTTCTTCATCAAGAGCGACGGATCCCTGTGGGCCACGGGCTACAACGGCTACGGCGCCCTCGGCGACGGTTCGACCGCCAATCGCTCGACCCCGGCCCAGGTCGCCACCGGTGTCGCCGGCGTGGCCATGAGCCTCGAGCACACCGTGTTCCTCAAGTCCGACGGTTCCCTCTGGGGCATGGGCGACAACAGCTCCGGCGAACTGGGCGACGGCACCACCACGAATCGCAGCACGCCGGTGGCGATCGCCACGGGGGTCCGCACCGCCGCGGTCAACCACGGCAACACGTTCTTCGTGAAGTCCGACGGCGGTCTCTGGACCAGCGGTGCCCTCACCGGGGCGGCCAACGGCTACCGTCCCGTCCAGGCCGGCAGCGGCGTGAGCCACATCTCGGCCGGCATCTTCAGCACCTCCTACCTGAAGTCCGACGGCACGCTCTGGGGCTTCGGGACGGTGAGCGACGGCATCCAAGGCGCGCCGTCGATCGGCTCGACCTACCCCACCACCGTGCAGTACGCCACGGGCGTCGCCGCGCTGGCCGTCGCCGACGCGTCCACGGTCTTCCTCAAGACGGACGGCACGATCACGGGCTACCAGGTCCGCGCGGCCAACAGCGGCAACCACAACAACGTCGTCCAGCACAGCGCCATCCCGCAGACGCCGGCCGCGGCGGGTCGCATCTTCACCGGGAAGTTCCACACGCTCATCCTCAAGCCCGACGGCACGCTGTGGGGCATGGGCGACAACAGCGCGGGCCAGCTGGGGGACGGGACGACCACGTTCCGGCCGACGCCGGTGCAGATCGCGACGGGAGTCGTCGCGGCGGCCGCGGGCTGGGACCATTCGATCTTCCAGAAGTCCGACGGCACCTACTGGGCGATGGGCAGCAACGAGAACGGCCAGCTGGGCGACGGCACGACCACCAATCGCCTGACCCCGGTCCAGATGGCGCTGACCGGTGGAAGCGGCGGCTCCGGCGGGAGTGCCGGCACCGCCGCCGTCGTGCAGCGCCCGGCCCCGGGCGGTTCGGCCTCGTTCAGCGTCTCGCTGGGCAGCACCCCGCCGTCCTCCGCCGAGTGGCACTTCAACGACCGACCGACCGGCACCACCGGCAGCACGCTCAGCCTCGCGGGGGTCCGCTCCGAGCAGGCGGGCCTCTACATCCCGCTGGTCTCGTCGACCGGCGCCTACCTCGCCGAACCCCGGATCCTGGGCCTGAGTTCGACGTCCAAGGTCGTCGACACCGGCACCGAGGTCGGGATCAACATCCGGCACCCCAACGGCAACACCTACGACCAGGTCCTGCTGACGGGAAGCGCCGTGACCATCACCGCCGACGCGGGCCAGGTCACCCGCACGTCGTTCCTCGACCTCGACGGCGACATCGTGCAGGTGGAGTTCTCCGGCGCCGGCAGCCTGACGATCAACCTGCGCTTCCCGGACGGACCGAAGCTCCCGGCGAAGTACAACCAATCGGTGAACTACATGGACGGCCTCGCCTGCCTCACCATCACGGGCGCCGACGAGACGACCAACGTGAGCATCTTCACGGTCGGCCGGATGACCGCCGTCAATCAGGCGCTGTTCCGCACCGGGGTCTCCTACGGCGGCATCGCCGACGTCGCGTTCATCGCCATCTCGAGCACGAACGGCCGTTTCGGCGGCATCCGCGCCTCGAACGCCTCGTTCCTGACCATCGCGGGCCCCGTCGGCATCTACGCGCCCGGCGTCACGTTCACCGGTCCGGTCTACGTCGGCAACATCACCGCCGCGGACACCGCGACGCCGATGCTCCGGCTCGGCTCCGCGTCGGACGTGCGGATCACCGGCGGTTCGCTCAACCAGCTCAACAGCCGCGCCGTGGAGGTCAGCGGAATCACCCAGCTGCGCTTCACCGCCGGCCAGGACTCGCACGGCAACACCCTGACGGCCCAGGCGAACCAGGCGCGGCTGGTCGAGAACGGCGTGGACGTCACCTCGCGCATCGTCGTCAA